>NZ_JBFBJL010000009.1:0-207068 GCF_040686075.1 Streptomyces sp. NPDC086519
GTACGGCGACCGCGCCCTGTCCGACGACCTGGGCGGCGAAGTCGTGGCCGTCCACGCGCTCGCCCACGAAGGCGGCGAACAGACTGCCCGGCCCCATGACGTGGACGTGGAGTTCGTCCTTCGTACGGGCCGGACTCATCCCGCAGGCGAAGTACGCGTCGAGGGTGCGCAGCAGCTCCGTGCCGCGCCGTGTGTCGTACGCGACGACCGGGCCGATGGTGCGGGTGACGAACGCGGCGACGTCCCGTTCACCGGCGAGGAGCAGACCGAGGAAGCCGAAGTCCTCGGCGGCGGCACCGTCTCCGCCCCGGCCGAGGAGGTCCAGCGCGTCGAGGCAGCGGCGGGCCTCGGCGTACGCGACGGCCACGGTGTCGGGGCCGGTGGCGAGGTCGGCGACGGGGGCGGAGGCGCCGACGGTCACCGGCTGGTGGACGGCGGTGCCGAGGTGCCGGGCGGTGCGCCGGGCCAGGTCGGTCGCGGTGCCGCCGGGGCCGAGGGGCAGCAGCAGGACGGTACCGCCGTCGCGGGCCGCTGCCAGGCCGTGCCGGGTGGTGGCGAGGTGGGATGCGGCCGACCACAGCCGGCGGCGTGCTGCCGCCGCCTCCTCGGCGTCCGCCGCCGGGCCGTCCAGGCGGGCGGCGAGCACGACGTGGGTGGCGTCGAGGTCGGCATGCAACCGGGCGGCGCGGTCGCTCAGTTGGCGTGGCTCGCGATCACGGGCGTCGAGCAGGTCGTCCAACAGCTCGCCGCGCACCCGCTGTTCGGCCTCGGCGGCGGAGCGGCGGGCGAGCAGGAGCAGTGAGGTGACCATCGCGGCCC
The DNA here is from genome assembly GCF_040686075.1 of Streptomyces sp. NPDC086519. Lineage (NCBI taxonomy): Bacteria > Bacillati > Actinomycetota > Actinomycetes > Kitasatosporales > Streptomycetaceae > Streptomyces > Streptomyces sp. NPDC086519. The sequence continues at coordinate 820 of NZ_JBFBJL010000009.1, forward strand.
GCTCCAGGGTGCGCTGGTCGACGGGGTCGAGGCCGGGGTGGCCGCGCAGCACCAGCGCGCCGAGGAGTTCGCCGCCCGCGGCGACCGCGGCGATCCAGTCGTCGCCGTGCCGTACCGCGTGCCCCTCCGTGCGCGATGTCTCCAGCGGCCGGGGGTCGGCGGTGTCGGTGAACTCGACCGTGCCGCCGAGGACTTCGGAGACGGCGGCGGCCACGTCATGGACCTGGCCGCCGCGCAGCACGAGTTCGGCGAGCCGGTCGTGGATCTCCGAGGCACGTTCGATGACCGCGCTGTGGGCTTTGATGATCTCGTTGGCCCGCTCCAGGCCGGTCATGGCCGAGCGGGTCTCGGTGAGCAGGTTCGCCGTGTCGATGGCGGCCGCGGCGAGCGCGGCGAAGGAACCGAGCAGCGCGATCTGCTCCCGCTCGAAGACGCGTGCCCGCCGGTCCGCCGCGAACAGCACCCCGATGACGTGCGGCCCGAGCATGAGCGGGACGCCGAGGATGGCGACCAGGCCCTCGTCGCGCACCCCGGCGTCGATGGTGAGCGTGTGCTCGAAGCGGTCGTCCTTGAAGTAGTCGTCGGTGACGTACGGGCGCGCGGTCAGTGCGACAAGTCCGCCGAGCCCTTCCCCCATGCCGAGCCGCAGCTGCTGGAAGCGGGCCGCGACCGAGCCCTCGGTGACCCTCATGTAGGTGTCGCCGCGCGCCGGGTCGTTCAGGCTCAGGTAGGCGACGTCCGTGCCGAGCAGGGAACGGGCGCGCTGGACGATGGCCTGGAGCACGGCGTCCACGTCCCGCAGTCCTGCCAGGTCATGGGCGGTCTCGAACAGGGCGGACAGCTCGGCCTCACGCCGGCGTCTGCCCTCCAGCTCGGTGCGCACCCGCAGCGCGAGGAGTTTGGCCCGCTCCAGGGCGGCGATCCGCTCCGGCGGCCGGTTCTCGGCACGGGCGAGCAGCACCGGCTGCTCGTACGCCTCCGCCGGGGCGCCTCTGGCCAGCAGTTCGAGGTACGCCGGCTCGGCGCCCCCCGGCACTTCGGCGCCCAGGTCGAGGGCGCCGGAAGCCGGGGCCGGAGCCGGGGCCGGCCGCCCGACGGACTGCACGTGATCGCGAGACATGGTCACAGGATTCCGCATCGCCGCTCCGGCCCGTCGGGCCTGTGGAAAACTCGGGGGCCGACGGGTGCCCGGTCCGTCAGTGGGCCGTCCAGCCGCCGTCGAGCACCAGAGAGGTGCCCGTGACGAAGGACGCCTGGGGGGCGCAGAGGTAGGCCACCGCCTCGGCGACCTCCTCCGGTTCGACGAGCCGTTTGACGGCGCTGTCGGTCAGGAGCACCTCGGACAGCACCCGCTCCTCGGGGATGCCGTGCGCGCGGGCCTGGTCGGCGAGCTGTTTCTCGACCAGTGGGGTGCGCACATAGCCCGGGTTCACACAGTTCGAGGTCACCCCATGGGGCGCGCCCTCCAGAGCGGCCGTCTTCGACAGCCCTTCCAGACCGTGTTTGGCGGCCACATAGGCGGATTTGTAGGCGGAGGCGCGCAGCCCGTGGACGGAGGACACGTTCACGATCCGCCCCCAGCCCTGCCGGTACATGTGCGGGAGCGCGCCCCGGATGAGCCGGAACGGTGCCTCCAGCATCACGGTCAGTACGGTGTGGAAGACGTCCGGCGGGAACTCCTCGATGGGGCGCACCAGCTGGAGGCCCGCGTTGTTGACGAGGACGTCGGTGCCGACGGCGGCGCGTTCGGCCGCGTCCAGGTCGGTGAGGTCGAGGACGTACGGTTCGACGGCGCCGCCGCCCGCCGGGCCCGGGGTCCGCCCGGCGAGGTCCACCAGTTCGGCCAGCCCTGCCTCGTCCCGGTCGACGGCTCTGACCCGGGCACCGGCCGCCGCGAGACGCAGGGTGCAGGCGCGGCCGATGCCTCCGGCGGCACCGGTGACGAGGGCGGTGCGGCCGTGCAGGTCAAGGGCGGGGGCGAGGCGGGTACTGGGCGAGCTCATGGGGCGACCCTAGGGGGCACCCACCTCCTCCCCCATAGCGTCAGCACACATACTTCAGCTGAAAGCCGTAGCGTCGAACCATGTGGGTGCATCCGACATGGCTTGCTTGATCCGGAACACCCCGAACTCGTCCAGCTCCGGCAGGGCGTCCACGTCGAACCAGGCCACGTCCAGCGACTCGTCGTCGTTCACCCGGGCCTCGCCGCCGACAGCCCGGCAGCGGAAGGTGATGTCCATGAACTGGCAGACGTCCGCGTTCGGGTAGGTGACGGGCTCCAGCGCCTGGACGAGGACCACCCGCTCGGCGACACAGCGCACCGCCGTCTCCTCGAAGACCTCCCGTACGGCGCAGGCCGCGGGCTGCTCCCCCGGCTCCGGTATGCCGCCGATGACCGACCACCTGCGGGTGTCGGTACGGCGGCCCAGCAGCACTCTGCCGTCGTCGTCGAAGACGATGGCGGTGATCCCGGGCAGCCAGAGCAGTTGGTGGCCCGCGCCGGCCCGGATCGTGCGGATGAAGTCAGGAGTAGCCATGAGCCGACCCTAACCGCCGGGTTCCTCGCACCCGGCCGGAACCACGGGGCGCACAGCGGGTGTACGGCTACGCGTCACCGGCGCGCCGGCCGCGCATCCCGGCGCCGATCGCCCAGCCGACCCCACCCGCCGCGACCAGCACCAACGCGATCTCCGGCAGGATGCCAAGACGGGTCGCGGGCGTCTCGGAGGTGCGCAGCGGCACCTTCTGGACCAGGTAGGCGGGCACGAACATGCCGGTCTTCTGGGTGATCTTCCCGTCCGGCATGATGACCGCGCTGACGCCGCTGGTCACCGGCACGGTGACGGTCCGGCTGTGCTCGACCGCGCGGATCCGGGACATGGCGAGCTGCTGGTAGGTCATCTCGCTGCGGTCGAAGGTGGCGTTGTTGCTCGGCACGGAGATCATCTCGGCGCCGTGCGTGACGGTGTCCCGCACGTCCCAGTCGAAGGCGGCCTCGTAGCAGGTGGCGAGGCCCACCTCGGCACCGTCGATGTCGAACACACCGGGCTTGGTGCCCCGGCTGAAGTCCTGGCGGACCATGCTGGTCCAGTCCTTGTTGACGGCGCCGACCAGACCGCGCAGCGGGAGGTACTCGCCGAAGGGCTGGATCTGCCGCTTGTCGTACGTCGCGGTCGGGCCCTTGACCGGGTCCCACAGGATCTGCTCGTTGAGCAGCTTGCCGCCCCGCTCGACGACCCCGCCGACCGAGATGGGCACTCCCATCGCCTTGGCGGCCTCGTCGATCACGGCGGCCGCGTCGGCGTCGGCGAACGGATCGACGTCGGAGGAGTTCTCCGGCCACAGCACGAAGTCGGGCTTGGCGACCTTGCCCGCCTTGACATCGGCGGCCAGCTTGAGCGTCTCCTTCACGTGGTAGTCGAGAACCGCCTGCCGCTGGGAGGCGAAGTCCAGGCCCGCGCGCGGCACGTTGCCCTGGATGAGCGCGACGGTGACCGAGCCCTTCTCGGCCTTGTCACTGACCAGCGTCCGCGCGGCGACCGCGCCCACCACGGGCACGGCCACGCTCAGCAGGGCCGCGGCCGCGGCTCCGCGCCGGATCTCATGGGTCCGCCGGCCCTCGACGGCCAGTCGCCCCACCTCGTACAGACCGAACCCGCACAGGACGACGGCGAAACCGAGCACCGGGGTGCCGCCCACCGCGGCGAGCGGCAGGAAGACGCCGTCCGCCTGCCCGAAGGCGATCTTGCCCCAGGGGAAGCCGCGGAAGGGCACGCGCGCGCGTGCCGCCTCGCCCGCGATCCACAGGGCGGCCGCCCACACCGGCCAGGCCGGCAACTTGGAGACGGCGGCCACGCCCACCCCGACCAGGGCGATGAAGATCGCTTCGATCGCCACCAGCGCCAGCCACGGGCCGGGGCCGACCTCCACGCCCGTCCACACCAGCAGCGGCAGCAGGAAGCCGAGCCCGAAGACATAGCCGAGCCCGAGGGCCGCCTTCCAGGAGCGGCCTCGCAGCACCCATCCGAATCCGGCGAAGGCGGGCAGGGCCAGCCACCACAGGGTGCGCGGCGGGAAGCTGATGTACAGCAGCACTCCGCTGAGCGCGGAGGCGGCGGCCGGGACCAGGCGGCGAAGCAGCCGGAGGCCGCGTGCGCGGGGCGCGGGGCGCGACGTGAGCTGGTCAGACTGGTCCACGGAAGTTGCGGTGGCGGTCACTCCGGGAGTGTACGGCGGTTGACCTTGCGTCCGACAGCGCGGTCTCCGCATGCGTGAATCACACCGTTCCCGCGCAAGTCATCCACAAAACGGGCACCACCCGGTTACGGTGTGCCGAGGCGGGCGGCGGGGCCCGCCACAGGTCGGGGGACCGGGGTACGGGGGGCGACGGTGGGGTCGACCGGGATGACGTCCGCTGCCGAGAGGGACACGGACCACGAAAGACGAAACGTTTCTGACGCGCTGGGCGTCGTGGTGCTCGGGGCCTGCGCCGGGTGGCCGCTGGTCTCGGCGATCGGACGCGACGCGCGGCCCGAGGGTGTGCTGCTGGCGGTGCTCGCGGTGGCCGCGGGCTACGCCGCGGGCCGGATGTCCGGCTCGCTGCTGCCGGTGGCGGCGCCGTGTGCCGGCGCCCTGGCGGGGCTGGGGCTGGCGGTGGCGATGCCCCGGGTGGCTCCGGGCCCGCAGTTCACGACCCCGCTCGGCCATACGGGTGCCGTGGCGGCGCTGCTGGCCCTCGCGACGGGCGCCGCGTGCTGCGCCGCGTGGGCGACGCCGGTTTCGGCGCTGCGGTTCGGGCTGCGGATGCTGGCCGCCGGGATCGCGGTGGCCGGGGCGGCCATGGGCTCGACGGCCGGCTGCGCGGCCAGTGCCGTCGTCCTGCTGTGCTCCCTGGCCGCCGGCCGGATGCGACGACGGGGGCCGGGCCTCGCCGGGCTGGCGCTGGCGGCCACGCTGGTGACCGGCACGGTGTGGGCGGTCGCCGCGAACGTCCTGCCCGCCGGGCTCGCCTCCGCCCTGGAGGGGCCCCTTCCCGAGCGCCGCGTCCAGCTGTGGCGGGACGCCCTGCGCCTCGCGCGCCGGAACACCGCCCTGGGCGTCGGCCCGGGGCGCCTCGGCGAGCTGAGCGGCAGCGCGCCCGAGGCCCTGCTGCCCGACGGCAAACCACACTCCGCACCGCTCCAGCAGGCCGCCGAGCAGGGCCTGGTCGGCGGCCTGCTGCTGGCCACCGCGTTCTGCTGGATCCTCTACGCCCTGTGGCGGTCGCCCCGCGCCACACCGGTCACCCTCACGGCGGGCGCGGCACTCACCGCCCTGGCCGCGATCGCCGCGGTCGGCAACGCGCTCAGCTTCACGACGGTGCCGGCGGGCGCGGGCCTGCTCGCGGGCCTGGCGACGGCACATCCGTGGGGAGCGGGGGTACCGGGCAGTTGAGCCGTACGGCTGTATGGTCCTGGCACATGTGGCCCCGCCCCATGCGGCCCGGGCACATGTGCTCCAGCCCTGTGTGATCCAGCCCCCTGTGCGGCCTGCGTCAATGCGCCGTACCCGGTGTGATCGTCCGCAGGCGTTCCCTGATGACACGCACGGCGGACTCGGCGTTGTCCACGGTGATCGTAAAGGTGTGGCCGTCCCACAGCCGCAGGACGATGCCCTCGCCACGGCGGACGACGACGGCCGTGCCCTTCTCGGGGCGCCAGCGGTAGCCCCAGCCGCCCCAGTGGCGCGGGGTGATCTGCGGGGAGAAGTCGGCGCCGACCACATGGGAGAGCGGAATACGACGGCGCGGTACTCCTATATGACCGCAGCGGATTTCGAGGCACTCCCCGTCGAGCTTCAGGTCGACGTGCACGAAGGCGAGGGTGCCGAAGAGGACCAGCAGTCCGGCCGCGATGCAGCCCACGACCGACATCACCAGCGGGGCGGCCCCCGATGACCAGGCGGAGTCCACGGCCAGTTCGATACCGAGCGCCATGCAGGCCGCGCCGACCAGCGCCAGCAGCCACTGGACCCGGTTCGTGGCGCGCCCGGTCCAGACAGCCGGGTGCGAGGCGTCCTTGTCGGGAGAGAGGTCGCGGGGTTGGTCCCTCATGTCTACGAGATTACTCAGGTTTCGCTGCGCGGGTACCGCGTTGCGGAGGGTGACTGCTCACATCGGCGGTATGACCGACCCCCGCGGGGTCACTGGGACGCGGCAGGACTGGCCGCGCGGAGCAGGCGGGCCTCGGCGTAACTGAGCGCGGCCTCGGGCAGCTCGCCCTCCCGGCTGTTGAGCAGCACCGTCACCGTGCCGGTGGCCGGTGCGCCGGGGGCCGGCTGCGCGCCGATCCGGCGCAGCGCCTGGGCGGCCACCGCGCCCGCCGAGCCGTGCAGGGCGAGGGGGGCGGCGCCGGGGCGCTGGACCGCGGCGCGGATACGTTCGGCCAGGAGTTCGTAATGGGTGCAGCCCAGGACGACGGTCGTCACGTCGTCCGGCGTGAGCAGGGCCGCCGCGGCCACGGCGGCGTCGATGGCGGCCTGGTCGGCGTGTTCGACGGCCTCGGCCAGCCCCCAGCAGGGCACCTCGGTGACCGGCACGCCGCCGGCGAAGTCCTCGATGAGGCCCCGCTGGTAGGCGCTGCCCGTGGTGGCGGGGGTCGCCCAGATCGCGACGGGGCCGCCGCCGGCGGCGGCCGGCTTGATCGCCGGTACCGTGCCGATGACCGGGATGCCGGGTTCCAGACGCGCGCGGAGCGCGGTCAGGGAGTGCACGGTCGCCGTGTTGCAGCCGATGATCAGCGCGTCGGGCCGGCGGGCGGCGGCGGCCTCGGCGACGGCCATGGCACGCTCGGTGACACCCTCGGGGGTGCGCGGTCCCCAGGGCATGCCCTCGGGGTCGAAGGAGAGGACGAGATCGGCGTCGGGGCGCAGCCGCCGTACCGCTGCGGTGGCCGCCAGCAGGCCGATGCCGGAGTCGATGAGCGCGATCTTCACCCGGCCACGATAGACGATGGGCCGTTGGGAGCAGGCCCCATGGGGCAGACTGCGCGGGTGAGCGCCATCGCGTGGACCGCTGCCGTATCCCTCGCCGCCTGGCTGTGGCTGCTGCTCTGCCAGGGCTTCTTCTGGCGCACCGACGTCAGGCTGCCGCCGCGGCGCGAGCCCGCGGAGTGGCCGGACGTGTGCGTGGTGGTCCCGGCCCGGGACGAGGCGGCCGTCCTGCCCCTGAGTCTGCCGTCGTTGCTGGCGCAGGACTATCCGGGGCGGGCGGAGGTGTTCCTCGTCGACGACGGCAGTACGGACGGCACGGGGGAGCTGGCCCGGGAGCTGGCCGCGCGCCACGGCGGGCTGCCGCTGACCGTGAGCTCGCCCGCCGGTGAGCCGCCGTCGGGCTGGACGGGCAAGCTGTGGGCGCTGCGGCACGGCATCGCGCTGGCACGCGCGCGTGGCCCCGAGTACCTGCTGCTGACGGACGCCGACATCGCGCACGAACCTGACAGCCTGCGGCTGCTGGTCGCGGCCGCCCGCACCGGCGGCTTCGACGTGGTTTCGCAGATGGCCCGGCTGCGGGTGGCGAGTCTGTGGGAACGGCTCGTGGTGCCGGCCTTCGTCTACTTCTTCGCCCAGCTGTACCCGTTCCGCCGGATCGGGCGGAAGGGTTCGCGCACGGCGGCAGCGGCGGGCGGCTGTGTCCTGCTGCGCGCCGACACCGCGGCGAAGGCGCGCATCCCGGACGCCATCCGGCACGCCGTGATCGACGACGTGGCGCTCGCCCGCGCGGTGAAGGGCAGCGGCGGGCACATCTGGCTGGGGCTCGCCGACCGGGTGGACAGCGTGCGCCCGTATCCGCGCCTGCACGACCTGTGGCGGATGGTCTCCCGCAGCGCGTACGCGCAACTGCGGCACAACCCGCTGCTGCTCCTCGGTACGGCCGCCGGTCTGACGCTGGTGTACCTGGTGCCGCCGGCGGCGGTGCCGGCCGGCCTGGTCACCGGCGACGCGCCGACGGTGCTCCTCGGCGCGGCGGCCTGGCTGGTGATGACCGCGACGTACCTGCCGATGCTCCGCTATTACCGGCAGCCGCTGTGGCTCGCACCGCTGCTGCCGTTCACCGCGTTCCTCTACCTCCTCATGACGGTCGACTCCGCGGTGCAGCACTACCGGGGGCGCGGCGCGGCCTGGAAGGGCCGCACGTACACGCGTCCCGACACGGTCGCCGACGAAGGCTGACCGCGTCGTGCGTCATTTGCGGCCGGGCGTCCAGTTCATGCCCCAGCCATAGGCGCGGTCGACGGTCCGCTGCGGGCTCACCCCGCGCTCCGGAACCAGGTAGCGCGCCTCGCGCTGCACGACGAGGTCGCCGCCGGTGTTGGTGAGCAGGGCCAGCGCGCACACGGTGGAGGGAACCGTGCACTCGTCCAGGGAGAAGTCGACCGCAGCGCCGTGCTGGGGCCGGAGGGTGACCGTGGCGTGCAGGTCGGCGAAGGACGAGGCGCCCCGGTAGATCGTCACGAAGACCAGGATGCGCCGGAAGTCCTGTTTGTGGTCGAGGTTGACGGTGAGGTTCTCGCCGCTCGACACGGCGCCGGTGCGGTCGTCGCCGTCGAGGTGGATGTACGGCGGCCGGTTCAGGGAGCCGAAGGCGTTGCCCAGCGCCTGGACGACGCCCTTGCGGCCGTCGGCGAGTTCGTACAGGGCGCACAGGTCGAGGTCGAGGTCGCCCGCTGCGCCGTGCCGGCCGCCCCAGCCCAGGAGCTGCTTTCGGACCTGCCAGTTGAGGTTGACCCGCAGCGCGCCCGAGGTGCCGCCCTGTTTGGCCAGCGAGACGGAGGGCGCCGCCTTGGTGAGCGTCACCTTGGACAGCCGGACGGGCGCGGTGGGCGCAGGCGGCGGAACGGGCAGACCGGCGGAGGCCGGCGCCGGATGCCGCGGGAAGGGCGGGGCGGCGGGCGGCGGCGGGGGGACCGGACCGGGGCCCGCAGGAGCTACGGGATTCGGGACCGAAGGAGCGGCCTGCGGCACGGGGGGCCGCGTCGGGTGCTGCGGCTCGTCCACCGTGATCCCGAAATCGGTGGCGAGCCCTTCCAGCCCACTGCTGTACCCCTGCCCGACCGCACGGAATTTCCAGCCGCCCTGACGCCGGTACAACTCACCGAGTACGAAAGCGGTTTCGACCGTGGCGCCCATGCTGTCGAACCGGGCGACCACACTTGCGTCCGCCGCGTTGCGGACCTCGATATAGAGGCCCGGGACCTGTCCGAACGTTCCGCCGTCGGCCGAGGCCGCGAGGACGATCCGCTCGATCGGGGTCTCCACGCGCGCGAGGTCGACGAAGAGGGTGTCGGTGACCAGGTCGCCGGAGCGCCGCTTGCCCTCGTGCCGGACCGCGCCCGAGGCGTGCGCCGGCTGGTTGTAGAAGACGAAGTCACCGTCGGAGCGCACTTTCCCGGCGGCCAGCAGCAGCGCCGAGGCGTCCGCGTCGGGGGCGCCCGGACCGGAGCGCCAACCCAATTCGACGCGCAGGGCCGTCGTCGGCACCGGCGCATTCGATCCTTTCGGCATTGGCATGTCCGCCCCCATCGCGTGTCGGCATGCCGGGCGCGTCCCGGCGGTCCCACGTCATCCGTACCCCAACCTATTCCCGGCGCCGCGGATCTCCCATGAGTGGCACAGGAAGATCCCTGGCCAACTGCCGGTAACCGGCTCGGAACTCGGCCTTTACACGATCAGAAGGCTGATTGTCGTCCTTTTTTGCCGAGTTCGCTCGGATTGATGATCCGGCGTCACTGCCGACACGAAAAACAACCCTCTTATCGGTCTCCCCAACCAGCACATCGTGGGCTTAACTTATGTGCCATGACCTCCCCCCGCTCCACCTATGGCGGCGGCTACTACTCCGCCTCCTTCCCGGACACCCCGATCTACGACTCGCTCGTGGCCGAACGCGGCACCCCCCAGATCGCCCCGATCCGGGTCCCTCCCGCCTACGACGCGCCCAGCAGCTTCAGCAACCTGCCCGCGCTGCCGTCGGCACTGCCCGCCCTCCCCGCGGGCCCCTCCCAGCAGGCCCCGGGCTACGGCTACCCGCAGCAGATGCAGCAGCCAGCACCGCTGCAGCAGGCGCCCACGGCTTACATCCCCCAGCAGGCGACGGGACCGCGCGGCTACCCGGCCCAGCAGCCGCAGCCGCCCCGTCCGATGACGGGGGGCTCGGGTTACGAGGCGATGCGCCCGGCCGCCCCGCGCCCCGCGCCGGCGGCTCCGTACCAGGACCCGTACAACAACCAGCAACAGCAGCAGTACCGCGGCTACTGACCGGCGACCCCCCGGATGTCCGTGCGGCCTGGCACGATGGCGTCATGGGGAAGGCCGAACTGCAGTCGATTCACGTTCACCCGGTCAAGGCGCTCCGGGGCTTCGCGCCCCGGGAGGCCGTTGTGGAGCCCTGGGGGCTGGCCGGCGACCGACGCTGGGTTCTGATCGACGACGGGGGAAAGGTCGTCACCCAGCGGGAGCAGCCGCGCCTCGCGCTCGCCGCTGCCGAGCTGCTGCCCGGCGGCGGCGTACGTCTGTCCGCGCCCGGGCGCACACCCCTGACAGTGCCGGTCCCGGAGCCGGGGGGCACGGTGCCGGTGGACATCTTCGGTACGAAGGTGGAGGCGGTCCTCGCGGCGGAGGCGGCCCATGCGTGGTGCGGCGCGTATCTGGAGGCCGACGTCCGGCTCGCCCGCATGGACGCCCCCGCGACCCGCCGCCCGATCGACCCTGACCACGCGCTGCCGGGCGAGACCGTGAGCTTCGCCGACGGTTTTCCCCTGCTGGTCACCACGCAGGCCTCGCTGGACGCCCTCAACTCCCTGATCGCGCAGGGTGAGCACGCCGACGAGGGTCCGCTGCCCATGAACCGGTTCCGGCCGAACGTGGTCGTGCGCGGCACACAGGCCTGGGCCGAGGACGACTGGCGACGGATCGCCATCGGCGAGGTCGAGTTCCGGGTCGCGAAGATGTGCGGGCGGTGCGTCGTGACCACGACGGACCAGGCCACCGCCGAGCGCGGCCGAGAGCCGCTGCGGACACTGGCACGGCACCGCAGGTTCGGCAACCAGCTGGTCTTCGGCCAGAACCTGGTGCCGCACTCCCCCGGCACGATCCGGGTGGGGGACCCGGTCCGGATCCTCGACTGACGTTCCGCGAGCCGGGCGGTGCCGGGGACCGAAGGGCGTCAGTGACCGCACGATCCTGGGGCGCAGGAAGTCGGTGACCGCACGATGTCGTGGGGCGCAGGAAGTCGGTGACCGCACCACTGCGGTGACCGCACGATGTCGGTGACCGCACGATGTCGGTGACCGCACCACATCGTTGGCCGCGCGATGTCGGTGACCGCACGATGTCGTTGGCCGCACCACACCGGTGACCGCCCGATGTCGTGGTCCAGCGGCATCAACGGCCGCGGTTCCGGTGGCCGCGGTTCCGGTGGCCGGAACGAGGCCGGGCCGAGCCACCCGCACTCCCGCGACGGTCCCGCCGTCCGCCACCGTCCGCAGCGGTGTCGCCCCGTCCGTCCTGCTCTGAGCGTCGCACGCGGCGGACGATCTCCGGCGCCCGGCGGGAACCCCGGCCCCCGGCCCGGTCGTTGGGGTCGTGAGAAGTTCATGAAAGTTCCGGCCGGAGGTGATTTCGCTCTCTCTTCGGCCGGGGGCTCGGGTGAACGGACCGGGCGGGGGTTATCACGGAGCGGGAAGGGGGTGGTGGTCGGTGCGAGCGATCCGCGGCCTGTGGCGGTGGCGGCGCAATCCGCTGCGCCGCGCGACCGACCTGGTCGAGGCCTGGGTGGCCCTGGTGGCGCTGGTGCTGACCGTGGTGGCCGCGCCGGTACTCGGCTCGTTCGTCGGCGCCGCCGCCCAGGGCACCCTCCAGCGGGCGGTCCGGCAGCAGCACCAGGACCGGCATCTCGTCATGGCCACGGTGGTGCGCAAGCTGGGCGGCGCCCTGGTGGAGCCCGACCCCGACGCCACCAGCGCCCACGACAACCGCAGCCGCGTCCTCGCCGACTGGACCGCACCGGACGGTACCCGCAGGCACGGCCCGGTCCTGACCACCCTCGAGTCCCCGCACAAGGGCGACCACTTCGACGTCTGGACGGACCGGCACGGCGTCATGACAGCCCGCCCGCTGGACTCCGCGACGGCCACGACGCACGCCGTGCTGGCCGGGTTCGGCGCGGCCCTGCTCACCGCGGGGCTGGTCGAGGGCGGCAGACGGATGATCGTCTGGCGTATGGTCCGTCGCAGGTACGCACGTTGGGACCAGGCCTGGGACCGGGCAGGGCCGGACTGGGGCAAGGCAGGCACGGGCAGCTGACGGGCTTTCCGTCTCTGGTCATTCCACCACCTCGGCGCACGCTACGGTGGACCGGCCGAAGCGCATTCGGCATCGACCCGCGCGCGAGCGGACCACAAGGGGCCGGGCACCGTTCACGGTGCCGCCCCGAAGGCGAAGCCAGCGATCTGTACGACGAGGTGGGGGCAGAGCAACGCCATGGCACAGGGCACGGTCCAGGTGACGCACACCGGCACATCGCGGTGGCGGCGCCGCACAGGTGAGTACGCCTCGCTCGCCGCCGCCCTGGAGGCCGCCGCCGACGGCGATGTCCTCACGGTCGCGCCCGGCACCTACCGGGAGAACCTCGTCGTCCAGCGCGCGGTGACGCTGCGCGGCCCGGAGGGCTCGCCTGGCTCGGTGCGCATCGCCCCCGTGGACGGGGTCCCGCTGACCGTGCGCGCCTCGGCGGTCGTCCAGGACCTGCTTGTCGAGGGCCAGGACGCGGCCGCGCCCGCGCTGCTGGTCGAGGAGGGCACGCCCGAGCTGCTGGACGTACGGATCGTCACCAGGTCCGCCGCCGGCATCGAGGTGCGCGGCGGAGCCCGGCCGACCGTGCGGCGGTGCACCGTCGACAACCCGGCCGGCATCGGTATCGCCGTGCTGGACGACGGCGGCGGCGTGTTCGAGGAGTGCGAGGTCGTGGCGGCCGGTCAGGCTGGCGTGGCGGTGCGCGGCGGCGGCCACCCGCGCCTTGAGCGCTGCCGGGTGCACCACGCCTCGGGCACGGGCCTGACGGCGACCGGGGAGGGCTCCGCGCTGGAAGCGGTGGGGTGCGAGATCTACGAGGTGCGCGGCTCCGGCGTGCAGGTCACCGCGCGGGCGACGGCGCATCTCACCGACTGCGACGTGCACCGCACCACCGCCGACGGGGTCACGCTGGACACCGACGCGGTGCTGACCCTCGCGGACTGCCGTATCCACGACATCCCGGAGAACGCGGTCGATCTGCGCTCGCGGTCGGTGCTGACGCTGACCCGGACGACAGTGCGTCAGTTCGGGCGCAACGGCCTGTCGGTGTGGGACCCGGGCACCCGGGTGGACGCCAACCAGTGCGAGATCTTCGACAGCACGGGCGACTATCCGGCGGTGTGGGTCAGCGACGGCGCCACCGCGGTGCTGGACTCCTGCCGGGTGCACGACGTGCCGGACGCCCTGTTCGTACTGGACCGCGGCTCCCGCGCGGACGTGGTCGACAGCGATCTCTCCCAGGTGCGCAACACGGCGGTGTCGGTGAGTGACGGCGCCACCGCGCAGCTCGACGACTGCCGGATCCGGGACGCGGCCACCGGCGCCTGGTTCCGCGACCACGGCAGCGGCGGCACCCTCAACAACTGCACGGTGGACGGCACCCAGACCGGCGTGATCGTCACCAAGGGCGCCGACCCCACCATCGAGCGCTGCACGGTCGACGCCCCGGCCGAGGCGGGCTTCTATGTGTCGGCGGGCGGCCGGGGCACCTTCGAGAACTGCCGGGTCACCGGCAGCGGCGGCTACGGCTTCCATGTGATCGACGGCTGCCGTACGACGCTGCGCAAGTGCCGCACGGAGCGGTGCGCGCGCGGGGGTTACGAGTTCGCGGACGGCGGTCCGGACGCGGGCTCGGGCACCGGCCCGGTGGTGGAGGACTGCACCAGCGACGAGAGCGGCAGCCTGCGGCCGCCCGCGGCGCGGGAGACGGCCGTACAGACCTCGTACCAGTCCCCCGGCCTGCTGGGCGCGATCCCGGGCCAGCGCAGCGCCGAGCAGGAGCCGCTCCTGACCCCCGCCGCGCCCGAGGAGCCGGCCCGGAACTCCAAGGCGGTACTCGGCGAACTCGACGCCCTGGTCGGCCTCGACAGCGTCAAGCGCGAGGTGCGTGCGCTGACCGACATGATCGAGGTCGGCCGGCGCCGCCAGCAGGCCGGTCTCAAGGCCGCCTCCGTCAAGCGGCACCTGGTGTTCACGGGCTCCCCCGGCACCGGCAAGACGACGGTCGCCCGGCTCTACGGCGAGATCCTCGCCTCTCTCGGGGTGCTGGAGAAGGGCCATCTGGTCGAGGTGTCCCGGGTCGACCTGGTCGGCGAGCACATCGGTTCCACGGCGATCCGCACCCAGGAGGCCTTCCAGCGGGCGCACGGCGGGGTGCTGTTCATCGACGAGGCGTACGCGCTGTCGCCGGAGGACGCCGGGCGGGACTTCGGCAAGGAGGCCATCGACACGCTGGTGAAGCTGATGGAGGACCACCGGGACGCCGTGGTGGTGATCGTCGCGGGCTACACGGAGGAGATGGAGCGCTTCCTCTCGGTCAACCCCGGTGTGGCGTCGCGTTTCTCCCGGACCATCACCTTCAGCGACTACGGCCCGGACGAACTGCTGCGGATCGTGGAGCAGCAGGCCGACGAACACGAGTACCGGCTGGCGCCGGGTGCGTCCGAGGCGCTGCTGACGTATTTCACGGTGCTCCCGAAGGGCCCCGCGTTCGGCAACGGCCGTACCGCCCGGCAGACGTTCGAGGCGATGGTGGAGCGGCACGCGAGCCGGGTCGCCCAGCTCGCCGACCCGAGCACCGACGACCTCAGCCTGCTGTACCCGCAGGACCTGCCCGAACTCGCCTGATCAGCGGCCCGGTTGGGGCCGCTGCCCGGGCAGCTCCGGGCGCAGCCGGGCCAGCAGCCGCTCGCGTTCCGCGGCGAAGGCCGGGTCCGCCTGGTAGTCGGAGTGCCCCAGGATCGGGGCCGGGAGCGGGTGACCCGGGGTGCGGCCGTAGGCGAGCGGGTCCTTCAGGGGCGGGTGGTCGACCTCAGGGCCGTCGCCGTCGGGGATCCGCACGGGGCCGCCGATGGGATCGGTGAGGCGGTAGAGGTTGCGCCAGCAGGCGACCTCGCGGTGCAGGGAGCCGAGTTCGGCGGGACCGAAGTGAGCCGGGAACCAGCGGCCGTACAGCCGCTCCAGCGGTGAGCCGTACGTGAGCAGGGCGACCCGCTTGCGGACGGCGGGGGTCAGCTGCCAGGCCGCCGCGGCCGCGAGGACGCTGCCCTGGGAGTGGCCGGAGATGACCAGCCGGCCGCCGGTGCGGCGGGTCCAGGTGTCGATCCGCCAGGTCAGGTCGGGGACCGCGCGCTCGGCGTAGCAGGGCGGGGCGAAGGGGTGGGCGGCGCGCGGCCAGAAGGTGCCGACGTCCCAGAGGATGCCGATGGTGCGCCGCGCGGAGGCGTCCTTGTAGGCGCGCCGGCCCCAGGTGACGAAGAGTATGAAGCCGAGCCCGACCAGCCAGGAGCCGAGCGCCTGCGAGGTCTGGGCCGCGCCGTGCACCAGGGCGTACGTGCGGTCGGCCGCCGTGTCCGGCGTCTTCCCGGTGGCCAGCGCCCCCACCAGCGCCCCGGCGCCCAGCACCAGCGTGGCGGCGCACAGCACGGTGACGACGAGCGGCGTCCGGTCGGTGAGGAGGGCCATGGCCCGGACCCGGGCGATACGGCGGCTGCGGGCCACGTCCTCCGGCTCCCCGGGGTGGCCGAGGCCGACGGCGGCGCGTTCCGCGCGGCTGAGCCGGGAGGTGCGCCAGGACAGCCAGGCGACCGCGGCGAGCAGCACGACGAGCACCGGCGGGATCGCCGAGGCCTGCCAGGTCAGCAGTACCGGTGGTCCGGCGATGGAGGTACCGGTGCCGTCCAGCCAGTCGGAGACCCGCTGGGCGACCCCGCCCGAGATCACCCCGCCCAGCGCGCAGGCGAGCAGTGCCACCGCGGGCCCGCCGAGTCCGCGCATCGCGGCGCGCGGATCGGGCAGCCGGTGGTGCAGGTCGTGGGCGACGACCGCGAGGACGATCACCAGGCCGCCCTGGGCCAGGGCCAGACCGCCGAAGGTGGTGTCGCCGGCGAGCCGCCCGAGCGAACGCCACCCCGGACGGGACCAGCCGGCGTACCCCACCGCCAGCACGAGCAGGGCCAGCGCACCGAGCGGCAGGCGTCGGACGAGATGCCGGTCGAGTTCCTGGTCGAGGAGGTTCTCGGTGCGGCCCCGGCGGCAGACCACCCACACCACGGCGAGCGTCCCGGCGGTCAGCGCACCGGTCAGCAGCCACCCGGTCACGTCCAGTACGGCGGCTCCGCCGGGCCGGCGGTCGAAGGCGGCCGCCGGTGCGAGGACCGCGGCGGCGACGGTGAGCAGGCCCGCCGCGGTGTGGGCGGCTCGCAGCCGGGCGACCAGCCGGCGTCCGTACCAGAAGCCGGGACTGCCGAGGGAGGTGTGGCCGGGCTCGGGGTCGTGGGCCAGGGGCCGGGCGGACTCGTAGGCGCTCCAGGTGCGGTGCGAGAGGTACCAGAGCAGGCCGGTCAGGGCGGTGGGCACCAGGGCGGCCAGGGCGAGCCGGCGTCCGGGGGCGCTCCACCACCCGCCGCCCGAGCCGACGGGTGAGAGGAAGCGGAGCCAGGAGTGCCGGCCGGCGCAGGCGGTGACGCCCGCGCACTGCCAGGCGGTGAGGTCCAGAGCGACCTCGCAGGCGGCGGCGACCAGCAGGACGGTCAGGGTGAGCCCGGCGAGGCGGACCAGCAGGCCGTAGAAGCGCACGGTGCGCGGCCGGTCCTCGGCGGCGGGGCGCATCCAGTGGGCGAGGTTGACCACCATGAACGGCAGAAGCAGCAGCCACAGCGCACGGGAGGCGTTGCCGGAGGTGAGGTTGCACCAGACGTATGCCTCGGGGACCGGCCGGTCGCGGTAGTCGCCGGGCCGGGACTCGGCGTCGACGTCCTCGGCACGCCGGAAGACGGCGGCGGTGTCGTCGCCGGTGATCCGCACCGTGCGCGGATCGGCGAGCATCTTCCCGGGTGTGGTGCCGCCGACGCCGTGGACCAGGAGTTCCAGGTCGATCTCCGGTGCGGCGGGCCGCTCGGCGGGACCGCCGGCGGTGCGTTCCTGCGCGCGTTCCACTCTTCTCGCACTTCCCCCATGACGCGCCGATGGTCTGTGTCCGTGCGGGTTTCAGGATCGCCGATTCCGGTGTGACACACACCACTCGTCACTGAATCTCCCCGATGTGCGTGACATCCAGGGCAACACATGGTGTCCAAATGACATGTGTGTACGAGCACAGGGAGTGGCGCAACCTGTGCGGTCCCGTGAAAGGATGGGGCGCCCACGCACCGGAGCCGACCGGAACGTCCTGGTCGGGGCTGGTATGCAGGGCGTGTCTGGCGGCTTTGAGGCGAGAGGACCGGAGCGTACGTGAGCGAGAACCAGAACCTCCTCGCGGAGCAGCGCCGCGCCCTGATCCTGGACGAGGTCCGACGCCGGGGCGGCGTGCGGGTCAACGAGCTGACCCGCAAGCTCGGCGTGTCGGACATGACGGTGCGCCGGGATCTGGACGCGCTGGCCCGGCAGGGTGTGCTGGAGAAGGTGCACGGCGGTGCGGTGCCGGTGGTCGAGGCGAGCACCCACGAGCCGGGGTTCGAGGCCAAGTCGGGGCTGGAGCTGACCGCCAAGGAGGACATCGCGCGGGCCGCCGCCGAACTGGTCGTGCCGGGTACGGCGATCGCCCTGTCCGGCGGTACCACGACGTACGCGCTCGCCCATCACCTGCTGGAGGTCCCCGACCTGACCGTGGTGACGAACTCGGTGCGGGTCGCGGACGTCTTCCACGCGGCCCAGCGGGTCTCCGGGCAGCGCCAGGGCGCGGCGACGGTGGTCCTGACCGGCGGGGTGCGCACCCCGTCCGACTCGCTGGTCGGCCCGGTGGCCGACCAGGCGATCGCGGCGCTCCACTTCGACCTGCTCTTCCTCGGTGTGCACGGCATATCGATCGAGGCCGGCCTCTCCACGCCGAACCTCGCGGAGGCGGAGACCAACCGCCGCCTGGTGCACTCGGCCCGTCGGGTCGTGGTGGTCGCGGACCACACCAAGTGGGGCACGGTGGGCCTGAGTTCGTTCGCCGAGCTGGAGCAGGTCGACACGCTGGTCACGGACGCGGGTCTGCCGGCCTCGGCGCGTGCGGAGATCTCGGAGCATCTGCGCCGGCTGGTGGTGGCGGGTGAGGCGGAGGACTGATCGCGTCCGCGCCGCAGACATCTGACGGTCCGCCAGTTATCGTGGCGGAGCCGGTCAACGGCCTTCTCGGCCAAGGGGGTTCTCGTCCATGACGCGCCGTCTGCGCCCCGTGGGGCTCGACTTCGTCGAGTCCGCGCCCGTACGTCTGGTCTTCGCACACGAGATGTCCGCGCCACCCGAGCGGGTCTTTCACGCACTCAACGACGATGTGCCCGGCTGGGCGGAGTGGTTCGCCGCGGTGACCCACGCGGAGTCCGTCGACGACGGTACCGGGCGCGAGATCCGGCTCAAGGGCGGCGGGCGTTTCCGGGAGACGATCATCGCGGCCAAGGAGGCCGAGGTGTACGCCTACCGGGTGGACCTGACCAACGCGCCCGGCGCGCACGCCATAGCGGAGGAGTGGCGGCTCGTCCCGTCCGGCGGCGGCACCCGCGTGCAGTGGACTTTCGCCGTGGACGGCACGGCGCCGTTCCGCCTCGTGGTCAGGATGGCACGCGCGGGGCTGGGCCGGGCCTTCCGGAGCGCGGTGGCCGAACTGGACCGGCGCCTTACGCGGTAGCGGCTCAGCCGGGCCAGACTCCCGTCACCAGCAGCGAGTCGATCGCTGCCGCGTAGGGGGCGATGTCCAGGCCCTGCCCGGCGAGCCACGTGTCCGAGTAGTACTTGTCGAGGTAGCGGTCACCCGGGTCGCACAGCAGTGTCACCACACTTCCCTGCCGTCCCTCGGCCACCATCTCGGCGACGATCTTCAGCGCGCTCCACAGCCCGGTCCCGGTCGACCCCCCGGCCTTGCGCCCGATCGCCCGCTCCAGCGCCCGCACCGCGGCCACGCTCGCCGCGTCCGGCACCTTCATCATCCGGTCGATGGCGCCCGGCACGAAGCTCGGCTCCATCCGCGGCCGCCCGATGCCCTCGATGCGGGACCCGCAGTCGCACGTGACGTCCGGATCGCCGGTGGTCCAGCCCTCGAAGAAACAGGAGTTCTCGGGGTCGGCGACACAGATCCGCGTATCGCGCTGGGTGTAGTGGACATAGCGCGCGAGCGTCGCGGACGTACCGCCGGTCCCGGCGGTGGCGACGATCCAGGCCGGTTCCGGGAACCGCTCCAACTCCAGCTGGCGGAAGATGGATTCGGCGATGTTGTTGTTGCCGCGCCAGTCCGTGGCCCGTTCGGCGTAGGTGAACTGGTCCATGTAGTGGCCGCCGGTCTCCACCGCGAGGCGCGCGGACTCCTCGTACATTTTCCGGGAGTCGTCCACGAAGTGGCACCGCCCGCCGTGGAATTCGATGAGCCGGCATTTCTCGGCGCTGGTGGTGCGCGGCATGACGGCGATGAAGGGCACGCCGATGAGCTTGGCGAAGTACGCCTCGGAGACGGCCGTCGAGCCGCTGGACGCCTCGATCACCGGTCGGCCCGGCCGGATCCAGCCATTGCACAGGCCGTAGAGGAAGAGCGAGCGGGCCAGCCGGTGCTTGAGGCTTCCTGTCGGGTGCGTGGACTCGTCCTTCAGGTACAGGTCGATGCCCCAGGCCTCGGGCAGCGGGAAGCGCAGCAGGTGTGTGTCCGCCGACCTGTTCGCGTCCGCCTGGACTTTGCGGACGGCCTCTTTGAGCCAGTCGCGACAGGCCGCGTCGCTGCGGTCGACGTCGAGGGTGGCGCCGGTCCGGATCTGCGGGGTGATGCTCACGGCAGGACTCCTTAACGCTTCGCGCGGACGGCGTCCGAACGCGGCCGACGCCTCGATCATAAACACCTTCCACACCGCTTCTCACCTGCATAAACGCATCTTTGGGCAGCTCAAAGGCACCCCTTGGAGCAGTGGCGAGAACGTTTCGGGGGCGCATTGCGGCGAGTGCTCCGAGCGCCCCCGCCCGGCAGTCCCGGCGTACTGGTGCTCCGCGCCGAGGGCGGGCAGACTGCCACCGGACGGGACGAACGTCTCGAACGGGGGCGCACACTGGATCACAATACGAGCCGGAGAGCGCCGGGCCGGGGCCACAAGCCCAGGACGGCGAAACCGAGGTACTCGAAAAGGGGCGGGGCAGGATGGCGGAGCCGGAGTTCACGGCGAAGGGCGTACGGATCGACAAGCGGCTGCGTTCGCTCACCCGGGCCGGTCAGGTCCGGATAAGGGACGGCCGGGTGCAGCTGCTGACGAGCTACGGCAGCGAGATCGACAGTGCGCCCGTGCAGGCCGTACGGGCCTCGAAGCCGTGGTTCGCGTCGGAGGACCGGGCCCTGGCCGACCTCAACGGCCAGCGCTACTCACTCACCCTGGGTGACCACGATCCGGCACCGGGCGAGCCCGGTCCGCCCGCGGCGCGCCGCTTCATCGAGGCGGTACGGCGGGCCGCGGGACGTGACCGCTGAGCCACGGCGAGTTGCGGGACCGTGCGCGCTGGGTCACGCTTGTCTCACGTCACTCTGGGTTTACCGGCGATAACGCTGCGAACCAGCCCGCCGGCCACGACAGCAGGCGGCCCCATGGACGGCGGCGCCCTGCTGGATCCGTTCTCCGTGTTCTTCCGGACCTCACGTCGGGGAGTCGCAGCCGTGATCAAACACCCAAGCAGACACTGCTCGGTGGAGCTCCAAGCATTGCCCTCGCGGATCGGCCAGGTCCGCAGAATCGTATCTGCGCAGTTGCGCTACTGGCGCCTCGACCCATTGATCGACCGGGCCGCGCTCGGCGTGACCGAGTTGCTGACCAACGTCCACCGGCACGCGCAGCCCGACAAGAACTGCACCGTGGAGATCGAGCTCCAGCTCGACCGCCTCACGGTGTCGGTCCGTGACCACGATCCGCGCCTGCCGGTGGTCGAGGACGGCACGGAGGTCGCGCCGATGGCCACCTGCGGCCGGGGGCTCGCCATGGTGGCGGCGGTCAGCGAGAGCTGGGGGGCGCGGCCGCACGACGACGGGAAGGTCGTGTGGTTCACCCTGCCCGCGCCGACGGCCACACCCAAGCCGGCCCGCCCGCCGCGGCGGGTCGCCGAATCGGCACCCCGCCGGATCGTCGAGCCGGAACCCGCGCCCGCCGGTGCGCCCACCCCGGCCCACGCGACCGCCGGTGCGCCCGCCCCCGCACACGCGACGGCTGGTACGTCGGCCCCCGCACACGCCACCGCCGCCGTGCCCGGCGCCGCGCACGCTCCCGCCCGCTCGGCTGTCGCCAGTTGAGCGGGCGGTGAGTCTCCTCGCCGCGTCCCTCCCCCGTATTCACTCTTCATTTGTGGTCGCGCAGGAAGGCAGGGATCTCGTCGCGGGTCGGGTAGTTCGGCAGGCGGGCCGGCTTGTCCTGAAGGAACGCAGTGATGACGGCGGCGGCTCGGTCGTTGTTGTCGTCCAGGCCGTTCCACATGTGGTGTCCGACTCCCGGCATGTACTGCGTGCGCTGGATGGCGGGGTCATTGGCAAGGATGGCGGTCGCCCATTGACGGACCTGGGAGGAGCACTCGGCGATCATCAGCATCGCGGGGGTCCGGGACTGGCGCAGATGCGGTGCGATGGAGGGCGAGTCCTTGACCGTCTGCTGGACACGGAGGCTGGCGGCGGGGCTGAAGGAGAAGTTCTGTGCGGTGTCCTCAGCAGGGATGCGGTGCGCATCGCGCGCACAGTAGGCGGATGCGGTGTCACTGCCGAGGTCTGCGGCGGTGAAGGCGTTGTCACCTTCGGCCTGTCCGATCAGTCCGGTGGCGGGGCTGAGGAGTCCGAGTCGCATGAGGCCGAATGCCACGGCGTACCGGGGGACGTGCGTCGATCGCGGTCCGGTCATGGCCGTCGCGAGGCCCCGTGCGGATTTCCGGCCCTTGTGCCCGGTGATGTGTGCGGTGGGGCCGTCCATGGGGCCGGGCTCAGCGATGATCGCCCGGTGCAAGCGTGCGGCGACGCTCGGGTCGGCCAGGGCTCGGGTGAGCACGGCCCCGCCTGAGGAGAATCCGAGAATGTCGACCTTGCCCTTGTTCAGGCGGTCGATGAAGGCGGCGAGGTCGTGGACCGACCTGGAGATCGTGTACTGGCCCATGGGGAGCAGGTCGCTTCGTCCGCCACCGGCCTGTTCATAGACGTAGACGTCGTAGCCCTGGCGTGCCAGCAGTTGCAGGAACCGGTGGTCGAGCACCGAGATGCCACGGACCGGTCCGCCGTTGAGGTACACGAGCGGGACGGGATGCCGGGGGCCGGGGTTCGCAGGCGGGTAGTGGTACACCGCGACCCGGCTGCCGGTGGACAGGCTCCAGTGCTGCGTAGTCACGAACGGCAGGGCGGGCGGGTACCGCCGGGCCGTCGGCACGGTCGGGACGCAGACCGACGCCGTCAATGCTGCCGCGACAACCACCGGCAGGAACAGCACGAGCCGCGCCGGCCAAGTGCGGCGCCGACCCCGCCACATCGCGAGAACAACCCCGACTCCAAGGGTCGTCAACCATGCGGCGAGCCCCGAGCCTGCCCCGTCTGTGAGGGCGATCAGCGCGAGAAAGACGACGACCAGCATCGCGACGGCGGCCGGGGCCAGCAGTAAGCGTCCGGTGAAGCGGACAAGACGTATGGCGGACATGGGCACGGCGGACCTCCAGTTTCAGAACGCTGTTTCAAAACGACGTTATCAAAGAGGGTAGGCTGTTGGTCGTGGGTAGGCCGAGAACAAACGACGAGGCCGTCAAAGAGCGGCTTGTGGAGTGCGCGACCGAGATGCTCGCCACCCGTCCGCGGGAGTCGCTCACGGTCCGCGCCGTGGCCGCTGCTGCCGAGGCGTCGACGACGGCGGTGTATTCCTTGTTCGGCGGTAAGGACGGGCTGATCGGTGCGGTGCGCGACAGAGCCGTCGCCGGCCTGTTCCAGGACCTGTCGACGGCGCAGACCTCCGCGGACCCTCTCGCCGACCTCTACGCGCTGGCCGTCGCCTACCGTCGTTGGGGGCGCGGACACAGCCACCTGTACACGGTGCTGTTCGGTGGTGTGCAGTCCTTCGACCCGTCGGGGGAGGTCGGTGCCAGGGACCCGATCCGTCCACTCCTCGCGGCGGTCGATCGCGCCTTGACGGCGTCCGTCCTCGCCGGCGAAGCAACGTCGATCGCTCTGTCGATCTGGGCCACCCTGCACGGGCTCGTGACTCTCGAACTGGCTGGGGCCCTCGACGCCGCCACGGCCGAGGCCGCATTCCGATCGGCGGTTCACGCCACGTTGCGCGGATGGACGACCCCGGCGGTGTTCCGCAGCCTTCGCCAAGCCGAACTCGCTCCTTGACAGGATCGGGACCGGTAATCGGGCCCTCCCGGTCCCTGCTGGGGCGGGGGTGCGTGGTCGGTGAAGACCGGCATGCCAAGGTCGACCAGCTGCGGCCGGCCATCGGTTGGAGACCGCTTGAGGCTGTTGAGTTTGGCCATCGCGGCGTCGAAGCTGACCTGGAGCCCCTCAACCTCACCGAGCCAGCCGTTGGCGCGGGCCTCTCGGATGCGTTCTCGGAGGTTCTGGATGATCTCGATGAGGCGGGACCGCTGGCGTGGGTCGATCTGGAGGACGGGGCAGCGGATGCAGGCATGTTCGTGCTTGCAGGGGGTCCCATAGGGGCGCCCGCAAGTCCCCAGGGGGACCTTGCGCAGCTCGAAGTGCTGCTGGAAGTCGCGCCACTCCTGCTCAGTGGGCTCCCGGTATTCCTCGACCGGGCGTTCGGCCCGGCGGCGGTCGGGGAAGCCGCGGTAGGTGCGGATCAGATCGTCCTGGAAGACCGAGAGGTATGCCTGAGCGGTCGTCAGAGTTTTGCGTCCGAGGATGCGGGCGGCGATGTGGACGGGCAGCCCGCCGGTCACGGCCTCGGTCGCGAACCTCCTGCGGAAGTCGTGGGGCGTCACCCGCAACGGGCTGCCGGTCTGGTCGCGCAGCCCCATCCGTTCCAGAGTCTTGCGAAGCAGGCGGGAGACGGTGTTCTGCCCCATGACCTGCGCTTGCCGGTAATGACGGCGCTGGAAGAGGTGCGGCAGCACCGGCCCGGTGACGCGTTCGTGGTCGTCATACCGGGCGACGAGCGGGATCTCGCCGCCGCTGGCGTCCCGCAGGCGCTTGATGATCGTGGCCAGGACGCTGGCCAGTTCCGGGCTGACCAGCAGCAGCCGTTCCTCGTTGCTCTTGGGCGGCACGATCTGCAATAGCGGGACGATCTCTCCGGCGTCCGGGAGCTTGTAGGAGACCAGCGCAGGGTGCGTGATCTCGGTGAGTTCCTCGACGCGTACTCCGGTGTGCCGCAGGGTCTCGATGACGGCCCAGGCCCAGAACGCTTCGTCCTCGGCCATGCTCTGGTTGATCCTCTTCGTGCTGCCCTCGGCCTGGATGTAGACGTGCGGGGGGTGATGGGCATGCGGCCGGCGCCGGTCGGACCGCGCCGCACCG
The DNA here is from genome assembly GCF_040686075.1 of Streptomyces sp. NPDC086519. Lineage (NCBI taxonomy): Bacteria > Bacillati > Actinomycetota > Actinomycetes > Kitasatosporales > Streptomycetaceae > Streptomyces > Streptomyces sp. NPDC086519. The sequence goes on from NZ_JBFBJL010000009.1 coordinate 25,583, forward strand.
GGTTGACCAGCGGTCCGCCGCCCGACTCGATCCAGAAGTCGTAGAAGCTGCGCAGCACCGCGTTGCTGTGCCGGATTGTCAGCGGCTAGTAGCAGTCGTCCAGGTACGTCTCCTTCGTGATCGGATGCGTGGTCCCCGCGGTCGACGCGGAATGTGTACGCGCCGACCTGCGCGGCTTCGTCGCGGCCCTGAGCCATAGCACGAAGTTCCGCACCTCCGCCGAGGTCGCACGGTGCCACTCGACATCGACCACCCGCAGCCACCTTCTCTGCACCAAGCAAGACGGCACGCCGAGGAGGTCTGTTCAGGAGATTCCACAGCGTCCTGTCACGGCTACGGCCAGAACGACCCAACTCCCAGGTGATCGACAGGGTGCGCCGGGCAGCGCCGGCACTCCACCGTGCCTGACGGGGACGAGCATGGACGGTCTAATCCAGTACCAGACGTCCGTTATGGACTCTGGTCCCGGCCTGCTTGAGGCGATGCAGAACCGGCACGACTTCGACTTGGCGCACGGCGGGGAGCACGCCGACCTTGGTAGTGATGAAGGTGTACAGGTCCTCGGTGTCCCTGCAGGTGACAGTGACCAGCAGATTGGCCGCGCCGGTGACAGCGGCCGTGAACGTGGTCTCGGGATGCAGCGATAGTGCGGTGCCGGTCGCATCGAGATCGCCCGGGGTGACGGTGAGCCAGAGGTATGCGGTGGCGTGAAAGCCGAACTGGGCCGGCGCGAGGTCCACCGCGATGTGCAGTGCCCCGGAGGACAGCCCTACGGCGACCTGTTGCCGGTGGACCGTTTCACCCGCCCCCGCCCCCGCCACGCCTGACCCGCCGGCGGGGGCCGGTCCTCCGGCTTGACTTCGAGCGCGCTCCAGGTCCTAGCGTCGGAGTCGTTCGTCAGCCCTCGAGGTACCGCCCGGTCCGCCGGGCAGGAGGAGTATCCGCGCATGATCACCCGAACCACGCTCGGCTCGCCCGGTCTCACCGTCAGCGCGATGGGCCTGGGGTGCATGGGGATGAGCGAGAGCTACGGCGCCGCCGACTGGGACGGCGGCCTGGCCACCATCAACCGGGCCCTGGAGCTGGGCATCACGTTCCTGGACACCGCCGACGCCTATGGCACCGGGCACAACGAGGTGCTGGTGGGCCGGGCCATCCACGGCCGCCGGGACCAGGTGCAGCTAGCCACCAAGTTCGGCATCGACCGCAGCGCCGGCGACCGGGCACGCCGCATCCGCGGTGCCCGGGACTACGTGCTGCGCGCCTGCGACGCCTCGCTGCTGCGGCTGGGCGTCGAGGTGATCGACCTGTACTACGCCCACCGCCCGCCCCAGGACGTGGAGATCGAGGAGACCGTCGGGGCGATGGCCGAGCTGGTCGAGGCGGGCAAGGTCCGCCATCTGGGCCTGTCCGAGGTCGACGGCGAGCTGCTGCGCCGGGCGCACGCGGTGCACCCGATCACCGCGGTGCAGAGCGAGTACTCGCTGTGGACCCGCGACGTCGAGGCGGTCACCCCGGTGATGGCCGAGCTGGGGGTCGGGTTGGTGCCGTACTCGCCGCTGGGGCGGGGGTTCCTGACCGGCAGCCTGGACCGCTCCACGCTGGGCGAGAAGGACTTCCGGCGCACCAACCCCCGCTTCGCCGGCGAGGCGGGCGAGGCCAACGAGAAGATCGCGCAGACCGTGCGCGAGGTGGCCGACCGGCTGGGTGCCACCCCGGCCCAGGTGGCGCTGGCCTGGGTGTACGCCCAGGCCGAGCGGCTCGGGGTTGCGGTGGCGACCATTCCGGGCACCCGCAGCCCGGCCCGGCTGGAGCAGAACGCGGCCGCGCTGGAGCTCACCCTGGACGCCGAGGCACTGGCCGCGCTGGACCCGCTGAGCGACCAGGTGATGGGCGAGCGCTACCTCCCTGCGCACACCGCTGAGGTCGCTCGGGGTTAGCCGGTGGGCTCGACGCGCACGACGTCCAGCTCGACGACGTCGTTGACGTCGCGCCCACCGGTGACCTCGCCGGTCACGACCAGCCGGGGTCGGGCCAGCAGTGCCCCGTCCTGCTCGACGGTCAGGATCGCCCCGGTTGCCGGAGCCCGGGGCGATCTCGCCGTAGGAGACCAGCGCCCGGTACCCGTCCGCGCCCACCGCGAGCACGCCGACGCTCAGCTGGGGTGTCGTCAACCGATCACCTGGCCGCTGAACGCGGCGCGATGCCGGGTATGCCGAGGTCGACCGGACCGTCAGGCAGCGGCCAGCAGTGTCGAGGTGGGCGTGCCGCAAGATGGTCTGCACCTCGGCGAGGGTGAGCCACTCGTCTCCCGCCATCCTGACCGCCGCCGTACGGCGAGCGTCGTGCAAGGTCCAGTTCGTGCCGAGCTTGTCGTTGGCCCGCTGGAGAATGCGGCGTGTCGCCCAATACGTCAGCGGGCGCGGATCCCCGCGGCGGGTGCGCCACACCGGTTGGCCTGGGTCGGGCAACCCGTCGGCGACCAGGTAGCTGCCCAGGTGGCGGAAGGCGTTCGGGGAGGCGGGCACGGGCTGTCAGATCCGGGTGCCCTTGCTGATCACGTATATCAGCTGGCCCGACCAGTCGATGCCGTTCAGCCCAACGCCCAGCAGTTCGCTCGCCCTGGCCCCGGAGGAAACGTAGAACTCCAGGAGTGCGCGGTCACGGTCGCAGCCCATCCCGGCGAACAACTCATCCCACAGATGGTCGGGGATAGACCGTGGGGCCTGCACCGGCACCTTCTGCCGCAGCCGGCCCCGCCGGAACACCGGCGTCGGCTCCAGCGGAGACCGGTGTGCAAGAGCCTGCCGACGCCCGTGCGAGGCCGGCACCGGATTGACCACCGGACCAACGCCGAACCTCGCATGAAAGGCATAGAACCCGCTGACCACGCTGAGGTTGTGGTTGATCGTGCTCGGCGCGTACCCCTCCCGGAGCGATGGCTTGCCGGTCTTCAGATTCACCGACCCCGCAGGCGGAGACGCGCTGTCCCGCTTACGGAGCCGCTGCGGGTTGCGCGCTTCCCGCAGCCGGCCAACGAGCGCCGCGACTTCGGCCTCCGTGGCCTTGTCCCAGGAGATCTGCAGGTAGTGGAGTAGCCGGTACCACCGCAACAGTCCGAACCCGTAACTCCGGCAGGTCAGCGGGCTGACGTCCCCCAGCATCAGATCTCGCAGGTAGGCACTGACCGGTTCGACCTCGCAACCGTCAGCATCCACTACAACGAACGGAAGGTCGGGCGTCGCCCCCGCGACCACAGCGCCGGCCTCGGGAACCGAGCACTTCCCCTCCATCAGGGCACGTCTCACGTCCTCCACCGCACCACGCTCCTGAAAAGTCCCAGACGATCCGCCTAGGTCACGACTGGGACATGGTGCAGTTAACAGGTCGCCACCAGCGCGGCAGGTCGTAGGCGTAGCTGCGTACGCTGCCGGTCCGGTTGTCCCGGGCGATGAATTCGATCAGGAACCTGCGGACCGGCTGCACGACCTTGCCTTCTCCGTCGAGGACCAGCCAGGGCACGACGCCTGGGTCCGCAGCCACCCGCCCCCAGCGCGGGAGACGGGTGGCGCGGACGTCACGGGATTGCTCGTTCAACTCCGTTGCGCTCCTTCGTCGTCGGGATGCGCAACGTCTACCGACTGGACCAAGCGGGGGATGCGCACCCGCCCGGAGTGTCCTTACGTAATCCGGTCAACGACTCGCCCTCGCGGCGCCCAGGACGCGAGCCGCGTCCGGCGCCACCTCGGCCATGGTCATGCCGGGCCGGGTTTGCCGAGGCGGCCGAACTGCTCCTCCAGGACGGACAGCCTGCGCCAGTACTCGTCCTCGTCGATCTCGCCGGAGGCGAAGCGGCGGCCGAGGACCGCGAGCGGCGAGTCACCGGACGGCCGCCCCCCGTCCATCGGACGCCAGGGCCCGCCGCGGCCGCGCCACGCGGTGCGGCGCAGGAACGTGACGGTGCCGATCACGACGGCCGCCCAGATCAGCGGGAAGAACAGGATCCACGGGCCGGGGCCGCCGTCCCAGTTCGCCAGGGTCTGCATCTTGGTCTCCAACTCCTCCATCGGGAAGGTCTCGGTGTGCTGCCTTGAGCCTGACTCCGAGGCGGGGTCCGGGTCGTCGTGCGGACGACGGCAGTCGCCGTACCTCCCGGGGAGTACGCGACGGCAGGCGCCAGGTTCCCGAAAGAACTGGCGTTCCGAGTCCACTCGTGAGCTGCTGTGGGAGCGCGGTTACACCGGTACGAGCCCCACGGCGATCCTGGAGCGCGCGGGCGCCGGCCAGGGCAGCATGTACCACCACTTCAAGGGCAGGCCGGACCTGGCGCCGGCCGCCGTCCGGCGGACCGCCGAGGAGTTGCCGGCCACCGCCGAGGACGTACTCTCCGGACCGGATACGCCGTTCGAGCGGATCGAGGCGTATCTGCGGCGCGAGCGCGACGTGCTGCGCGGCTGCCCGATCGGACGGCTGATCACGGATCCGGACATCATCGCGAGCGACGAGTTGCGCGCGCCGGTCGACGAGACGCTCGACCGGATCCGGGAGCTGATCGCAGGGATCGTCGAAGAGGGCAAGGAGCAGGGGGAGTTCGGTCCCCGGGTGGACGGCGCGGAGATCGCCGCGACCGTGCAGGGCGGCTATGTGCTCGCCCGTGCGCCGGGTTCCCCGGCCGCCTTCGACGCCGGAGTGCGCGGACTGCCGTCCCTGCTGCGGGGTTGACGACGCGCACACCGCCAAGGGCGCCGGGACACCCAGCGGGCGCCGCACAGCTTCATGACGCCTCTCGCGGTCGTGGGGGCGGCCGCCGAGAACGGTACGACCACCGAGCAACACGAGCACGCGAGCGACCACCCGGCCCGAGAGGGGACCAGCGCCATGTGCGCCATGCAGTACGAGTTCACCCTGCCCGCCGAAGCCGCACGACGCGAGCGCCGCAGGGGCCGAGCCGGCGGCGTTCCGCGCGGCGGGCGGCACGGCCGTCGTGCCGTGGACGCCGTACGGGACCGCAGGGAGTCGGGCGTTCCCGCCGACCGGGTGGTCCCCGGCCGCCTCGACCGCTGACACCCCGTTTCGTCGTCCAGCGGCAGGCCGCGGCCTGCGGCTGCCGGACGGCCAGGCGCGGTCGGTGGACGGCGGGCCCGGGATGCCGTATCCGCTGCGGCGGGTGCGGCCGCGGCCGGTGGCCGAGCCGGTGCGGAGCACGTCGAGCGGATCCTCGCGGACAACCCGGTCCGGGCCTTCGCCGTCGAGTGCCGTCAGGCGCTAGACCACGGAGATGTCGACCGACGGGCGGAGCTTCGCCGCGGCAGCCAGCGCTTCGTGGGCCGGGTGGGCGTCGAAGGCGGCCAACAGGTCCTGGTCGGCGGGGAGTCCGGCCGCCGGGTAGGCGATCTGCTCGTAGGCCGCCTGGAAGCGCGGGCCCCAGCGGCGGGTGCCCAGGCGGGCCGTGCGGGAGCAGTTGTCGACCATGTACGCGACGTCGCGAGCGTGCATGTAGGGCAGCAGCGAGTCCACCGCCTCGATGACGGACTCGTTGACGATCTCGGACCAGGGGTGGCCGCGCTCGGCGAACTCGTCGACCTGCGCCATCATCGTGGCCACGAACACCCCGGCGGTGAACGGCTCGACAGGCAGCTCCCGTTCGGTCCGCCGGGCCCGCACCCGCTCCCCCGCCGCCCACATCGGCGAACCGCCGATCCGGCTCATCTCCCGCTTCCCGAGCCGACGTTCGGCCAGGACCACGCTGCCCGTTCGTCCTCCCCCAGCGCGGTCTGGTGCGCGAGGCGGCCGACCGCTGGTTGCGGGCCCGGGGGCGGCCCGGGGCCGTCGTCTGTGAACCGGACGGCCACGAGGCCCTGCTGGCTCTGGTCGCCCTGGGCTGCGGCACGGGGGTGGTCCCCCGGCTGGTCCTGGAACACAGTACGGTGCGGGACCGGATCGCGGTGCTGCCGGCCGACCCCGCGCCGGAGCCGTTCCCGATCGGTCTGTGCGTACGCCGGTCCGACCTCAGGCGGCCGCTGGTGGCGGCGTTGTGGAGCCTGACGGCGCACTGGTAGGCGGGCGGCGGGCCGTCGCCTGGCGGCAGGCCGGTTAAAGAAGTGCCCCCAGCGGGTCGTCCAGCACCGGCTGCCAGGCCAACTCGGCCGCTCCCACGAGGCTGTTGTGGCTCAACGTGCACGGCAGGATCGGCACGCTGCCGCTCTGGCCCCACAGACTGCGGTCGGCGACGACGGCGCGCAGCCGCTCCGGGTCGGCGTCCAGCAGGGTGCGGTGCAGGCCGCCGAGGATGACGCGGTCGGGGTTGAGGATGTTGACCAGCCCTGCCAGGCCGAGGCCGAGCCGGTCGATCAGGGCCTCGGTGGCCCTGCGGACGGTCTGGTCGGCGTACTGGTCGCGGATCAGGTCCTCGGCCTGCCGGAGCAGCGACACCTCGGGGCCGGGATCGCGGCCCGCCTCGATCAGCAGCGCCAGCGGATCGGCCTCCACGTCCAGACAACCCCGGCTGCCGCAGTGGCAGGGGCGGCCCTGGGGGTTCACGGCGAGGTGACCGACCTCCAGGGCGAGGCCCGAACTCCCCGTGTGCAGACGGCCGTCCAGGACCAGCGCGCCGCCGACGCCCCGGTGCCCGGTGGCCACGCACAGCAGATCCCGGGCGCCCCGGCCGGCGCCGTGCCGGTGCTCGGCGAGCGCGGCCAGGTTCACGTCGTTGCCCGCGAACGCCGGACCGGTGATCCCGGCCGCCCGCACGCACTCCGCGAAGATCCGGCGCACCGGTGCCCCGACCGGCCAGGCCAGGTGGAGGGGGTTGAGCGCCAGGCCCTCCGGCTCCGCGACGGCGGACGGCACGGCGAGACCGGCGCCGACGCAGCGGCGGCCGGTGGTGCGCAGGAGGTCGGCGCCCGCCTCCACCACCGAGCCGAGCACCTTCGCCGGGTCGGCGTCGACCGTCTCGCAGCCGGGCGCGGTGGCGACGATGCTGCCGCCCAGGCCGACCAGCGCCGCGCGGAAACCGTCGGCGTGGACCTGCGCGGCGAGCGCGACCGGGCCGTTCTCGGCGACCTCAAGGCGGTGGGAGGGGCGGCCCTGCGAACCCGCGGCAGCGCCGGGGTGGGCGTCGACCCTGATCAGGCCGAGCGCCTCCAGTTCGGCGGCGACGGCGCCGGCCGTGGCCCGGGTGACGCCGAGTTCCGCGGTGAGCACCGCGCGGGTGGGGGCGCGGCCGGTGTGCACGAGTTCCAGTGCGGGGCCGAGTGCGCCGCGCCCTCTGTCCAACCGGGGTTTCGAGGTTCCGTTCCCCGTCGGGCCGGGGGCCGCCTTTCCGCTCATGAGAGGGAGTCTGCCATGATCCGTAGTCCTGACCGGTGCGGGTGCGTCGTGGCTGGTCGCGCCCACGCGGCGGTAGCCGCATGTCGATACGGCCCCGCGCCCCTGGGGGGCGCGCTCCCGCCGGGGCTTGTCACAAGCCGCTCACTCTCAGCGTGACGTTGAGGCGGCCGGTCAGGCCCAGCTCCGTCGGTCCCGTGCCCGGGTACACCCTCGGCACCCCGTGGTGGGCGAGCCGCGACTCGCCCCCGAACACGAACAGGTCCCCCGACCGCAGCTGCACGTCCGTGTAGGGCTTCCCTCTGCTCTGCGGGTTGCCGAAACGGAAGACGCAGGTGTCCCCCAGGCTCAGCGACACCACCGGGGCGTCCGAGCGCTCGTCGGCGTCGCGGTGCATGCCCATGCGGGCGTCGGCGTCGTAGAAGTTGATCAGGGCGATGTCGTACGACAATCCGCCGACCGCTTCCGGGCCCAGGGCGTCGGCCGCCGCGCGGCGGCCCAGTTCGTCGAGCCAGGCCGGGAACGGCTTCACGGGGCTGCCGTCGCCGTCGACGGCCGTGCGGGCGTAGGAGTACGGGTACCAGTGCCAGCCCAGGCAGACCTGGCGGGCGGTCATCGTGCCGCCCCCGGGCGTGCGGACCGTGCGCAGGCCCGCCGGGGGCCGGGCCCAGTCGCGGCAGGCCGTGAGCAGCGCGCGCTGCCGGTCCGTGTCCAGCCAGTCGGGGACGTGCACGGCGCCCGGCGCGATGCGGGCGCGCGCCCTCGGGAACAGCTCATCCTCCATGCCCCCCATCCTGCCCGACCGGGCCTGAGCTGCGGTTCGGCTAGCCTGGACGCACGATGAGCGACCGTATGACGACTGCCTGGGGCGAGTTCGAGCTGTCCCGTTTCCCGGAGGATCCGCGCGACCGGCTGCGTGCCTGGGACGCCTCCGACGCGTACCTGCTGCGGTATCTCGACCGGGAGCGGATCGGACTGTCCGGCACGGTGGTGGTGCTCGGCGACCGCTGGGGGGCGCTGGTCACGGCGCTGGCGGAGCACCAGCCGGTGCAGATCACCGACTCGTACCTGAGCCAGGAGGCGACCCGCGTGAACCTGGGGCGCGCGGGTGTCGAGCCGGGCGCGGTGCGGTTGCTGACCACCCAGGATCCGCCGCCGGAGCGGGTGGACGTGCTGCTGGTGAGGGTTCCCAAGAGCCTTGCGCTCCTTGAGGACCAGCTGCTGCGGCTGGCGCCCGCCGTGCACGCGGGCACGGTCGTGGTCGGCACCGGCATGGTCAAGGAGATCCATACGTCGACGCTCCGGTTGTTCGAGCGGATCCTCGGGCCGACCCGGACCTCACTGGCCGAGCAGAAGGCCCGGCTGATCCACTGCGCGCCGGATCCGTCGCTGGAGCGTCCGGAGAATCCGTGGCCGTACAGCTACGCGCTTCCCGACGGCATCGGCGCGGTCTCCGGGCGTACGGTCGTCAACCACGCGGGGGTCTTCTGCGCCGACCGGCTCGACATCGGAACCCGGTTCTTCCTGGCCCATCTGCCGGCGGGAGGACGGCGGATCGTGGACCTGGGGTGCGGGAACGGGGTGGTGGGGACGGCGGTGGCGCTGGCCGATCCGACGGCCGAGGTGCTGTTCGTGGACGAGTCGTTCCAGGCGATCGCCTCGGCGGAGGCCACCTACAAGGCCAACGGGGTTCCCGGGCACGCCGAGTTCCGGGTCGGGGACGGGCTGGCGGGGGTGGCGGCCGGGAGCGTGGACGTGGTGCTCAACAACCCGCCGTTCCACTCCCACCAGGCGACCACCGACGCGACGGCGTGGCGGATGTTCAGCGGCGCGAAGCGGGCGCTGCGGCAGGGCGGCGAGCTGTGGGTGATCGGCAATCGGCATCTGGGCTACCACGTGACGCTGCGCCGCCTGTTCGGCAACAGTGAACTGGTGGCGAGCGACCGGAAGTTCGTGGTGCTGAAGGCCGTCAAGCGCGGGTAGTCCGGCCGGCCAGCACGCCGATGATCCTGGTCACGTCCCGGGCCATCGCCGCCCTGCCGACATCGAGGTAGGTGCGGGAGTCGACGGCCTCGGGATGGTCCGTGAGGAAGCGGCGGACGGAGGCGGTCATCGCCATGTTGAGCGCGGTGCCGACATTGACCAGCGCCGGCCGTCCTTGCCGTCGGCCTCACCCAACTCCGCCTCGATCCACAGGCCTCGGGAGTGCGGCCAGTCGACGGCGGTCGCGGTCGCGGCGAGGTTCTCGGCATACGGCAGCCGGGACGCGTCGTACATCACCGAGCTGAATCCGGTGCCGGGGGCCTGCCGGAGCAGGTGGTCGCTCTGGACGTGGTCGAGGTGCAACGCGACCGGCACCTGGGCGCGTTCGGCGGCGGTGGCGGCGGCGCGGGCCAGTGGCAGCAGGTGTCCCTGGCGGAACTTGACCGCGTTCTCGCTGACCTGGAGGACGACGGGCGAACCGGCGGTCTCCGCGCCGGTGATGACGGCCTCCACGTGTTCCAGGGTGATGACGTTGAACGCGGCGACGGCGGACCGGGCTTCGGCGGCCCGGGTCAGCAGCGCGCCGGTGGCTGCGAGGGGCACGCCCACTCCCCGCCGGACGGGGTGAGGATCACCGGGCGGGTGAGATGGCGCGGCCGGTCGGGGTCGAGGCCCCGGGCGGCGGCGACGGCGACCGCGAGGCGCTGGGCGCTGGGCGCTGGGCGCGGACGAGTTCGGCGAGCGGGTCGAGGGTGCCCTGGATCCACAACCCCCCGGTGGCGCCGGCCTGTGCGGCGAGCCCGGCGCGGGCGGGACCGAACATCCAGGTGGCCGTGGCGCGGGTGGTGATGCTGCGTGATTGTTCTTGCAAGATAGAGCGAGCTTTCAATCACAATCAAGCATCCCGTCTCAGATCGGGTGCGCTAGGGTCGCCGGGAGATCGAGGGAACGGAGGGGCGGATGTCGCGCGACGCCCGCTGGAAGGCGCTGCTCGAGCTGCTGGCCGAGCGCGGCCGCCTTGAGGTCGAGCAGGCGGCGGCCGAGCTGGCGGTCTCGGCGGCCACCATCCGCCGGGACCTCGACCAGCTCGCCGAGCAGCAGATGCTGGTGCGCACCCGGGGCGGGGCGGTGGTGCACGGGGTGTCGTACGAGCTGCCGTTGCGCTACAAGACGGCCCGGCAGGCCTCCCAGAAGCAGCGGATCGCCAAGGCGGTGGCGGATCTGGTCACGCCGGGCGAGGCGGTGGGGCTGACCGGCGGTACCACGACCACGGAGGTGGCCCGCGCCCTGGCCGTACGCGCCGACCTCACCACCGGCACACCCGCGCTGACGGTCGTCACGAACGCGCTCAACATCGCCAACGAGCTCGCGGTGCGGCCCCAGTTCAAGATCGTGGTGACGGGCGGGGTGGCGCGCCCGCAGTCGTACGAGCTGGTCGGGCCGCTCGCGAACGGGGTACTGGGTCAGATCACGCTCGATGTGGCGGTGCTCGGGGTGGTCGGCTTCGACGTCACACGCGGGGCGGCGGCCCATGACGAGGCGGAGGCCGCGGTCAACCGGCTGCTGTGCGAGCGTGCGGCCCGCGTGGTCGTCGCCGCCGACTCCAGCAAGCTGGGCGCGCGGGCGTTCGCCCGGATCTGCCCGGCGGAACTGGTGGACACGCTGGTCACGGACACGGCGGCGGCGCCGGATGCGGTGCGCCGGTTCGAGGAGGCGGGGATCCGGGTCCTGACCGTGTGACGCGACGCGCCGGTACGGCTCGGCTCCCTGTCACAACATCCCGCTGGTGTCCGCGCTGACGAATCCCGCGCCCCGCTGGTCGTTGCAGCCGAACACGGGCCGGTCGGCCGGATCGGGCCAGCTCTGCTGGGCCTGGAGGGCGACGCTCACCAGGGTCAGCAGCAGGTCGACGTCGCTCGCCGCGTCGAGTCGGAGGGTCACCCACTGCGAACCGGGGACGATCCGGATAGCCCCCGTGCGCTTGAGGTTCTTCGCGAAGTGCCGGATGGCGTGGGTGGTGAGCCGCAGGTCCACATCGCGTTCGGAGTGGAAGTGCGCGATCTCGCCCTGCGACGAACTCACCGCCTGCCCCAGCCCGCAGCTAGGTACGGCCTGGTTCAGGTCGGGCCAGGTCGCCAGTTGCGCCAGAGCGCGCGCGGCCAACGTCATGGGGCCATCATGGCCCGCTCACTCTCCGGTAACCAACTAGCGAGCAGTTATTAACCGAGCTGTTGCCGGACTCATTCCGAACACAGACGCCCGGGACGAGTGAATGTCCGCAGAAGTTCAGTGGTTCGAGGGACGGAAGGTTATCTCCCGGATGTCCGGGACCGCCGTGGCCGGCGTCACACGTCACGCGTCACGCGTCACGCGTCACGCGTTGCGCGTTGCGCGTTGCGCGGGTCCGGCATCTGCCTTACGCACGCCTGGCACTCGTCGCCGCGAACGCGTCGGCGGCGGCGAGGTCGAAGTCCCCGTGATCGCTGCCGAGGCCCTGGGCGACCAGTGCCGCCACGGCGTTGCCGAGGACCGCGGAGTCGTACGCGGTGCGGCCCAGCCCGATCCCGTAGACGAATCCGGCCGAGAAGGCGTCGCCGCAGCCGGTGGTGTCCACGACGTCGGTCTCGAAGGCGGGCACCGGCTCGGCGCCCTCGGCGGTGACCAGCAGCGCGCCGTCGCCGCCCCGGGTGACGGCGACCAGCCCGGCTCCGGCGCCGATCAGCTTCTTCGCGCCCGCCACCAGATCGTCCTCGCCGGAGAAGCCCAGCACCTGGTCGTCGTTGGGGAGGAGATGGTCGACGTAGGGCAGCGCCGCCGCGATCTGCTCGAAACTGCCGAGCGCACCGGGCGCGAGCAGGTCCACCGAGGTCGTCACGCCGTGCTCCTTGGCGAAGTGCAGGATGCGCGCGGCGACGTCGACGCCGATCAACTCCGGGCCGCCGAGGTGGAGATGGGTGGCTTCGGCGAGGGCGTCCCAGGGCACGTCGTCGACGCCGTAGGTGATGTTGGCGCCGAGCAGGTGCAGGGAGGGCCGGTCGCCGTTGGGACGGATGGGCAGCACGCTCGCCGAGGTGGCGGTGTCGGTACGGCGGACGAGGAAGCCCGTGTCGATCCCGGCCCTGCCGAGCAGTTGCACCAGCATGTCGCCGGTCGCGTCGGCGCCGACGGCCCCGGCGCTGTGCACGGTGGCACCGAGTTTGGCGAGGCTGAGCGCGGTCCCGCCGGCGGTCCCGGCCGCGGTCATCCTGATGTCCTCGACCAGGGTGGCGCCCTGGCCCTCGGGTATCGCGTCCACCGGCCGCACCAGCACGTCCAGCACATGCACGCCCATCGTGATGACTCTCATGGCTTGCCCTCCTGAAGGGATTGGGTGGTGCCGTAGTTCCGGGCGATCGCTGCCTCGATCACCGCGAGTTGCTGCCGCTCGTCCAGGACGCGGGGCGTGCCGAGGGCCGCGGCGTGCTGGTAGACACCGCAGGCCCATTCGAGCAACAGGGCGTTCTCGACGGCCTTGTCGAGGGTCGGGCCGACGGTGACCGAGCCGTGGTTCGCCATCAGGGCGGCGCTGCGGCCGTCGAGCGCGGTGAGCACCGACTCGGCGAGTTCCGGGGTGCCGAAGGTGGCGTACGGCGCCACCCGTACGGTGCCGCCGAGGGCGAGCAGCTGGTAGTGGACGCAGGGCAGTTCGTCGAGCACACAGGAGAGGGCGGTGGCCATCGGGGCGTGCGTGTGGACGACCGCGGCGGCGCCGTGACGCCGGTAGACCCCGAGGTGCAGGTCGAGTTCGGAGGTCGGTTGCAGGGTCCCGGCGACGACCTTGCCGTCCAGGTCGACCACCGTCACCTGGCCCGCGGTGAGCTGGGCGAGCACCGCGCCGGTCGCGGTGACCGCGACCCGGTCCCCCACCCGCACGCTGACGTTGCCCGCCGTGCCGATGAGCAGGCCCGCCGCTCCCAGACGACGGCAGACGTCCGCCACCGCGGCCCGCTCCTGAACCAGCGCGGAGCTTGAGTCCGTCATGGCCGCGACGGTAACCTAAACATGAAACAAAGTCACGTTCAGATTCAGGAGCCGCAGGTGAGCGAGCCGACCGCCGAGGAGGCCGGGGCCGTGCTGCGCCGGACTCCCCAACAGGCGCGCAGCAAAGCCCGGTTGGCACGGGTGCTGAAGGCGGCGGAGCGCGTGCTGATCGCCGAGGGCGTGCCGGCCCTGACCACGACCCGGGTCGCGGCGGAGGCCGGGGTGTCGGTCGGCTCGCTGTACCAGTACCTGCCCGACCGGGACGCGATCATCGACGCACTGGCGGCCACGTACTTCTCCCGGCTCGAAGCGCTGATGGAGGAGTTCGTGCACAGCGCGGCGACGGAGCGCTGGTCCGACCCGGTCGGCGTGCTGATCGACACGTACGCCGGGCTCTACCGCACCGAACAGGGCTTCAGGGCCCTGTGGTTCGGCAGCGGTCTGACCGACCGGACCCGAGCGGCGGACCGCGAGCACAAGCGCCGGATGGCCGACGGGGTGCGCCGGGTACTGCTCGCGCTCGGCATCGCCGACGACGCGCGGGGGCTCGGCCCCGCGTGCCATGCCGCCGTCCTGGCCGCCGACGCGCTCGCCCAGGAGGCCTTCCGCCGCGACCCCGAGGGCGACACCGCTCTCCTCGACGAGGCGAAGGTCATGCTGCGCGGCTACCTCACGGACCTCGCGGGAAGGCACGGGCGGCGGGACGACTGAGCGCCACCGGCCGTGCGGCGGGCGCCGCGCCTTCGTACGCCCGCCGGTACGGCGATCGCGGTCCCGGGCCGCCGCCCCGGCTCAGCTCCTCGGCGCCCCCAAGGCCCCGGCGGAGAGCGATCAGCGCGGGAACGCCCATCGGCGGCCGATGCCCCTCGGCACCGCCACCGGCGGGAGGAGAAGCACCGCACACCCGCTGACGGCGGGCAGGAGGCGGCCGGGGCCGGTGCCGCGCGCAGACGAGACGTCCGGCCGGCGGCGCGCCCAGGACACCGCCGAGCGCGAGGGCCGGGCGGCATGTGCGCACCGGCCGGCCGCGAGGACCGGGTGGGCCACCCGCGTAGACGCCCCGTCCCGCTGAACGATCCGCGTCGATCGCAACGGCGATCCGGTCCCGGTGGCCGCCCACCGCCCTTGTCACGCCCGCCGCCCCCACCTAGCGCCCTTGTCCCGTCCGCCGCCCTCACCTAGCCTGAGTTTGTGCCGCTGATAAACAAAATCCGGACGCACAACGCCGTGCCCGGAAACGCCCTCATCCGACTCCGCATCGCCCTGACCGTCTTCTTCGCCATGGACGGCTTCGTCTTCGCCGGTTGGGTCGTCCGCATCCCGGCCATCAAGGAACAGACCGGCGCCTCGGCCGGCGCCCTGGGACTCGCCCTGCTCGGCGTCTCGGCCGGAGCGGTGATCACGATGATGTTCACCGGCCGGCTGTGCCGCCGCTACGGCTCCCATCTCGTGACCGTCGTCTGCGCCGTCCTGCTCTCCCTCAGCGTCGCCCTGCCCCCGCTCACCCACTCGGTCCTGGCACTCGGCGCCGTACTGCTGGTCTTCGGCAGCGCCTACGGCGGCATCAACGTGGCCTTCAACAGCGCCGCGGTCGACCTGGTACGCGCCCTCCGCCGCCCGATCATGCCCAGCTTCCACGCCGCCTTCAGCCTGGGCGGCATGATCGGCGCCGGCCTGGGAGCCCTGATCGCCGGAGTGCTGACCCCCACGCAACACCTGCTCGCCCTCACCGCCCTCGGCCTCGTGGTCACCCTGTTCGCGGGCCACACGCTCCTGCGCACTCCCCCGCCGGCCGCACCCGAGGACGACACACCGCGGGCGACATCCATACGGCACCGCCTGGCACCCCGCCCCCGGCTGCTCGTCGTCACGTTCGGCCTGATCGCCCTGTGCACGGCCTACGGCGAGGGTGCCATGGCCGACTGGAGCGCCCTGCACCTGGAGCAGGACCTCGGCGCCGCACCCGGCACGGCCGCCATCGGCTACTCCTGCTTCGCCCTCGCCATGACCGTCGGCCGGCTCAGCGGCACCAGGCTGCTCGAGGCCCTGGGCCAGACCCGCACCCTGGTGTTCGGCGGCACCACCGCCGCGACCGGCATGCTGCTCGGCGCACTCGCCCCGGCCCTGTGGGCGGCCCTCCTCGGTTTCGCGATCACCGGACTGGGCCTCGCCAACCTCTTCCCCGTCGCCGTCGAACGCGCGGGCAGGCTGGCCGGCCCCGAGGGAGTCGCCATCGCCTCCACGTTCGGCTACGGCGGCATGCTCCTGGGACCACCCGCCATCGGCTTCATGGCGGACTGGCTCTCCCTCCCCGCCGCCCTCACCACCGTCGCCGTCCTCGCCGCCACCGCCGCGGCCATCGCACTGCTGACCCGGCGCACGGCAGGGCACTGACCGAAGATCCCGCCCGTCCGCGGACCGCTCGCACTCCGCCGTCCGGACGGGCGCGCGGCCGCGGGCCAGCCGCCCGGCCGGGGCATCGCCTCAGTCCAGCAGTCCCGGTTCCGGCAGCGGCTCCAGCACCCCGGCCAGCCGCGCGGTGTCGGCGCCCGTCCAACCGGGCGGGCCCGTGATCTCCGCCCACGCGCTCGTCGGCAGCGTTCCGTACCGGTGTCCGAATCCGTCCGGCACGTTGTCGGCGCCTGCCAGGTCGCACGCCACCTGCCAGAACGTCAGCAGTGGGTACCACCGCATCACAGTCGAGACGTCGCGGGCCCGCGGCCGGTCCAGCCAGTCCGGCTTGCGGAAGGCGAGGCCGGGCGACCACCAGACGACGGGGTCGGAGCCGTTCTGGAGGTAGACCGCGCGGGGCTCGCCCCAGGGCGCGTCCGGGATGCCGTAGTCCGCCGGCACCTGCGCGAAGCGCACATGCGCCCCGCCGGCGACCACCGGCCGCCACTCGGGGCTGCCCGGCTGCCGCCGTGCGGTGACCGTCTTCCACAGCGGGTTGTCGTAGGTCGGGCCGACGAACAGCGCGCCGCCGGTCTCGGCGACGAGCCTGGCAGGAGAGCCGTTCAGGGCGGACTCCATGGAGAAGGATCCGAGGCTTTCGCCGTAGACGACGAGCCGGGGGCGGGAGCCGGCGGGGAGCATCCGCCACTTGGTGTAGACGGCGTCGAAGAGGGCACGCCCGGTGGCTGCGGCCTCGTCCTCGGTGAGCGCGGAGACCCAGCTGGGGAGGTAGGAGTACTGCATGGCGACCTCGGCGGTGTCACCGTCCCACATGTACTCCAGGGGTTTGCTCCCCTGGTCGTTGATCCAGCCGGTGCCGGTGGTGCCCATGACGGCGAGGACCGTGCGGGAGAAGCCGCCGGTGCGTTCGAGTTCGCGTACGGCGAGGGCGGCGCGTTCGCCGAGGGTGTCGGCGGAGCGCAGGCCGACGTAGACCCGTACCGGATCCTTCGCCGGGCGGCCGGTGAAGGCGG
The DNA here is from genome assembly GCF_040686075.1 of Streptomyces sp. NPDC086519. NCBI lineage: Bacteria > Bacillati > Actinomycetota > Actinomycetes > Kitasatosporales > Streptomycetaceae > Streptomyces > Streptomyces sp. NPDC086519. Next base: position 42,337 of record NZ_JBFBJL010000009.1, read on the forward strand.
CGATGTCGGCGCGGGGCGTGGCCGTGCCGACGAAGTCGCGGCCCTTGGCGCCCAGCGTGTCCCAGTGGGCGGCGGAGTCGGGGGTGCCGGAGAGGGTGGGCAGGCCGGGCTGGTGGACGCCCTTGGTGGTGCCCTGGTCGGCGAGCGAGGCACCGCTCTCGATCGCGTCCAGCGCGGCGCGCAGCAGGAAGCCCTGGACGATTCCGACGATCACGAAGGCGGCCAGGACGACCCCGGTGGCGTAGGCGACGGGGCGCGGGACGAGGGCGCCGAACGCGTGAGCGACGACGCGGGTGGATAGCCGTACCACGCGGGCCACCAGGAGCAGCAGCGTGCCGACCAGCGCGGCCACGAGGGGGACGAGCGCCCACTGCCACCAGACGATGTGCGGGGGCAGGGCCACCGCCCGGCGGACCTGCCCCTCCCAGCGGACGCTCCAGGCGGTGACGGTGACCACCGCGGCGGCGCCGAGCACACCCAGGGCGGCCCAGAGGATACGGCGGGTCCGCGGGCGGACGCGGACGCCGGCCCAGCTCAGCAGCAGCCGGGCGAGGGTCTCCAGCACGGCACCGACGGCGTAGCCGACGGCCGCCGAGACGCCGGCCGCGAGCCCCTGGAGCCACCAGGCGCGCGGAAGCAGGGAGGGGGTGAGGGACAGGCAGTAGCACAGAACCGCCACCCCGACGCCGCCCCAGCACGGCCGCCGACGGAGCACCGGGTCGGGGCCCGCATGCCGGCGCACCCGCTCCGCCGCCCGCCGGGTCCCGTCCCTCATACGCTTCAGAGCCCTGCCCGCACCACTCACTTGGCCACCTCGGGACCACGATCGGCCACCGCATCCGCCGCCGCATCCGGAAAGTCCCCCAGGGTCACCCTTCCTTCCGGGAAAAGGTGCAAGCCCTCACGGGACATCCCATCGTGGTGAGCATGGCCCAGGTCCGGACGACCGCGAATACACGCTCCACGCCGCCTGCGGCCGGACCGACGCCGCCCGCGGCGACCGCGGCGACCGCGGCGGCAGGCGACTCGGTGGTCGGTGCCGGTGTTCTCCGGCGGGGCATGAGCGAGCGGGCCGCGCGGCAGGCCGTCGCCCAGGCCGCCCGCGACCGGTCGCCGAAGGCGGGTATCCAGGTCGCCCCCGTCGTCGGCGCCGCGCCGGGCCGTGGTCGCGGCGGCGGACGCCGCACGCCCGGCCGCCCGCCGGGCGGCCGGGTCGGGTTCTGACACCCCGTCGGCATGCCGCCGCCCCGGCTCCCCCGGCTTCCCACCCGCCCTGCCCTGGCGGCGGTGGTGGCCGTGCTGGTGTCGGCGAACCTGCTGGACAACCGCTGGGCCGGGTCCTGGATCCTGCTCACCGCGGTCGTCGCCTCGGCCGTCCTGGTGGGGCTGCTGTTCTGGGCCGGGGGCAGCTGGCAGGAGCTGGGGCTGGGCCGCGACACCCTCGGCGACGGGGCGCGTTGGGCGGTCACTCTGATCGGGATCGTCGCGGCGGTCTATCTGTGCGTGGCCTTGCCGCCGGTCACCCGCGGACTGTTCGCGGACCAGCGGACGGACGCGCTGAACGGGCCGGAGATCGCGTTCAAGGCGCTGGTCGCGGTGCCCGTGGGGACGGTACTGCTGGAGGAGACGGCCTTCCGCGGGGTGCTGTTCGCACTCCTGCGCCGCCTGCACACGGCCACCACGGCGGCCGTCCTCTCCTCCGTGCTCTTCGGCCTCTGGCACATCCTGCCCTCGCTGCACCTCGACAAGGACAAGCCGACGCTGGGTTCGCTCTTCGGGCACTCGGCCGCCGGGGCGGTGCTGGTGGACATCGGCGCCGTGCTGTTCACGGCCGTGGCGGGCTGTCTGCTGTGCTGGCTGCGCGATCGCAGCGGCTCCCTGCTGGCGCCGATGGCCCTGCACTGGGCGGTCAACGCACTGGGGTACACGGTGGGGTTCCTGCTGCGCTAGCCGCGGGCACGGGCTCGTATCCGGCACACTCACGGCATGGAGACTGACGAGTTTCTTGAGATCCTCGACCGGGAGGGCCGGTTGCTGGCCACGGCCGCCGCGGAGGCGGGGCTCGACGCCCCGGTGCCCACCTGCCCGGACTGGCGGGTGCGCGACCTGCTGCGGCACACCGGCACCATCCACCGGTGGGCCGCCGGTGTGGTCGCCGACGCCGAGACCTCACCCCGCCCCGTTCCGGACCCGCCGGCCCTCGACGGCACCGAGCTGACCGCCTGGTACCGGGAGGGCCACCGCCGGCTCGTCGACACCCTGGGCGGCGCACCGCGGGACATGACGTGCTGGACCTTCCACCCCGCCCCGGTCTCCGCACCGCTGGCCTTCTGGCTCCGCCGGCAGGCCCACGAGACGACCGTCCACCGCTACGACGCGGAAGCCGCGCGGGGCGGCCGGACCACCCCGATCCGCACGGACTTCGCGGTCGACGGGATCGACGAACTGCTGCGCGGCTTCCACGCCCGCGCGCGCAGCCGGGTCCGCAGCGAACACCCTCGGGTGATACGGGTGCGCGCGGTCGACGCGGACGCGGCCTGGACCGTACGGCTGTCGGCGCGGCCGCCGGTCACGGAACTCGGCGCACACGACGACGCGGCGGCCGAACTCGCCGGTCCCGCCGACCAGTTGTACCTGGCCCTGTGGAACCGGGTGCCGGTGCCGACGGTGCACGGCGACCCGGAGGTGGCCGGCCTGTGGCTGGCGAACTCCGGTATCTGAGCAGCCGGCCACGGCAGGCGGCCCGACCGGCCGGTCTCAGCTCGATTCGGCGGCCAGCATCCTGGTGAGCACCGCGCGCTGCACCGGCAGCACCTCGCCGTGCAGCGCGCGCCCCTTGCCGGTGAGCGCCACCCGCACGCCGCGCCGGTCCTCCGGGCACATGGCCCGCTCGACCAGGCCGTCCTTCTCCAGGCGGGCGATCAGCCGGGACAGCGCGCTCTGACTGAGGTGCACCCGCTCGGCGATCTCCTGGACACGGAAGCTGCACGCGCCGTCCGCCGCCGGCGCGTCGGAGAGCAGGTCGAGGACCTCGAAGTCGCTGGCGCACAGGCCGTGGCCGTGCAGGGCACGGTCGAGCTCGCACTGGGTGCGGGCGTGCAGGGCCAGGATGTCCCGCCATTGCTCCACGAGCGCCTGCTCGGGCTTCTTCGCCGCCATCGGGGCACCGTAGCAGAGAACCAGGATTGTTGCATCGTAATTAAATGCGTTTGCATCTGATGCATGTGCATGTAGTGTCTCGGGTCATGACCTCTCCGCTCACCGCCCCCCTCGCCGAGGGACGCTGGACTCCCCGGCTCTGGGGCACACTGCTGGTGCTCTGCGCCGCCATGTTCCTGGACGCGCTGGACGTGTCGATGGTCGGCGTCGCCCTGCCGTCGATAGGCTCCGACCTGCACCTCTCCACCTCGACGCTGCAATGGATCGTCAGCGGCTACATCCTGGGATACGGCGGCCTGCTCCTGCTCGGCGGCCGCACCGCCGACCTGCTGGGCCGGCGCCAGGTGTTCCTCGTGGCCCTCGGCGTCTTCGCGCTCGCCTCGCTCCTGGGCGGCCTGGTCGACTCGGGTCCGCTGCTGATCGCCAGCCGCTTCGTCAAGGGCCTGAGCGCGGCCTTCACCGCCCCCGCCGGCCTCTCGATCATCACCACCACGTTCCCGGAGGGCCCGCTGCGCAACCGCGCCCTCTCCATCTACACCACCTGCGCGGCCACCGGTTTCTCCATGGGCCTGGTGCTGTCCGGCCTGCTCACCGAGGCCAGCTGGCGCTTCACCATGCTGCTGCCCGCCCCCATCGCCCTGGTCGCGCTCCTCGCCGGCCTCCGGCTGCTGCCGCGCAGCTCCCGCGAACGCGACCACAACGGCTACGACATCCCCGGCGCGGTCCTCGGCACCGCCTCCATGCTGCTCCTGGTGTTCACCGTCGTGGAGGCCCCGCAGGTCGGCTGGGCGTCGGCCCGCACCCTGCTGTCCTTCCTCGCGGTCGCCGTCCTGCTGACCGTCTTCGTCCGGATCGAACGCCGCTCCCCGGGCCCGCTCGTCCGCCTCGGCGTGCTGCGCTCGGGCAACCAGGTCCGCGCACAGCTCGGCGCGATCGCCTTCTTCGGCTCGTACGTCGGCTTCCAGTTCCTGACCACCCTGTACATGCAGTCCCTGCTCGGCTGGTCCGCGCTGCACACCGCGCTGGCCTTCCTGCCGGCCGGCGCGCTGGTGGCGGTGTCCTCGACCAAGGTCGGCGCGATCGTGGACCGCTTCGGCACCCCGCGGCTGATCGCGGCCGGCTTCGCGTTCATGGTCCTCGGCTACGCCCTGTTCCTCCGGGTCGACCTGAGCCCGGCCTACGCGGCGGCGATCCTGCCGTCGATGCTGCTGATCGGAGCGGCCTGCGCCCTGGTCTTCCCCTCCCTCAACATCCAGGCCACCAACGGCGTCGACGACCACGAGCAGGGCATGGTCTCCGGGCTCCTCAACACCTCGGTGCAGGTGGGCGGTGCGATCTTCCTGGCGATCGTCACGGCCGTGGTCACCGCGGGCGCGCCCGCCCACGCGACGCCGCAGGCGGTGCTCGACAGCTACCGTCCCGGCTTCCTGGTGGTCGCGGTCGTGGCCCTCGCCGGGCTGCTGATCACCCTGACGGGGCTGCGCGCCCCGCGCCCGCAGCGGACCGTCGTGATCGCCAGGTCCACCTCCCTGGAGGCGGAGCGCGTGCCCGCGGGCGACTGAACGGGGACGCCGGCGAACCTGCGCCCGGCGGGGGCCCGTTGCCCCGCCGGGCGCCCGGCTGTGAGACTGCCGGGATGACGACGCACGGGGGACGGCGCGGTCAGGCCGAGCGGGACGCGATCACCGTCGAGATCGGATACGCGCTGTGCAGTGCGGCGTTCGCGGCCGCGGTCGTCTACGGCGCGGTGGCCGGTCCTGCGCTGCTGTTCGAGCTGCCCGGCGGCCCGGAGCGCACACTGCGCGTCGTGGGCGCGGGGCTCGCGGCCGTGCTGTTCCTCGCCCGGATGGTCAGCGTGCTGGTCCGGTTCCGGCGCTCGTCTCAGCCCAGCCAGCCCGGCCGTACCAAGCCCGACTCATAGGCCAGGACGACCAGTTGGGCGCGGTCACGGGCGCCCAGTTTGATCATCGTGCGGCTCACGTGGGTCTTGGCGGTGAGGGGGCTGACGACCAGGCGGCGGGCGATCTCCTCGTTGGACAGGCCGATGCCGACCAGGGCCATCACCTCCCTTTCCCGCTCGGTGAGCCGGGCGAGCGCGTCGGCGGCGGCCGGTGCCTTGGAGCGGGCCGCGAACTCCGCGATCAGCCGGCGCGTCACCCCCGGCGACAGCAGCGCGTCCCCGGCCACCACCGCCCTGACCGCCCGCACCAGTTCGTCCGGCTCGGTGTCCTTGACCAGGAACCCGGAGGCTCCGGAACGGATCGCCTCGAAGACGTACTCGTCGACCTCGAACGTCGTCAGCATGACCACCTTCACGTCCGTCAGCTCCGGCTCACCGGTGACCCGGCGGGTCGCGGCCAGGCCGTCCAGACGCGGCATACGGATGTCCATCAGGACGACGTCGGGGCGCAGTTCACGCACCTTGCGCAGCGCCTCCTCGCCGTCCGCCGCCTCACCGGTCACCTCGATGTCCGGCTGCGCGTCGAGCAGCGCCCGGAAACCGGCCCGCACCAGCGACTGGTCGTCGGCGAGCAGTACCCGGATCATCGCTCCTCCCGGTCGTCCGACGGCAGTACGGCCAGCACCCGGAAGCCGCCGTCGGCGCGCGGTCCCGCCTCGATCGTGCCCCCCAGGGCGGCCGCCCGCTCCCGCATCCCGGCCAGCCCGTTCCCGCTGCCGCCCGCGTCCGCCCCGGTCGCCGGGCCGTCGTCGTCGATCCGCAACCGCAGCTTCCCCGCGCCGTGTTCGAGCCGCACGCGCGCGTGCCGTGATCCGGAGTGCCGTACGACGTTGGTGAGGGCCTCCTGCACGATGCGGAAGGCGGCCAGGTCGGCGCCGGGCGGCAGGTGCGGCGGCTCCCCCGTCACGTCGACGGTGAGTCCGGCGCCGGCCGCCTGTTCCACCAGTTCCGGCAGCCGCCCGAGACCGGGCGCCGGCGCCCGTGGCGCGGCTCCCGGTGCCCGCAGGGTGTCGAGCACCTGACGTACCTCGCCGAGGGCCTCCTTGCTGGCCGCCTTGATGGTGGTGAGCGCGGACCTGGCCTGCTCGGGATCGGAGTCGAGGAGCGCGAGACCCATGCCGGCCTGGACGTTGATGACCGAGATGCTGTGCGCCAGGACGTCGTGCAGCTCCCTGGCGATCCGCAGGCGTTCCTCGTCCGCGCGCCGCCGGGCCGCCTGGGCGCGGTCGGCCCGCTCCCGAGCCCACTGCTCGCGCCGCAGCCGGACCAGCTCGGCCACCGAGACGATGATCAGCACCCAGGTGGCGATGATCACTTCCGGGCCGAGGCCCGCCCCCGTGTCGCCCGGCGGCGGCAGCCGGCGGTACAGCCACAGCGAGATCAGCAGATGCCCGGCCCACAGCATCCCGAGCGCCGCCCAGGCGGCCCGCCGGTGCCCGGCGACGACCGTGCTGAAGCAGGCCACGGCGACGGCCGCGAAGACCGGCCCGTACGGGTAGCCGGCACCGAGGTAGACCAGGGCGAGCGCGGCCGTGCCGAACGCCACGGGCACCGGGTGCCGGTGCCGCCACAGCAGCAGGGCACAGGTGGCGAGGAGCAGCAGGCGGGCGTACGGGTCGAGGTGCTCGCGGTGGGGTTGCGCACGGGCGGCGGCGTTCGAGCCCACCAGCACGAGGACGGTGAGCGGCACGGTGGTGCGCCACGGCAGCCGGGGACGGCGGGTACCAGGGGTGGTGGCGTCGGGGTGGTCCCGCCACGGGGGCCCGTACTGCCACCACTGCGCGGGGCCGCGCTCCCGTACCCGCTGCTCGTCCATGACCGCCACGCTAGACGCCGGCGGCACGCGCGGGCGTCAGCCCGGCGGGGTGATCACGCGTACTCCCCGGGAAGTAGGCCGCCGGTCCCGGCCGGGGCGGCTCCCCCTGCTGGTCGGCGGCCGCCGCCGCGGCCCGTGAACGCGCCGTCGTCCGTGAAGGCCAGGGCGGCGAAGCGTTCGCCGATCCGGCGGTGGGTGGCCGCGTCCGGGTGGAGTCCGTCGGGCAGCGGAAGGTCGGCCGCGTCGGCCTCGCCGTAGAGGGCACGGCCGTCGAGGTAGTGGAGGTGGGGGTCCTCGGCGGCGCGCTGGGCGACGATCCGGGACAGCTCGTCGCGGATGACGCTCAGGGTGAGCTTGCCGCTCGCGCGCTCGGCCGGGTCGCCGGCGGCCGTGAAGGCGAGCCGGCCCGCGCCGAGGGCGCTCAGGTCCATGGCGGTGGGGCCCGGCGTGTCCTCGTGCATCGGGCACAGGATCGGCGACACGACCAGCAGCGGGGTGGTGGGGTGCCCCTCGCGGACGGTGTCGAGGAAGCCGTGCACGGCGGGGCCGAAGGCGCGCAGCCGCATCAGGTCGGTGTTGACGACGTTGATGCCGAGCTTGAGGCTGATCAGGTCGGCCGGGGTGTCCCGGACGGCGCGGGCGGTGAACGGGTCGAGCAGGGCGCTGCCGCCCAGCCCCAGGTTGACCAGCTCCACGCCGGCGAGCGAGGCCGCCAGCGCGGGCCAGACGGCGGTGGGGCTCGCGGCGTCGGAGCCGTGGCTGATGGAACTGCCGTGGTGCAGCCAGACCTTGCGGCCGTGGTCGGGTACGGCGGTGAGCGGGGCGTCGGTGCGCAGCGCGACCAGTTCGGTCGTCTCGTTGTGCGGCAGCCAGATCTCGACGGTCTTCTCGCGCTCCGGCAGTCCGGTGAAGCCGAGGGTGCCGACCGGTCCGGGGCGCAGCTCCATGGTCCCGGCGCTCAGGTCGACGACCTGGACCGTGCCGCCGGGCACGCTGCCCTGGCCGGCCAGGGTGCCGTCGACGAGCAGGTCGTAGACGCCGTCCGGGCGGGGCGGCGCGCCGACGTAGAGCCGCTTGACGGGCAGGGTGTCCAGTTCCACGGCGGTGGCGCGGGTACGGAACACCAGCCGCACGCCGGAGGGCTGGGACTCGACCATGGCGAGCTGCGGGTCGTCGCACTGGGCGCGGGCCCGGGCCGGGAGCCGGTGCGGCAGGACGCCGTGCTCGGTGTGCTCCAGGTCCAGGGCGCCACGGAGGAGGCTCGCGGTGATCGGGGTGGTGATCCAGCGGGGGTCGGTGTTCATCGCCTCTGTGTTCCGTCTGCTTTCGGTTCGGTGTTCCGTCCCTGTTCCCCGCGAAGGGGCGGTCAGGCCGGTGCGGGCCAGGTGCGCAGCAGGGCGTCGAGGGCGTCGAGGACACGGGTCCAGGACTGCTGGCTGTCGGGGGCGCTGTGGCTGAAGCCACCGCTCAGTTCCAGGTCGACGAAGCCGTGGAAGACGCTGCCGAGCATCCGGACGGCATGGGTCTCGTCCGGTTCGGTCAGGTCGTAGCCGCGCAGGATCGCCCGGGTCATCTGGGCGTGCCGGACGCCGGCGCTCGCCGCGGCCGTCTCCGGGTCGAGGCGCAGCCGGGCCGCCGTGTAGCGGCCGGGGTGGGCGCGGGCGTAGTCGCGGTAGACGTCGGCGAACGCGACGAGGGCGTCCTTGCCGGCCCGTCCGGCCAGCGCGTCGGCGGCCCGGTCGGCGAGTTCCTCCAGCGCCAGCAGGGCGATCCTCGTCTTCAGGTCCTGGGAGCTTTTGACGTGCGAGTACAGGCTCGCGACCTTCACGTCGAACCGTCTGGCCAGCGCCGAGACGGTCACCTGGTCGAAGCCGACCTCGTCGGCCAGCTCGGCTCCGGCCCGGACCAGCCGTTCCGTACTCAGCCCCGCTCGCGCCACACCCGCTCCTCGCCTCCGGTTCCCACCTTCAGGAATTATGCATTTGCCTAAAGTCTTTAGGCAAATTAGCGTGCGCTGCATGAGACAGCTGACCGAACAAGAGATCCGTGCCGCGTTCGTGAACTGCACCAAGGGCGCGGCGAAACGCCTGAACATCCCCCACGGCCTGGACGAACGACCATGGGCCGACCTGGACTACTTCGGCTGGCGCGACCCCCAGGCACCGGACCGCGCCTACCTGGTGACCGAACTGGACGACGGCCACGCGCGGGCGGTGGCGCTGCGCTGCCCCAGCCCCTCCTCCTGGCAGACCCGGCGCAGCATGTGCTCGATCTGCCTGACCACGCACACCGGAGGCGTCTCCCTGATGGTCGCCGCCAAGGCCGGGAAGGCCGGGCTGCAGGGCAACTCCGTGGGCGCGTACCTCTGTAGCGACCTCGCCTGTTCGCTGTACGTGCGGGGCAAGCGGGACGCGGGCCCGGGCGGGCGCATGCCGGAGTCGCTCACGCAGGAGGAGAAGATACGGCGGACGGTGACGAACCTCGCCGCGTTCCTGGACAAGGTGACGGCCTGAGCCGAGGCCTTCTAGGGGAAAACCAGGCCCACCCCGTGGGCGAGCTGCGCGGCCGCATGGCGGAAGAACCGGTCCCGCTCCTCCACGACCCCCTTGAACTGGCCGAACAGTTCGAACCCCACCAACCCGAACAACTGGGCCCACGCCGCGACCATGGCCACCGCCGCCTCCGGCGGCAGGCCGGGCATCAGCTCGTCGGCCATCCGGCGGGCCTCGGGGGCGAGCTCGGCGGGTACGGGGGTACGGGCCAGACCGCGCCGCTCGAACGCGTCCCGCAGGATCCCGATGAGGACCATGGCCACCCGGGCGGCCGGTGGAATGGTCGTCTCCGGAGCCGAGTAGCCGGGCACCGGCGAGCCGTAGATCAGCGCGTACTCGTGCGGGTGGGTCAGCGCCCAGCCGCGCACCGCCTCGCACACCGCCACCCAGCGCTGCGCCGGCGCCGCGTCGGCGACAGCGGCGTGGGCGGTCTCGGCGGCCTCGCCGAGGGAGTCGTAGGCGTCGATGATCAGCGCGGTGAGCAGGTCGTCACGGCTGGGGAAGTAGCGGTAGAGCGCCGAGGAGACCATGCCGAGTCGGCGCGCGACGGCTCGCAGCGACAGCTTGGCCGCGCCCTCGGCGGCGAGCTGTCTGCGCGCCTCGTCCTTGATGGCCGTGGCGACTTCCATCCTGGCTCGCGCGCGGGCGCCCTGCGGGGTGGTCATGGGGAGCAGTCTGCCATGTTCGCAGAGCAGTGCACACGGTTTGGAGCAGTGCACTTGTTGTGGATCGGCGCTCACAGATGAGAGCAGCGCTCACGAGATGGTGCGGCGCTCAAAAAAGAGAGCACCGCTCTTGCATTGGAACACCGATCTCCCCCACACTGTTGCTCTAGCGAGAGCACTGCTCTCTCAATCAAATGGGGGTCACCATGTCGTCGTCGCAGTCACAGCCTCAGCCGCAGGCGTCGCCCGAGCCGTACTACGCCAAGACCAACGCGCTGGCCGTCCGCGTGAACAGCCTCGTCGGCTGGCTCGCCCGGCACGGGATCAGCTTCGCGGGCAGCGCGGAACTGTCCGTGCGCGGCCGCAAGAGCGGCAAGATGCAGCGCGTCCCGGTCAACCCGCACACGTACGACGGCAGCCAGTACCTGGTCTCGGCGCGTGGCAACTCCCAGTGGGTGCGGAACATGCGCGTGGCCGGCGGTGGCGAGCTGCGGGTGGGGCGGAAGGTGCGTGAGTTCACCGTGGTGGAGCTTCCCGACGCCGAGAAGCTCCCGGTGCTGCGGGCCTACCTGGAGAAGTGGGGCTGGGAGGTCAAGCAGTACTTCCCCGGGGTGACGGCCAAGTCCTCGGACGACGAACTCGTCGCGGCCGGCGCCGACCACCCCGTCTTCCGGGTCACCGTCACGAAGTGACGGCTTCCTCGTCGGCGGCGTCCTCGGCGGGGGCGTTCTCCTTCGCCGCCGGCCCCGGGTCGAACGCCGTGAGGGCGCGCTGGGCCAGCGGGTGGGAGCGGATGAGCTCACCGAGGGAGGTCCGGCCCTGGGTGATCTCCTTGAACGCCCGCCAGGCGGGACGGAACCCGGTCAGCGCCGCGTGGAACAGCCCGGGCCGGCGTTCGAACACCGCGAGCATCCGCTTGCCGACGCTCATCTCGACGCCGAGGCCCGCCTTGACGGCGAAGGCGTAGTTCAGCGCCTGGCGGCGGGTGTCGACGGCGTCGTGGGCCTCGGCGATCCGCACCGCCCACTCCCCCGCGAGCCGCCCCGAACGCAGTGCGAAGGAGATGCCCTCACGGGTCCACGGCTCGAGCAGACCCGCCGCGTCACCGCAGACCAGCACCCGGCCCCGGGACAGCGGGGAGTCGTCGGCGCGGCAGCGGGTCAGGTGGCCGGAGGAGATGCTCGGCTCGAAGCCGGCGAGGCCGAGCCGGGCGATGAGGTCCTCCAAGTACCGCTTGGTGGCCGCGCCTTCGCCGCGCGCCGAGATCACGCCGACGGTCAGGGTGTCCCCCTTGGGAAAGACCCAGCCGTAACTGCCGGGCATCGGCCCCCAGTCGATGAGGACCCGGCCCTTCCAGTCCTCGGCGACCGTCTCGGGCACCGGGATCTCCGCCTCCAGGCCGAGGTCGACCTGGTCGACCTTCACCCCGACGTGGGCGCCTATGCGGCTGGCGCTGCCGTCCGCGCCGACCACGGCGCGGGCCAGCAGGGTCTCGCCGCCCTGGAGCACGACCGCGACCGTCCGCCGGTCCGGTACCGCCGAGCCGTGCTGCTCGACGCGCTGCACGGCGGCGCCGGTGCGCAGCTCGGCGCCCGCCTTCTGGGCGTGCTCGACCAGCTGCTGGTCGAACTCGGGCCGGTTGATCAGCCCGAACATCATCTGCTTGGAGCGGCGCGTACGGGTGAACCGCCCGTTGTTGGAGAAGGTGACCGCGTGCACCCGGTCTTTGAGGGGCAGCTCGAAGCCGGGCGGCAGCGCGTCGCGCGAGGGGCCGATGATGCCGCCGCCGCAGGTCTTGTACCGGGGCAGCTCGGCCTTCTCCAGCAACAGCACGCGCCGTCCCGCGACTGCCGCCGCATAGGCGGCCGAGGCCCCCGCGGGTCCCGCGCCCACCACGACGACGTCCCACACCCGCTGTACGTCGTCCGCCCGCACGTCGTCCGCCGAAGAATTCTCGCCGCTCACGATGGTCCGCTGCTCCGATCAAGCCGTAGAAGCCGTATCAAGCCGTAGGTCAGGCCCTGTCCGTCCGCAGGCCGACACCTGTCACCTGTCCCCCCGCATCCTACGGCGGAGATCGCCGCAGGCCACTGTGGGAGGATCGGTCCACTCACCAGTTCAACGTCGCACCCACGAGGAGCGTGCCCATGTCGTCCAATCCGGTCGCCGAGACCGTCACCGCCCTGCTTCCGAGGGCCAAGGCGGAGCTCGCCGAGCTGGTGGCGTTCAAGTCGGTGGCTGACTTCGCCCAGTTCCCGAAGAGCGAGAGCGAGGGCGCCGCGAACTGGGTGGCCGACGCGCTGCGCGCCGAGGACTTCACGGACGTCGCCATAGTGGACACCCCGGACGGCACGCAGTCGGTGTACGGCTGTCTGCCGGGCCCGGAGGGTGCCAAGACGGTCCTGCTGTACGCGCACTACGACGTGCAGCCGCCGCTGGACGAGACCGCCTGGACCACCCCGCCGTTCGAGCTGACGGAGCGGGACGGCCGCTGGTACGGGCGCGGTGCCGCCGACTGCAAGGGCGGCGTGATCATGCACCTGCTGGCGCTGCGCGCGCTGAAGGCGAACGGCGGCGTCCCGGTCACCGTCAAGGTGATCGCCGAGGGCTCGGAGGAGATGGGCACCGGCGGCCTGGAGCGGTACGCCGAACAGCACCCCGAGCTGCTGGCGGCGGACGCGATCGTCATCGGTGACACGGGCAACTTCCGGGTGGGGCTGCCGACCGTCACCACGACCCTGCGGGGGATGACCTCCGTCCGCATCCAGATCGACACGCTCCGGGGCAACCTGCACTCGGGCCAGTTCGGCGGTGCCGCCCCGGACGCGCTGGCCGCGCTGATCCGGGTCCTGGACTCGCTGCGCGCCGAGGACGGTTCCACGACGGTCGACGGGCTCACGCCCGGGACCCGCTGGGAGGGCCTGGAGTACGACGAGCAGCAGTTCCGTACGGACTCGAAGGTGCTGGACGGTGTCGGACTGATCGGCGACGGCTCGGTCGCGGACCGCATCTGGGCCGGTCCGTCGGTCACGGTGCTCGGCATCGACTGCCCGCCGGTGGTCGGCGCCACCCCGTCGGTGCAGGCCAGCGCCCGCGCCCTGGTCAACCTCCGGGTGCCGCCGGGCGTGGACGCGGCGGAGGCGGGCAAGCTGCTCCAGGCCCACCTGGAGGCGCACACGCCGTGGGGTGCGCGGGTGCGGACCGAGGCGGTCGGCCAGGGCCAGCCGTTCCGCGCGGACACCAGCAGCCCGGCCTACCGGGCGATGGCCGACGCGATGGCGGTCGCCTACCCGGACGAGACGATGCAGTACGCCGGTCAGGGCGGCTCCATCCCGCTGTGCAACACCCTCGCCGGTCTCTACCCGCAGGCCGAGATCCTGCTGATCGGCCTGAGCGAGCCGGAGGCGCAGATCCACGCCGTCAACGAGAGCGTGTCCCCCGAGGAGCTGGAGCGCCTGTCGGTGGCGGAGGCGTTGTTCCTGCGGAACTACGCGGCGAGCTGACACACCGGGCCGGCCCGCACACGCGGTCGGCCTGTGTAAGCGGTGGGCCCGCTCACACGCTGGGCCCGCTTACACGGTGGGCCCGCGTACGCGGTGGGCTGAATCGCTCCGCCCACGGCGGAGGGCCCTCGTCCATGGACGGGGTCCTTCCTACGGTCGGGACATGGACGTCATCGAGCTGCTCCCCCGGCTGCACCTGCTGCGCTTCCCGGTGGGCCAGGCCTACCTCTGGCACGACCCGGACACCGGCGCCTCGACGCTGATCGACTCCGGCCCGCCCGGCTCGGGCCGGCCGATCGCCGACGCGCTCACCGCGCTGGGGCGGTCTCCCGCGACGGTACGACGGATCGTCCTCACCCATTTCCACGAGGACCACGTCGGCGGGGCCGCCGAGTTCGCCGCGCTGAGCGGAGCCGAGGTGCTGGCCCACCGCCTGGACGCTCCGGTGATCCGGCGCGAGCTCCCGGGCCCGCCACCGGTGTTCGAGGACTGGGAGCTGCCGATCCGCGCCGCGGTCCTCGAACTGCTGCCCGCCGGCGAGCCGGCGCCCCCGGCGGAGGTGACGGAGCTGTCCGACGGGGACGTCCTGGACTTCGGCGGCGGTGCCCGGGTCGTCCACGTACCCGGGCACACCCACGGCAGCGTCGCCCTCCATCTGCCGGCGTACGGTGTGCTGTTCACCGGAGACGCGGTGGCGGCCGCCCCGGCCACCGGTGCGGTGATGCCCGGGGTGTTCAACCTCGACCGGGACGAAGCCGTCGCCTCCTTCCGGCTGCTGGCCACCCTGGACACGGAGACGGCGTGCTTCGGCCACGGTGATCCGCTGATCACCGGCGCGGCACGGGCGCTGCGGGAATCCGCGGACAGCTGGGGGCCGCCGCGGTGACCATGGGGGGATGACCGACACCACGAGCCGCGTCGCCGCCCACGCCGGCATCGCGACCTCCCTGGCCCTGCTGAGCGACGTCGAGCTGGCCGAACTGGTCGCGGCCGGCCGGCCGCTCGGCACCGGGATCGGCGGCCGAGCGGTGCGGCTCACGGTGGACGGCAGACCGGTGTTCGTGAAGCGGATCCCCCTGACCGACCGGGAACAGGACCCGCGGCACACCCGCTCCACCGAGAACCTCTTCGCCCTGCCGGCGTACTGCCACTACGGCATCGGCACGATCGGCAGCCCGGGGTTCGGCGCCTGGCGGGAGCTGGCCGCGCACCAGGTGACCACGGACTGGGTGCTGGCAGGCCGGTTCGCCGGTTTCCCGCTGCTGCACCACTGGCGGGTCCTGCCCGCCGCGCCGGCCCCGCTGCCGGATCAACTCGCCGACATCGAAGGGGCGGTGGCCTACTGGGGCGGCTCCACGGGAGTGCGGGAGCGCATCGAGGCCCTGCGGGACGCCTCCGCGAGCCTCACGCTGTTCCTGGAGCACATCCCGTACACCCTGCACGACTGGCTGGACGCCGAACTGCGCACGGACCGGGCGGACTCGGCCTGCGTCCGCACGGCCCACGGCCTGGCGGAACTCACCGCCTTCCTCTCGGAGAGTCATCTCCTGCACCTCGACGCCCACTTCGGCAACATCCTCACCGACGGCCGGCGGCTGTACCTCACCGACTTCGGGCTCAGCCTCAGCTCCCGCTTCCGGCTGGCCCCCGACGAACGGGACTTCTTCGACCGGCATCGGCACTACGACCGCGCGTACACCGGCTACTACCTGGTGATCTGGCTGGTCACCGCCCTGTACGGGTACCGGGGCGAGGAGCGCGCCGAGTTCGTGCGCTGCTGCGCCGCGGGCAGCCGTCCCGAGGGCATTCCCCGGGCCGCCGCCGACCTGCTGGTCCGCCATGCCCCGCACGCCGTCCCCATGGAGGTGTTCTGCCGACGGGTGGAGCGGGAGAGCCGGCTGACGCCGTTCCCCGGCCCGGACGGTCACAGCAGCTGCACGTTCTCCGCGTAGTGGCAGGCGACCGGGTGGCCGCCGCCCCGGTCCACCAGGTCCGGCACCTGTTCGACGCAGGCGGTGCGCTCGCTGTCGGTGAGCCGGCCGGCGAACGTGGGGCAGCGGGTGCGGAAGCGGCAGCCGCTGGGCGGGCGGACCGGGCTGGGGACGTCGCCCTGGACGGTGATCCGTTTCCGGGCGCGTTCCTTGCGCGGGTCGGGCAGCGGGATCGCCGAGACCAGGGCCTGGGTGTAGGGGTGGGCGGGGCGGGCGAAGAGCCGGCGGGCGGGGGCGATCTCCACCAGGCGGCCCAGGTACATCACCGCGACCCGGTGGGCGACATGGCGCATCACGGAGAGGTCGTGCGCCACGAACAGGAAGGACAGGCCCAGTTCGCTCTGCAGGTCCATCAGCAGGTTGAGGACGCCTGCCTGGATCGACACGTCCAGCGCGGAGACCGGCTCGTCCAGCACGACCACCCTGGGGCGCAGCGCCAACGCCCGTGCGATGCCGATGCGTTGCCGCTGGCCGCCGGAGAACTCGTGCGCGAAGCGGTTGCCGTGCTCTGGGTTCAGGCCGACCAGGCGAAGCAGTTCGCGTACCTCGTCGGGGGCGCCGGGGCCGTAGCGGCCGTGGATGCGCAGGGGTTCGGCGACGATCTCGTGGACGGAGATCCGGGGGTCCAGGGAGGCGTACGGGTCCTGGAAGACGATCTGCAGCTCCCGGCGCAGCGGCCGCATCTGACGTCTGCTCAGGTCGGTCAGCGACCGGCCGCGGTAGTGGACGGAGCCCGAGGTGGCCGTCTCCAGGTTGAGCAGGGTCCGGGAGACGGTCGTCTTGCCGGAGCCGGACTCGCCGACCAGGCCGAGCGTCTCGTTCGCGTACAGGTCGAAGGAGACCCCGCAGACGGCGTGCACGTCGCCGACCCGGCGGCGGACCACGCCCCGCGACATCACGGGGAAGTGTTTGACCAGGTCACGAACTTGAAGGACGGGGTCGTCGGTGCCGCCGTGACCGGGCAGCGGGGGCAGCGGATCGGTCATCGGGCATCGTCCTCCAGGTCCGCGAACCGGGCCAGTGCCTCGGTGTCGGCGCCGACGGTGCCGAAGACCTCGTCGGCCGCCGTGCCGACGAGTTCGTCGGCGAAGTGGCAGGCGCTGCGGTGGGCGTCCGATCCGGCGGCGCGCAGGGCGGGTTCGGTGCTGTCGCAGGGCTCCCGGCGCATCGGGCAGCGGGGTGCGAAGGGGCAGCCCGGGGGCAGGTTGAGCAGCGAGGGCGGGGATCCGGTGATGGGGGTCAGGCGGTCCTCCTCGCGGTCGAGGCGGGGCAGGGAGCCGAGCAGGCCCAGGGTGTAGGGCATGCGCGGGGTGTAGAAGATGTCCTCGACCGAGCCGGTCTCCACGATCCGCCCGGCGTACATGACGGCGACCCGGTCGGTGTGGCCGGCGACCACGCCGAGATCGTGGGTGATCAGGACGAGCGCGGCGCCGGTCTCGGCGCGGGCCGTCTCCAGGGCCTGAAGGATCTGTGCCTGGACGGTGACGTCGAGGGCGGTGGTGGGCTCGTCGGCGATGATCACGTCCGGGTCGTTGGCGATCGCGATGGCGATGACGACGCGCTGGCGCATGCCGCCGGAGAGCTCGTGCGGGTAGCTGTCGACGCGCCGTTCGGGGCTCGGGATGCCGACCGTGCCGAGGAGTTCCACGGCACGTGCGCGGGCCGGGCGTCTGCCGAGCCCGGGGTGGTGTCTGAGCAGGGTCTCGGCGATCTGGTAGCCGACCGTGTAGACGGGGTTGAGGGAGGTCATCGGGTCCTGGAAGACCATGGCGATGCCACTGCCCCGTACGTCCGAGAGGCGGGCGTCGGACATGCCGAGCAGTTCCGTGCCCTCGAACCGCACCGAGCCGCGCACCCGGGCCGAGCCGGGCAGCAGCCCCATCACCGCCAGCGCGGTGACGGACTTGCCGGAGCCGGACTCGCCGACGATGCCCAGCGCCTCGCCCGGTTCCAGCCGGTAGCCGACGCCGCGCACCGCCCGTACGGTCCCGTCCTCGGTGGGGAACTCCACGCTCAGGTCCTCGACTTCGAGAACGGCGCCGGATTCTTCGCCCTTCCCCACGACCCTGTCGATGCCCTTGCGGTTGCCCGTGTCGGTCACTGTCGCACCCTTTGCTGCCGGGGGTCGAAGGCGTCGCGCAGTCCGTCGCCGATGAAGTTGATGGTGAGGGCGATGGCGATGATGAAGGCGCCGGGGATGTAGAAGAGCCAGGGCCGGGTGTCGACCGCGGTCTGCGCCTGGGCGACCAGCAGCCCGAGGGAGGTGTCCGGTGGTTGGACGCCGAACCCGAGGAAGGACAGGGCGGTCTCGGTGAGGATGCCGGTGGCGACCAGGATGGTGGCGTTCACGATGATCGGGCCGAGCGCGTTGGGCAGCAGGTGCCGGAAGATGATCCGGGTGTCGGAGGCGCCGAGCGCCCGGGCGGCCTCCACGAACTCCTTCTCGCGCAGGGACAGTACGGACGAGCGCACCACCCGGGACACGTACGCCCAGGTGAGTCCGGCGATCACCACGGCGATCCAGTACCAGGAACCGCCGCTGCGCGAGGAGATGACCAGCGCGATCGCGAACAGCGGGAGGGTCAGCACCAGATCGGCGATGCGCATCATCAGTGCGTCGACGAGCCCCCGGTAGAAGCCGGCGATCGCGCCCCACACGGCGCCGACCAGGGTCGAGCCGAGCGCGATCAGGATGGCGATCTTCAGCGAGGTCTGGGTGCCGCGCATCACCTGTGCGTAGGCGTCGTACCCCGAGGAGTCGGTGCCGAACGGGTGCTTCCGGGAGGGGGGCTGGGAATTGTCGGGTGTGTACTTGGCGTACGAGTAGTGCCAGAAGTGCGGGCCGACGAAGGCCCACAGCACGATCAGCACGAAGACGGCCAGGCTGATCATCGCGGCCCGGTGGCGCAGGAAGCGGCGCAGGACGAGCTGGGTCTGGCTGCGCTGCACGACGGTGAACTCGCCGTCGTCGCCCGGCGTTCGCGTGCCGGCCGGCCCGAGTGCCCCGATGTCAGTCATAGCGGATCCTCGGGTCGAGAACGGCGTAGAGGAGGTCGGCGAAGAGGTTGAAGACGATGACGACGACGGCGGACAGCAGCAGCCAGGCCATGGTCCGGTAGACGTCGAGGGTGGTGGCTGCCTGGACGAGCATCTCGCCCATGCCGTGCCACTGGAAGATCGTCTCGGTGATGACCGCGCCGCCGAGGATGATCGCGATGTCGAGGGCGGTGACGGTGGCGAGCGGGATCAGCGCGGTGCGCAGGGCGTGACGGGTGAGCACCCGGCCGCGGCGCAGCCCCTTGGCGCGGGCGAGCCGAACGTAGTCGCTGTCCAGGACTTCGAGCATGGCGGCGCGGGTGTAGCGGGTCCAGGAGGCGAAGGAGACCAGGGCCAGGGTGATGGTGGGCAGGATGAGGTGGCCGACGCGGTCGGTGAACTCGTTCCAGGTGGTGTCGACTTCGAGGTACGGGGACTTCTCGCCGATGGTGCCGAGGAACTGGCTGCCGGTCTCCTGGTTGAACCAGACTCCGGCCTGCTTGAGCAGGACCGCGAACCAGAACACGGGCATGGCGAGGAACAGGAAGCCGAGGAAGGTGATGGTGTAGTCGGCGACGCTGTACTGGCGGATCGCGCTGAACACGCCGAAGACGATCGACATCACGAGGGCGAGGAGCATGGCGGCGGCGACCAGGGTGACGGTGACCCGGAAGCGGGTGAAAAGGTCGTGGCCGATGTCCAGGTTGGACTGGACGGACGGACCCCAGTCGCCGTGCAGGACGCCGGTGATCCAGTTCCAGTAGCGTGCCACGACCGGTTCGTCGGCGTGGATGTGGCGGGCGAAGGCGGTCACGGCGGCCTTGCTGGGCGGCGGTTGCCGGGAGGTGGCGAAGTTGGCCACCGGGTCCCCGGAGTTGACGACGACCAGGAAGACGATGAACGTCGAGACGATCAGGACGGGTATGGAGACGAGGATGCGGCGCACGGTGTAGGCGAGCATGCGGTCTTCTCTCACGGATCTCACGGATCTCACGGATGCGGAGGCGGAGGCGGAGGCGGAGGCGGAGACCCGGCCCCGGGATCGCCGGGGCCGGGCACGGGGGATCCGACGGGCTCCGGTGGGGCTACTTCTTCAGGCCCCACTCGCCGACGTTGTACGGCGGTCCGACGTTGGTGGAGTTGTTCCGCATGTTGACGAACCGGGTCTGCACCGCGAGGAAGGTGGGCTTCTGGTAGAGCGGCAGCACGTAGGCGTCGTCGACCATGAGCTGGTCGGCCTGGTCGAGCAGGGCCGCGGCCTTGGTCTGGTCCGTCTCGCCGACGGCCTGGCTGATCAGGGAGTCGACCTTCTTGTTGCTGTAGCCGCCGTAGTTGCCACCGCCACCGGTCGACCAGGTCTGCTGGGCGTTGCTGGTCGGGAAGGGGGAGGCGACCCAGGCGAAGACGATGATGTCGTACTGGTGGCCGGCCAGGACCGTGCCGAGGTCGGCGGCGCCGATCGGTTTGATCGTGACCTTGATCCCGAGTTCGGCGAGGTCGCTCTGCAGGATCTGGCACTCGCTCTGCCGGATCTGGTTGCCGGTGGTGTAGCGGCAGTTGAAGGGTCCGACGGCCGTGCCGTCCGGGGTCTTCAGGGCCGTGCCGACTCCGGTGAACCTGGCGTCGGTGAGGTATTTCCTGGCCTTGGCGAGGTTGCCCGAGCCCTGTCCGCCGGCGCTCACCACGTCTTTGTAACCGGCCTGGCCCGGCACGTAGTTGTGGTTGCCGAGCTGCTTCACGCCGGGATCGAACTGGGCGACCGTCTTGGCCATGATGTCCTTGACGCTGATGGCCGTGAACATCGCCTGCCGCAGCGCCAGGTACTTGCCGATCACCGGGTTGTGCAGGTTGAGGTCGAAGTGCTCCCAGGTCAGCCCGTTGCCGATGGCGTAGGTGACGTCGGGGATGGCCTTCACCTGGTTGACGAGGTCCACCTCGGGCTGCGGGTAGATGCCCTGGACCTCGTTGTTGCGCAGCGCGATCGGTTCCTGGGTGGCGTCCGAGATGACCTTGAAGATCAGCCGTTGCAGAGTGGCCTTCTTGCCCCACCACTTGGGGTCGGGCTGGTAGGTGGCGTGGTCGTTGTCGGCCCACTCGGTCATCTTGTACGGCCCCGCGGTCGCGTACTCGGTGGGCGGGGTCTTCTGGAAGTACTGCCAGCCCTGGGTCATCTGAGCGGCGGTCATGTGCGCCGCGTCACCGGCCGTGGCGCCGGAGAGCTTCTCGGCGACGTGGGCCGGGTAGAGCGGGTAGCCCGCGCCGAACATCTGCCGCCAGTCGGAGTAGGGCTTGGCCATCACGACGGTGACGGTCCTGCCGCCGTCGGAGCCGGTGACCGACTTGATCCGGTCGTAACCGGCGGTGCTCTGCGGCAGGCAGCCCTTGGTCTGGGTGGAGTCGCCGGCGGGGGGCGGCGGGCAGTCCTTGCCGTCGTTGGTGCGCCAGTAGTACACGAAGTCGTCGGCGGTGATCGGCGTGCCGTCGTTCCAGGACGCCTTGGGGTTGATCTTGTAGACGATGGTCTGCGGGCTGGTGCCGGTCTGGGCCGCCGAGGTCACCAGGTCGGTGTTGAGCTTGACGCTGAAGTCCGGCTGCGGAACGAAGACCTGGGGCAGCACGGCGCTCAGCGCCTCGGCGTTCTCGAAGGTGTTGCCGTTGGTGTCCTGCACGTTCCACTGCTGGATGTTCTTCTCGATGACGTAGGTGAACGTGCCGCCGGCCTTGGTGGCGCCGGAGTTGCAGGTGTCGGCCTTGCCCTGGGTGGCGCAGGACGTGAGACCGGCCGAGGTGCCCGTGCCGCCGCTGCCCCCGCCGCCTCCCCCGCTGCTGCAGGCGGCGAGTGCCAGGACGAGCCCGGCGGTCAGTGCAAGTCCCCTTGTGAGGGCCGAAGAGTGCGCGCGCATGTCCCTCCTTCAGCCGGCGGTTCACCGGCCTGTGCGAGGCGGCCGGCGGCCGCGAGGAAGTTGAGCTGCGCACCGACGGTAGAACGTTTGTGTACCTCCTTCACGTTCTTGTTCATACCGGGACGGCGACAATTCACCCTCGTTTTCCTCCAGGAACCTTCCACGCCGGGCAAAGTCCCCTACACACGCCCAGAAATGCCGAAGTTCCCGCCAACATCACGGATGCGGCGGAAACTTGACGAGACATCAGAAAATGTCAACCGACCGGGACGCCGGCCTCCAGATAGAGCGCGGCGCCGCGCTCGCGGGCGCGCAGCGCCCAGCGCAGCCGTTCGTAGCGCACCGGCGGCAGCAGCTCGGCCGCCTCCTGCTCGGTGACGAACCGCCAGCCACGCAGCTCCGGCCCCGGCAGCACCAGCCGCCCGGCCTCGGCGGAGTCCAGCCGGCCGCCGTCGAAGAGCAGCCGCAGGCCGCCGTAGCGAGGTGGCGCGGGCTGTTCCCAGTCGACGACGAGCAGCCTCGGCAGCTCCTCCAGGCGAATCCCGGTCTCCTCCTCGACCTCGCGCACCCCCGCCCTGGCCGGGGCCTCACCGGGCTCGACGACACCGCCGGGGAACTCCCAGCCGGCCTTGTAGGTGGGGTCCACGAGGAGGAAGCGGTTCTGTTCGTCGAAGAGGAGGACGCCCGCGGCGACGGTCTCGGCGGTGGGTTCGGGGGTTTGCACTATGTCACATGCCACGGCTTCGCCGCTGCTCACCGCCCCCGCGATCCGCACCGCCGTCTCATACGGGCTGAGCCCGCTGCTGTCGACGAGATGGGCGTCGGCGCTGATCCAGGAGGAGAGGGCGGTGCGGTAGGGCTCGATGTGGTCGTACGACCACTGCCGGACCCGCATCTCGCCGTCGGGCAGGTCGGGCGGGATCTCCCGGCCGGCTATTCGCTCGCGCAGGATCGTTTCGGCCGGGGTGAGACACAGGTGCCGGACCGCGATCCGGCGGGCGGCGAGGCCGCCGAAGATCTCGTCGCGGTACTCCTGACGCAGCAGTGTCATCGGAACGACCAGGGTTCCGCCCAGCTCGGCGAGCATCGCGGCCGCGGTGTCGATCACCAGCCGGCGCCAGATCGGCAGATCCTGGAAGTCGCCGACCTCGGCGAGGTGCTTGGCCGGCAGCAGGTGCGTCAGTGCCCCGCCGATGAGCTCGGGGTCGAAGAGCGTGCTGTTCGGGATCAGTTCGATCAGTTCACGTGCGGTGGTGGTCTTACCCGCACCGAACGCGCCGTTGACCCAGACGATCACGGACTCCCCCTCTTCTGTTGGCCCCCTGTGGCTTGCCCGCTCCACACTGCCACGGAAACCAGTTCCCGTTGAGGGCGCGCAGACGGGTGCCGGCGTCCCTCGCCTGGAACGCCGGCACCGTGGCCCGCTGTCGCTGCGCGGGGCTACTCCTGGCCCAGGAGGTTCTGGTCGGTCTGCAAGCTGTCCTGACTGACGATGTGGTCGACGTGCTCAAGGGCGCCCGAGACGTTCAGGTCACCGAGCGGGCCTGCGTCGGCCGCGTGGGACGGGGTGACGGCTGCCACGACGAAACCGGTGGCCAGGCTTGCGATGGCGAGCATGCTGCGCTTCTTCATGCCCGTCTCAACTACGCGGACGGCCTGGAGTCACGGCCGTACCCGCGAGGGGAGCAACACGGTCCGCCGGAGCGGAGACCGGGTGGCCGGACGATCACGCCGCCGACGACGCCGGAGCTCCGGCCGACACCCCGCACACCCGCACCGGCACCGGCACCGGCACGCCCAGAACTTCGCACGCGCACAGGAAGCCGTACGCCATGACCGCCCCCGCCCGGCCGCGCCCCGGTGGCACCCCACCGGCCCCGTGGCACTCGGCCTGGTCCGGAAGGTGGGGCGGAGTTCGTCCGCCGCTGTCCGTACGGCAGGCGGGCGGCAGAACGATCCTGGGACTCCGGGTCCCCGCCGAGGAGCTGGACGGGGTCAGCTGGACGGGTTCGACGCGCACATCGTCGGCACGACCGAGGCGGTCCTCGAGTTCCACCCGGCCGACCGGAACATCGGATGACCCGATTCGTTCCGGTCCGGACCAAGCAGGCTCCCGATGAATCGTCGAACCATCATCTCCGCTCTCTGTCCACCACAGTCCGACGGGTTCTAACATAACCACACAGAGTGGTGACGGGTACATGCCGTCATCGCAGCTTTCGCGAGTCGGAGGAACGTAACGATGCGTCAACCTCACACCCGCACGACCCGCCGAAGAGTGGTCGGAGCACTGGCTGTGACCCTGCTGTGCGCGGCGGGCCTCGCCGCACCCGCCGTCGCCGACGTGCAGACCGCTTCCCCCGCCCAGACCGGCGGTCTCGCGCCGACCCCGCCGATGGGCTTCAACAACTGGAACTCCACGCAGTGCGGCGCGGGCTTCAACGAGGCCATGGTCAAGGACATCGCCGACCTCTTCGTGGCGAAGGGCCTCAAGAAGGCCGGCTACCAGTACGTCAATCTCGACGACTGCTGGGCCCTGCCCGAACGGGACGCGGACGGCAAGCTGGTCGCGGACCCGGCCCGCTTCCCGGGCGGCATCAAGGCCGTCGCCGACTACGTGCACGCCAAGGGCCTCAAGCTCGGCATCTACACCAGCGCAGGCACCAAGACCTGCAACGACGCCGGCTTCCCCGGCGCGCTGGGCCACGAGTACAGCGACGCCCGGCAGTTCGCCGACTGGGGCGTGGACTACCTCAAGTACGACAACTGCAACAACCAGGGCGTGGACGCCAGGCAGCGGTACACCACGATGCGCGACGCGCTGAAGGCGACCGGCCGGCCCATCGTCTTCAGTATCTGCGAATGGGGCGAGAACAAACCCTGGGAGTGGGCCGGCGACGTCGGCCAGCTGTGGCGCACCACCGGGGACATCAGCGACAACTGGGGCTCGATGGTGTCGATCCTCAAGCAGAACCTGCCGCTCGCGCCGTACGCGGGGCCCGGGCACTGGAACGACCCGGACATGCTGGAGGTCGGCAACGGCGGGATGACCGACACCGAGTACCGTTCGCACTTCTCGATGTGGTCGGTCATGGCCGCCCCGCTGCTCATCGGCACCGACCTGCGCAAGGCCTCCGCGGCGACCTTCGGCATCCTGGACAACAGGGAGGTCATCGCCGTCGACCAGGACCCGCTGGGCAAGCAGGGCACGGTGGTCTCCTCGGAGGGCGGACGCTGGGTCGTCGCCAAGGAGATGAGCGACGGCAGCCGTGCGGTCGCCCTGTTCAACGAGTCCGGCTCCCCACAGCGCATCGCGACTTCGGCGGCGGCCGTCGGCCTTCCGAAGGCCCCCGCCTACACCCTGCGCGACCTGTGGCAGCACCGGAGCTACAACACGGCGGGCACCGTCTCCGCGATGGTCCCGGCGCACGGCACCGTCCTGGTGCGGGTCGCCGCCGGCCGGCGCTGGGCGGCCAACCCCCCGGCCGTCGAACTCGGCCTGGACGGCAGCAGGTTCATCGAGCCGGGCAAGGTGTCGGAGCTCACCACGTCGGTCACCGACCTCGGCCGCACCACGGCCGGGAAGGTCTCGGTGTCGCTCGCCGGCCCCGCGGGCTGGACCGTCCGGGCGACCTCGCCGACGAAGGCCCCGGCGCTGCCGACCGGCCGCACCCTGCGCACCGGTTGGCGGGTGGCCGCTCCCCAAGGAACGCCGAGGGGGTCGTACGACCTGGAGCTCAGGGCGAGTTACCGGTCGCCGACCGGAGTACGTGCCGAGAGCACGACGACCCTCACCATGACGGTCGCGGACCCGCCGCCCGCCGGGAGTTCCTACCTCAGCGACCTGCCCTGGCTGTCGGCCGGCAACGGCTGGGGGCCGGTGGAGCGCGACACGAGCAACGGGGAGACCGCCGCCGGCGACGGACATCCGATCACCATCGGCGGGGTGGTGTACGCCAAGGGGCTCGGCACCCACGCCCAGAGCGAAGTCGACTACTACACCGGGAAGACGTGCGAGAGGGTCACCGCGGACGTCGGGGTGGACGACGAGGAAGCCGCCAACGGCACCGTCTCGTTCGAGGTCTGGGCGGACGGTACGAAGGTCGCCTCGACCGGCGTGCTGACCACCGACATGCCCGCCCAGCCGCTCACCGCCGACGTGACCGGCGCCGAGGTGATCCGGCTCGTCGTCACCGACGGCGGTGACGGCATCACCTCCGACCACGGGGACTGGGCGGACGCGCGGATCACCTGCTGAGGTCCCGCGCGCGCGTCCTCGGCCCGGTCGGCCGGACCTGAACCCCGGCCGACCGGGCCTGAACATTCCTGCACGGCCCTGCGGCCGCCGTCGGAGTCCCTAGACCCCCGAAATCCCCGAGACCTCCGCCGCCTCCGCCTCCGCGTCCGGCCTGGCGGCCAGCGCCGCCGCCGCGGCGCCCACCAGGCCCGCGTCCGTGCCCATCTGGGCCGGCACCACCGTCAGACGCTGGACGAAGGAGAGGGTGGCGTAGTCGGTGAGGGCCTTGCGCAGCGGCGTGAAGAGGATGTCCCCCGCCTTGCCGACGCCCCCGCCGATCACCGCGATGTCGATCTCGACCAGGGTCGCGGTGGCCGCGATCCCGGCCGCGAGCGCCTGCGCGGCCCGCTCGAAGGAGGCCACCGCGACCGGGTCGCCGGCCCGGGCCGCGGCCGCCACCGCCGCGGCCGAGGTGTCGCCGTCGGATCCCGGCTGCCAGCCGCCCTCCAGTGCGCGCCGCGCGATGTTCGGGCCGCTCGCGATGCGCTCGACGCAGCCGCGCGACCCGCAGGGGCAGGGATCCCCGTCGAGGTCGACGCTGATGTGGCCGATGTGGCCCGCGTTGCCGGTCGGGCCGGGGTGCAGCCTGCCGCCGAGCACCAGGCCGCCGCCGACACCCGTCGACACCACCATGCACAGCGCGTTGTCGTGGCCGCGGGCCGCCCCCTGCCAGTGTTCGGCGGCCGTGATGGCGACGCCGTCGCCGATCAGCTCGACCGGCAGCCCGCCGGCGGCCGCCCGCACCCGTTCGACGAGCGGATAGTCCCGCCAGCCGGGCACGTTGACCGGGCTCACGGTGCCGGCGGAGGCGTCCACCGGGCCCGCGCTGCCGATCCCGACCGAGCGGGCGCGTCCCCACAGAGGTGAACCGGCGAGTTCGCCGACCACCTCCTCGACGGCCCCCATGACCGTCTCGCCGTCCTGCTGGGCGGGTGTCGCGCGCTGGGCGCGCGCCTGGATCCGTCCGTGACCGTCCACCAGCGCGCCGGCGATCTTGGTGCCGCCGATGTCGAGGGCCGCCACGAGGTCGGTGTGCATCAGAGTCAGTTCTCCCCGTCAACCATGAGTAGCCGAGTGACACAACAGGCCGGTCAAGCGGTGGGGGCGCAGGCCGGAGATTGCGGTGGACAGTCTCCCTTGCATCTGACAACGTTGTCCAGGCTCTATGCTCGACGCCACATCCTCATACAAACCCACGAGCCTGTGTATCCCTGATACAAACCCATGAGCCCAGACACAACCCATGAGCCCATGCATCCCGTGGACGACAGGACAGGACGCCGCATCGTGCCCGACACCTCCCGCCGCGCAGACCGTCTTCCCGGCTCCCGTTACGGGACCCGGCCGACGATGAAGGACGTGGCGGCGCGGGCCGGTGTGGGCCTGAAGACGGTCTCCCGGGTGGTCAACGGCGAGCCGGGGGTGACCCCGGACACCGAGCGCCGGGTCCAGGAGGCGATCGACGCACTGGGCTTTCGCCGCAACGACAGCGCGCGGGTGCTGCGCAAGGGCCGTACGGCGAGCATCGGCCTGGTCCTCGAGGACCTCGCCGACCCGTTCTACGGCCCGCTGAGCCGCGCGGTGGAGGAAGTGGCGCGGGCGCACGGGGCGTTGCTCATCAACGGCTCCAGCGCCGAGGACCCGGACCGCGAACAGGAGCTGGCCCTGGCGCTCTGCGCGCGACGGGTGGACGGCCTGGTGGTGATCCCGGCCGGGGACGACCACCGCTATCTGGAGCCGGAGATCAGGGCGGGCGTGGCGACGGTGTTCGTGGACCGCCCGGCCGGGAAGATCGACGCCGACGTCGTGCTGTCCGACAGCTACGGCGGCGCCCGGGACGGGGTCGCCCACCTGATCGCGCACGGCCACCGCCGGATCGGGTTCATCGGCGACATGCCCCGCATCCACACGGCGGCCGAGCGGTTGCGCGGCTACCGGGCGGCGATGGAGGACGCCGGGATAGCCGTCGAGGAGGCGTGGACCTCGCTCGGGGTGACGGACCCGGAGCGGGTGCGCAGGGCCGCCGAGGAGATGCTGACCGGGACGGATCCGGTCACCGCGATCTTCGCGGGCAACAACCGTGTCACCGTCACCGTGATCCGGGTCCTCGCCGAGCGGACCCGTCCGGTCGCGCTCGTCGGCTTCGACGACATCGAGCTCGCCGATCTGCTCCACCCCGGCCTCACGGTCGTCGCCCAGGACGCGGCCCTGCTCGGCCGCACGGCCGCCGACCGGCTCTTCCGCCAGCTGGACGGCACCCTCCTGGCGCCGGAGCGGATCGAGCTGCCGACCAGGCTGATCACCCGCGGCTCGGGCGAGCTGCCCCCGGCGGACTGAGCCGCGCATGACGGACCGGACGCCCGCGCCGCCGACCCGCCCTACGAACGGCCGCACGCGCACGGGTTCGAGCCGCCCGTGACCGGCCGTACGCTCGTCGAGTTAGGGCTCCACATGGCGCCGCGCGACCATCCGCTGACCTACCCCGGCGCCTGGCCGCCCGACTCGGCTCTCCTCGACGGTGACCGGCTGCTGCCGCTCGACGGCCTGGTCCACGGCGACGGCCGGGTACCGGTGCTCGCGGTCGGCTCCAACGCCTCTCCCGCTCAACTCCAGCACAAGATGGCCGAGTTCGGCGTCAGCGGGCCGATTCCCATGGTGCGTGCCCGGGTGGCGGGCCTCGACGTGGGCGTCTCCGCGCATGTCAGCCGCCTCGGCTACGTCTCGGCGTCACCGGTCGCATCCCCTTCGGCGGCACGGGAGTTGTTCGTCCTCTGGCTGGACGGACGGCAGCTGGAGGTGATCGACGCGAGCGAGGGCGTACCGCTGCCGAACGGCAACTTCGAGCGGGCCTGGCTGCCCGCCCCGGCGGTACGCGCCACGCTCGCGGACGGCACGGCGCTCCCCGGCGTGCACGCGTACGTCAACCGGCACGGCGTGCTGCACGACGGCACCGGCACGCCCCGCCGCCACCCCGGCGAGCGCGCACTCCTCACCGAGCTCCTCTCGGACTCGGCCGAGTTGAGAGAGCTGTTCGGTGGCACGCCCGAGCAGTTCTGCGCGCGGGCGCGGGCCGACTCCGCGCTGTGCCGGCGGGGCACCCGGCTGTTCGCGGAGTGGAGGTGGGCGGTCGCGTCGGGCCTGGAACGGTACGTCCGTGCTCAGCAGACCGGAAGTCCGGGGAGCGGCCCGTCGTCGACGCCGCCCTTGATGTAGACGTCGCTGATGTACACCCCGGTGTTGCCCTCGTCGTCGTCCGTCTCGGCCCACCAGGCACTGGTCCGCCGGCCGTGGGTCTCCCGGCGGCCCAGGTCGACCTGGCAGTAGAAGGAGTGGCTGCCCTGGCCGACCTTGCCGACCTTGACGCCGTCGGCGGTGTAGGACTTGGCGCCGCCGCTGCCCACCAGGCAGGTGTACGTGCCGTCGCCCGCGGCCTGGCAGACCGCGGCGGCGGTCGCGGGGTCGGAGGCCGTCGCGGTGGCACCGGCGGTGCCGGAACCGCCGGTGGGGGCCGGGCCGGAGGTCCGCGCCGAGGACGGTGTGGCGGAGGCGCGGTCCGCCGGTCCGCCCCCGGCGGCCGTGGCGCCGGGGGCCGGTACGGCACCCGTCTCCTCGCCCTGTCCCACGGGGTCCGCGACCGCCGGGTGCCGGGCGCCGGTGCCGCGGACGCTCTCGGAGGGGCCGGGCGCGGTCGGGGCGGGCGGCCCCGCGTCCGTCCGAGCCGTCTGTCCCCTGTCGTTCCGTAACGCGACGGTCAGCCCGGTCGCCGTGAGGACGACGGCGACGGCCGCCACGACCAGCAGCCGGACCCGGCGACGACCGCCGCGGTTCGGCCGGGCGGGGCTCAGCGGGCCCTCCGGGGCGCCGGGCAGGGGCGCGGGGTCTGGTCTTCGGGCGGGCAGCAGCCCCGGCCCCGGAGCTCCGGCTGCCTTGGCGAGTCCGGCGGCGGGCACCGGGGCGAGCCGGCCGACGGGCTCCGGAGCAGACTCCGCGACAGCCTCTCCGGCAGCCCTCCGAGCGAGCCCTTCGACAGCCCCGACAGCCCCTTCGGCAGACCCCTGAGCGGGCCCGTGCACAGGTCCCGCGACAGCCCCCTGTGCGGGGCCCTCGGCGGGTCCCTGGCCGAGGGCCGCCACAGAGCCCTGCACGCGCCCGCCGTCAGCCTCCCGGCCGGTCACCTCGGCCGGTCCGTCGTCGGCCCCGTCGCCGGCCGCGTCGTCGCCCCCTGGGGCCGGCCCGCGTCCCGGAGGCGGCGCCGGCACGCCGGCTCCGGGTCCCGGCCGCGCGGGCTCCCGCAGGGCCGTCGTCGGGGTGTCCAGGACCGTTTCCCGCGCCACGGCACGCAACAGCCCGCCGGCCTCCTCGGCGTCCGGGCGGGCCTCGGGCCGCTTGTCCATCAGGCGGCGGAGGACGGGGGCGAGCGGTCCCGCCCTGCGGGGCTCCGGGAGGGGCTCGTCGACTATCGCGGTGAGCGTCGAGAAGGTGGATGTACGACGGAAGGGCGAGGCGCCCTCCACGGCCGCGTACAGAGCCGCGCCGAGGGCCCAGGTGTCGGAGGCCGGACCGGGGGCCGCGCCCTTGGCCCGCTCGGGCGCCAGGTAGTCGAGGGAGCCCACGAGTTCGCCGCTGCCGGTCAGGTGGGTGGCGGAGCCGTCGCCGGGATCGGCCATGGTGGCGATGCCGAAGTCGGTGAGGACGACCCGGCCCGAGCGGTCGAGGAGGATGTTGCCCGGCTTGACGTCGCGGTGCAGGACACCGACCCGGTGGGCCGCGGCCAGGGCGTCCATGACCTCGGCGCCGACGCGGGCGGCCTCGTGCGGCGGGAGCGTGCCGCGCTCGCGCAGCAGGTCGTCCAGGGAGGGGCCGTCGACCAGTTCCATGACGATCAGCGGCCGGCCGTCGATCTCGGCGATGTCGTGCACGACGATCACACCGCGGTGGCGCACCCGGGCGGCGGCCCGCGCCTCGCGCTGCATCCGCAGTCGCAGATCGGCCAGTTCCGGCCCGGCGCTGTCGGTGTAGGCGCGCAGTTCCTTGACGGCGACCTCGCGGCCGAGGACCTCGTCGACGGCGCGCCACACCACGCCCATACCACCGCGCCCGAGCCGGGCCACGACCCGATACCGCCCTGCCAGCAGGCGGCCGGTCGCGTCAGCCTGTCCGTACGAACCCGACACCACAGCCCCGTTCCTCATGACCCGTCCGTGAATGGCGCACCAGAGTACGGGGAGATGACAGGGTCGGTTCAAGTCGGCGGGAAAAGCCGTGACTTGACCGGTACGCGCTACTTGCCGGAGGCCGTCGGGCCGCCGCGCCCGGGCATCGCGAAGCCCTCCAGACGGGCCCGGGTCAGACCGGTCAGCCGGGCCACCTCGGCGGTGTCGAGGGCGCCGCAGTCCAGACCGCGCAGCAGGTAGCCGCTGAGGGCCTTGGCGGTGGCGGGTTCGTCCATGACGTCACCGCCGGCGCGGTCGGCGTACCGGGCGAGCCGGGCGGCCGCCTGCTCCAGGCCCTCGCGGTAGAAGGCGTACACCGCCGCGTACCGGGTCGGGAGGTGGCCGGGGTGCATGTCCCAGCCCTGGTAGTAGGCGCGGGCCAGGGCGCGCCGGGTGAGGCCGTAGTGCAGCCGCCAGGCGTCGTGCACCTTGGCCGTCGGACCGACCGGCAGGACGTTGGTGGAGCCGTCCGACACCCGTACGCCCGTGCCGGCGGCGGCGACCTGCATGATCGCCTTGGCGTGGTCGGCGGCCGGGTGGTCGCTGGCCTGGTAGGCGGCGGAGACCCCGAGGCAGGCGCTGTAGTCGAAGGTGCCGTAGTGCAGTCCGGTGGCGCGGCCCTCGGCGGCCTGGATCATCCGGGCGACGGTGGCGGTGCCGTCGGTGGCGAGGACGGACTGGCTGGTCTCGATCTGGATCTCGAACCCGATCCGGCCGGGCTCAAGTCCGTGGGTCTTCTCGAAGGCCTCCAGGAGCCGGACCATCGCGGTGACCTGTTCGGGGTAGGTCACCTTGGGCAGGGTCAGCACGAGCCCGGCGGGCAGCCCGCCGGCGGCCATCAGCCCGGTGAGGAAGATGTCCAGGGTGCGGATGCCGCGGTCGCGCACCGCGGCCTCCATGCACTTCATCCGGATGCCCATGTACGGCGCCGCCGTGCCCTCGGCGTACGCCTCGGCGATCAGCCGGGCGGCACGGGCGGCCGTCTCGTCCTCCTCGGCGTCGGGGCGCGGGCCGTAGCCGTCCTCGAAGTCGACGCGCAGGTCTTCCACCGGTTCACGCTCCAGCTTGGCGCGGACCCGGGAGTGGACGGGCCCGGCGAGGGAGTCCGGCAGGCCGAGGACGGCGGCGAAGGCGGCGGCGTCGGGGGCGTGTTCGTCGAGGGCGGCGAGGGCCTGGTCGCCCCAGGAGCGGATCGTGCCGGCCGTGAAGGCGTCGCCGGGGACGTACACGGTGTGGACGGGCTGGCGGGTTCCCGGGTCACCTGGATAGCGGCGCTCCAGCTCGGCGTCGACGGGTGCGAGGGAGGCGCTGATCTCCTCACTGACGGCGCCCGCGAGGCTCGTCGCCACCTTCTCCTGCCGCCTCTGACCCATCCCGCACCCTCCTGTTTTCCACTGTACGGAATCAACAATCCGTTGAATGAAGGTATCCGGGCGTTTTCGGAGCGGTCAACACCGTGTCCACGAGGCGACACGCCCCCATCTGGGCATGTTCACGCTCATCACACGCCTGGGTATCACACTGCTCAACGCCCGCCCGTCCGGCTTGTGCCCCTGAAGGAGCCGCCGTGCCGAACCAGCGCCGAGTCACCCGCCGGCTGGGACTGCAGGTCCTACTGGCCGCAGCGGTCACCGTGCCCCTGTCCAGTGCCGCGATCTCCACCTCCTCCGCAACACCGCGCACCCGTCGGCCGACCACCCTCGCGGCACCGTCCCGGCCGGCGCCCCGCCTCGACGTCATGACCTTCAACCTGCGGTACGCCAGCAGCGCCGAGCCCGACAGCTGGGCCGACCGCCGGCCGGTGATGCGCGAACTGCTGCGCCGCGCGCGCCCTCACGTCATCGGCACCCAGGAGGGTCTCTACCAGCAACTGCTCGACATCGAAACCGGCCTCGGACCGCACTACGACTGGATCGGTACCGGCCGCGAGGGCGGCAGCCGGGACGAGTCGACCGCCGTCTACTACGACACCCGGCGCCTGGCCCCCGTGGAGCACTACACCTTCTGGCTCTCCGACACCCCTGAGGTCATCCGCTCCAACACCTGGGGCGCCGCCTTCCCCCGTATCGTCACCTGGGTCCGCTTCCGCGATCTCACAGAAGGCGGAGGGGAGTTCTACGTCGCCAACACCCACTTCGACCAGAAGAGCCAGTACGCCCGCGAGCGCAGCGCCACGCTCCTGGTGAAGCGGATCGCGGAGTTCGACCGGAGGCTGCCCGTCGTGGTGACCGGCGACTTCAACGCCTACGCCCACAAGAACCCGGCCTACGACACCCTGGTGGGGTCGGGACTCGTCGACACCTGGGACGCGGCGGAGCACCGCGGCCCCCAGTACGCGACGTTCCACGGCTACCACCGGCTCAAGCCGGACGGCGACCGTATCGACTGGATCCTGACCTCGCCGGGGGTGACCACGCACCGGGCGACGATGGACACCTTCTCGATGCACGGCCAGTTCCCGAGCGACCACCTGCCCGTGCAGGTCTCCCTGAGCCTGCGCTGAGCCGAGCCCACGGCGAACCAGGCCGACGGCCGTACGGCGAGGCCCCCGTGACCGGTGCCGGTCACGGGGGCCTCGGACAGCCTGGCGGCGGTCAGCCCTTGCGGGCCTTGACCTCCTCGGTCAGCTGCGGGACGACGTCGAAGAGGTCGCCGACGACGCCGAAGTCGACCAGTTCGAAGATCGGGGCCTCGGCGTCCTTGTTGACGGCCACGATGGTCTTCGAGGTCTGCATGCCGGCGCGGTGCTGGATGGCGCCGGAGATGCCGTTGGCGATGTACAGCTGCGGGGAGACGCTCTTGCCGGTCTGGCCGACCTGGTTGGTGTGCGGGTACCAGCCGGCGTCGACGGCGGCACGCGAGGCGCCGACGGCCGCGCCGAGGGAGTCGGCGAGGGCCTCGATGATCGCGAAGTTCTCGGCGCCGTTGACCCCACGGCCGCCGGAGACCACGATCGCGGCCTCGGTCAGCTCCGGACGGCCCGTGGACTCGCGGGCGGTGCGGCCGGTGACCTTGGTGCCGGTCGCCTGGTCGGAGAAGGTCACCGCGAGGGCCTCGACCGCGCCGGCGGCCGGGGCGGCCTCCACGGCGGCGCTGTTGGGCTTGACCGTGATGACCGGGGTGCCCTTGGAGATGCGGGACTTGGTGGTGAACGAGGCGGCGAACACCGACTGGGTGGCCACCGGGCCCTCGTCGCCGGCCTCCAGGTCGACGGCGTCGGTGATGATGCCGGAACCGATGCGCAGCGCGAGGCGGGCGGCGATCTCCTTGCCCTCGGCGGAGGAGGGGACCAGCACGGCGGCCGGGGACACCTGCGCGACGGCGGCCTGCAGCGCGTCCACCTTCGGGACGACCAGGTAGTCGGCGTACTCCGAGGCGTCGTGCGTGAGGACCTTGACGGCGCCGTGCTCGGCGAGTGCGGCGGCGGTGTCGGCGGCACCCGCGCCGAGCGCGACGGCGACGGGCTCGCCGACGCGGCGGGCCAGCGTCAGCAGCTCCAGGGTGGGCTTGCGGACGGCACCGTCCACGTGGTCGACGTAGACGAGGACTTCAGCCATGGGATTGCTCTCCTGCGAAACGAAGTTGAGGGGCGGTCAGCGAGTGCTGGGCTCAGATGAACTTCTGGCCCGCGAGGAACTCGGCGAGCTGCTTGCCGCCCTCGCCCTCGTCCTTGACGATCGTGCCCGCCGTACGGGCCGGACGCGCGGTGGCGTCCTCGACCTTGGTCCAGGCACCCTCCAGGCCGACCTCCTCGGCCTCGATGTCCAGGTCGGACAGGTCCCAGGACTCAACCGGCTTCTTCTTGGCGGCCATGATGCCCTTGAAGGACGGGTAACGCGCCTCACCCGACTGGTCGGTCACCGACACCACGGCCGGCAGGGAGGCCTCCAGCTGCTCGCTGGCCGCGTCGCCGTCGCGGCGGCCCCTGACCGTGCCGTCCTCGACCGAGACCTCGGAGAGCAGGGTGACCTGCGGGACGCCCAGCCGCTCGGCCAGCAGGGCCGGCAGCACGCCCATGGTGCCGTCGGTGGAGGCCATACCGGAGACCACCAGGTCGAAGCCGGCCTTCTCGATCGCCTTGGCCAGCACCAGCGAGGTGCCGATCGCGTCGGAGCCGTGCAGGTCGTCGTCCTCGACATGGATCGCCTTGTCCGCGCCCATCGACAGCGCCTTGCGCAGCGCGTCCTTCGCGTCCTCCGGACCCACCGTCAAAACGGTGACCTCGACGTCGTCGTCGGAGTTCTCCGCGATCTGCAGCGCCTGCTCGACCGCGTACTCGTCCAGCTCGGAGAGCAGACCGTCCACGTCGTCACGGTCGACGGTCAGGTCATCGGCGAAGTGCCGGTCGCCAGTGGCGTCGGGCACGTACTTCACAGTGACAACGATCCTCAGGCTCACGCCGGCTCTCCTACTGCATCGTCTCTTCTGGGCTGCCTCTTGAAGGCAGCATAGGCGCCTCAAGCGGCTCATCCCGGTCGGGGCGGCCGCGCGCTCCGAACGAAATATTACTCACCAGTACAGCCAGTTCATGCCCGCTAAGCAAGCGCTTTGAACTGTGACCTTCGCAACGCAGCGTAACCGGAACTCGACGCGTTCGCAGAGCGAGCGACGTGTGATCCGCGGAACGGGGGGCCTGTGATCAGTCGCGCAGGCCGTTGAAGCCCCCCTGGTGGTACAGGAGCGGCCGGCCGGCGCCGGAGGGATCGCCGACGAGCACCTCGGCCAGCACGATGCGGTGGTCACCGGCCGGCACGCGGGCGACGATCCGGCACACCAGCCACACCAGCACGCCGTCGATGACCGGGACACCCGCATGGCCGTCGCGCCAGTCGGTGGGCGCCCCGAACCGGTCGGCACCGCTGCGCGCGAAGGTGGCCGCGAGCTCCGCCTGGTGCTCGCCGAGGATGTGGACGCCGACATGCTCGGCGGTGGATATCGCGGGCCAGCTGGAAGCGCCCGCGCCGACACCGAAGGAGAGCATCGGGGGCTCGGCGGAGACGGAGGTGAGGGAGGTGGCGGTGAAGCCGACCGGACCGTCGGCGCCGCGCGCGGTGATCACCGCCACACCGGCCGCGTGCCGCCGGAAGGCGGAGCGGAGCAGATCGGGAGAGGCGAGCTGAGGGGCGCCGAGGTCGGGCGTGGCCGTCATGGAGTTGTCCTTCTGCGGGGGGCGGTCTTCGGGTCCGGAGCGGCTCAACAACCCGGACAGCGCACGCTCGCGGTGCGGGCCAGGTCCACATGGACCCGCCCGAAGAGAAGGAGATCCTGAGGCATACGGTCAGACTGACGATAGGTGGTGCGCCCAGTCAAGTACGTTCCGGCATATGGGAGGTGCCTCACCGTCATCGGCACGTCCGTCAGACGGCCTCTCCCAGCGCCGCGATGACGTCCGCCTTGCGGGGCTGTCCGCTGGCCCGGCGCACCACCCGGCCGTCCGCGTCGAGCACCAGCACGGTCGGGGTCTTCAGGATCTCCAGGTCGCGTACGAGGTCCAGGCGGGCCTCGGCGTCGATCTCGACGTGGGTGACCCCGGGGACCATCCCGGCGACCTCGCCCAGCACCCGCCGGGTGGCCCGGCAGGGGGCGCAGAAGGCGCTGGAGAACTGCACCAGCGTGGCCCGTTCGCCCAGGTCGCCGCCGAGTTCGGCCGCTCCGAGCCGCTTGCCGTCGTCCCGCCCGCGCACCCGTACCCTCCCGCTCCGCCGCTTGTGCAGCACTCCGTGGACACTCGCCGCCGCGAGCACCGCCACGCACACCACCAGTCCGGTCATCACCGGACAAGGATCCACGAGACGGCCCGCCTCAGGAACAAGCGTTCACAAGATTGCAAAGATTCCCGGCTCCCCAATCGGCGTACGGGGCGGAATCCTTGGTTCATGGACATCGACGCACGTGGGCCGCGGTTCGCGGCGGCCGTGACGACGGTCGTACTGGCCGCCGCACTCATCACCCGCAGCCCCTGGATCCTCGCCTGGCAGACGGCGGCGTTCGCGCTGGGCGCCGCGGGGGGCATGGCCCGTTCGCCGTACGGCTGGGTGTTCCGGACGGCCCTACGACCGCGCCTCGGCCCCCCGACCGAGTTCGAGCCGCCGGAGCCCCCGCGGTTCGCACAGGCGGTGGGACTGGTCTTCGCGGGGCTCGGTCTGGTCGGATTCGCGCTGGGCCCGGCGTGGTTGGGCCTGGCGGCGACCGGGATCGCGCTCGCCGCGGCCTTCCTCAATGCGGCATTCGGGTACTGCCTGGGCTGCGAGATGTTCCTGCTCGTGCGGCGGTTGACGGCGCACCCGGAGTAAAGAAGCATTAAAACCACGAGGTGGATCAAGGGACCAACGTGACGAGGATCTCGCCGCTCCCGGGCACCAGGGCTGGCTCCCCGTCCGTTCTTCGGGCACCATCTGCGAGACGCCGTAAACCTACGGCTCCGTAACTTTCCCGCTGGGAGCCCTTTTCCCAGGCAGAGCAGAAAGGGCCCGTCCCCCCCATGGCCGAGTTGGTCTACCGTCCCGTCATCGGTTTCGCCAAGACACTGTTCAAGGTCTGGGACCTCAAGATCGACTGCCAGGGTTCGGAGAACATCCCGCGCTCGGGCGGCGCCGTGCTGGTGAGCAATCACGTCAGCTACCTGGACTTCGTCTTCGACGGCCTGGCGGCGCTTCCGCAGAAGCGCCTCGTGCGGTTCATGGCGAAGGAGTCGGTGTTCCGGCACCGGATCTCCGGCCCGCTGATGCGCGGGATGAAGCACATCCCGGTGGACCGCACGCAGGGCGAGGCCGCCTACCAGCACGCGCTGGCCTCGCTGAAGTCCGGTGAGATCGTGGGCGTCTTCCCGGAGGCCACGATCTCCCAGTCGTTCACGCTCAAGAGCTTCAAGTCGGGCGCCGCGCGCCTGGCCCAGGAGGCCGGCGTTCCGCTCGTCCCGATGGCTCTGTGGGGCACCCAGCGCATCTGGACCAAGGGCCAGCCGCGCAACTTCAAGCGCAACCACCTGCCCATCACCATCCGGGTCGGCGAGCCGGTCGACGCTCCCCGGGAACAGTACGCGGGCGCCATCACCCGCCGGCTGCGCGGGCGCGTCCAGGAGCTGCTGGAGGCCGCCCAGCGCGCCTACCCGGGCCGCCCGAAGGACGCCACCGACACCTGGTGGCTCCCGGCACACCTGGGCGGCACGGCCCCCACGCTGGATCAGCTGAAGGCCGCCGAGGCGATCTGAGCCTCAGCCCGCCGATTCGGGCGCGCGCACCTCGATGCGGGCACCCGGGCTGAACTTCTCCAGCAGTTCCGCGAGTTCGGCACCCGCCGAGGCCAGCTCCGCCACCGGCATCGGGGCGAGGCTCTCCAGCAGGAAGACGGCCGAGGTCGTCCGCTCGGTGAGGCGGGTGCGGGGGCCCTGGCGCCAGTTCCAGCGGCGGCAGGTGACTCCGGCGGCGTCGCACCACACGACCTCGCCGGCGTCGGGGTGCTCGACCGCCTCCTCGCCCCCGGCCACGGTCACGAAGTCCTCCTCCCCCGTGGCGCGCACCAGCCGCATCCCGCCCCGGACGAGGCCGAGGTCCTCGCCGCCGACCGGGATCAGGTGGGCGACGCTGATCGCGTTGTAGAGGTCCACGAGCAGGTTGATGCGGGGCAGGCCGCCGTCCGCGAGGGCCCGTCTGGCCAGCGCCTCGGCCGAGTTGCGGGTGCGCGACGGCTTGGAGCCGAAGGCCGTGTAGGCCGCCCGCCAGGCGGCCATGTGCGGATCCTCGTGCGGGGCGCGCCCGTCGAGGCGTACGGTCAGACGGCGGGCCGCGTCGTCGAGGAGCCCTGAACTCGCCTCCGTGCTGGGCCCGTTGACCAGGTCGTGGGCCTCGATCACAAGGTGCGTGAAGCCGGGCGCGAGGGCGCGCACCTCGTCGGACACGGTGAGCGTGAGAGTCATCTGTCTTGCCTCAGAGTGCGGTGGGGAGCGTCTTCCACAGGTACGGGCGGTCGGGCGCCGCTGTGAGCGCGCCGAGCACGACCGGGTGAGGTTCAGCGTACAGGACTGGATAGTCCATCTCATTGGACTCGGGGTCGGGGATCCAGGCCAGCCGTTCGCCGTCGAGGGAGAACCGGGCGTCGACGCCCGGCTTGTTGCCGCGTGGGTCCTGGCGGTGCCAGGCGCCGTGGAAGCGGACGGCGATCAGGCCGTGCACGACGTGACCGGCGCCGTCGTCGGCCGTCAGGCGCTGATAACACAGGGCGGTGGGGATGTCCTCGGCACGCAGCAGGGCGGCCAGGGCGTGGGCCTTGGCGTGGCAGATGCCGGTGCGCTTCTCCAGCACGTCCGAGGCCCGCCAGGTCACACGCAGGTCGCCGGAGTCCTGGGAGTGGGGGATGGCGTCCCGCACGAATTCGTACGCCGCGCGCGCATAGTCATACGAGTCCTCGGCTCCCGCCGCCAGCCGCGCGGCTGTCTCCCTAACCCGGGGATGGTGATGGTCTATGACCTCGTCAGCGGCCAGGTACGCGGACAGGTCGGCGGTGTTCTGGATCAGCTCCATGCCCGCAGAGCATAGGAAAGCGATCACCCGAGCGTCAATGATTTTTCGGGTGACCGCATATCTATGCATCCAGTGCGGCGGTGGGACTAGCGCGCCATCTCCTCCTTGAGCGCCGCCACGAACGCGTCCACGTCCTCCTCGGTGGTGTCGAAGGCGCACATCCAGCGCACGTCCCCGGCCGCCTCGTCCCAGAAGTAGAACCGGAAGCGCTTCTGCAAGCGCAGGCTCACGTCGTGCGGAAGCCGCGCGAAGACGCCGTTGGCCTGCACCGGGTGGAGGATCTCCACGCCGTGCACGGCCCGGACGCCCTCGGCGAGCCGCTGGGCCATCTCGTTGGCGTGCCGGGCGTTGCGCAGCCACAGGTCCTTGGCGAGCAGGGCCTCCAGCTGTACCGACACGAAGCGCATCTTGGAGGCCAGCTGCATGGACAGCTTGCGCAGGTGCTTCATGTGGCTGACGGCGTCCTGGTTGATCACCACCACCGCCTCGCCGAACACCGCGCCGTTCTTGGTGCCGCCCAGGGAGAGGATGTCGACGCCGACGGCGTTGGTGAACGTGCGCATCGGGACGTCCAGGGAGGCCGCCGCGTTGGCTATCCGGGAGCCGTCCAGGTGCACCTTCATGCCGTGCGCGTGGGCGTGCTCGCAGATCGCCCGGATCTCGTCCGGCGTGTAGAGGGTGCCCAGCTCGGTGCTCTGGGTGATCGAGACCACCTGCGGCATCGCACGGTGCTCGTCCTCCCAGCCGTACGCCTGCCGGTCGATGAGCTCCGGGGTGAGCTTGCCGTCGGGGGTGGGGACGGTGAGCAGCTTGAGGCCGCCCATGCGCTCGGGGGCGCCGCCCTCGTCGACGTTGATGTGCGCGCTCTCGGCGCAGATCACCGCGCCCCAGCGGTCGGTGACCGCCTGGAGCGCGACGACGTTCGCGCCGGTGCCGTTGAAGACCGGGAAGGCCTCGGCGGTGGCCCCGAAGTGGCTGCGGACGATCCGCTGGAGGTTCTCCGTGTACGCGTCCTCGCCGTACGCCACCTGATGGCCGCCGTTGGCGAGGGCCAGGGCGGCCAGCACCTCGGGGTGGGCTCCGGCGTAGTTGTCACTGGCGAAACCGCGGACCTGCGGGTCGTGATGGCGACGCGCGTCGGTCCTGGGAGGGTTCACGGCTTCTCGGTCAGCCACAGACGGTTTCCGTTCACTTCGGCGGCGGACTTGCTCCAGACGCCCTCGACGGCCTCGGCCAGGTCCTTGACGTCCGTGAAGCCCGCGAACTTCGCGTTGGGCCGCTCGGCGCGCATCGCGTCGTGCACCAACGCCTTCACCACCAGGATGGCAGCCGCGGAGGTGGGGCCCGCCTCGCCCCCGGCCTTGCGGAAGCCGTCGGCCATGGCGAGCGTCCAGGCCTCGGCGGCCGCCTTGGCGGCGGAGTAGGCGGCGTTGCCGGCGGTGGGCTTCGACGCGCCGGCGGCGCTGATCAGCAGGTACCGGCCGCGCTCGCTGCGTTGCAGGGCGTCGTAGAAGGCCAGGGAGGTGTGCTGGACGGTGCGGATCAGCAGCTTCTCCAGCAGGTCCCAGTCGGCGAGGTCGGTCTC
The DNA here is from genome assembly GCF_040686075.1 of Streptomyces sp. NPDC086519. Classification (NCBI taxonomy): domain Bacteria; kingdom Bacillati; phylum Actinomycetota; class Actinomycetes; order Kitasatosporales; family Streptomycetaceae; genus Streptomyces; species Streptomyces sp. NPDC086519. The sequence continues at coordinate 83,536 of NZ_JBFBJL010000009.1, forward strand.
GGCGAAGGTGGCGCTGCCGCGCCAGCCGCCGACCAGGTGGACCAGGCCGTCGACCCGGCCGTGGTCCTTCTCGATGCGGTCGGCCCACGCCCTGGTCGAGTCCAGGTTGAGCAGGTCGACCGTCTCACCGGTGACCACGGCGCCGCCGCCCGCGTACCGGGCGGCGTCCACGGCCTCCGCCAGGCGTTCGGGATTGTTGTCGGCCCCGACCAGGGTCGCGCCCGCCTCCGCCAGCCTGACCAGCGTCGCGTGGCCGGCGGGTCCGCCCGCACCGGCCACCGCGATCACCGCACCACTGAGAGACCCGTTGCCCGCCATGTGCTTCCCCTCTTGAGCAGTGTTCCGCGGCCGGCCGCTCACGCGGCGACCGGCTCGGCGCTGTCCGCCGTGATGCCCTTGGTCTCGGCGATCACGTTCTTCAGTTTCCTGGACAGCGCCTCGTAGAACATGCTCAGCGGAAACTCGTCGGGAAGCACGTCGTCCACGAGCTTGCGCGGCGGCAGGGTCAGGTCCAGGGCGTCCGGGCCCTTGGCCCACTTGGAGCCCGGGTGCGGGGCGAGGTAGGCGGCGACCAGTTCGTACCCGGCGAACCAGTGGACGAGCTTCGGCCGGTCGATGCCGTCCTTGTAGAGCTTCTCGATCTCGGCGCACAGCTGGTTGGTGACCTGCGGGGCACGCTCCCAGTCGATGGCGAGCTTGTTGTCGGTCCAGCGGACCACGTCGTGCTTGTGCAGGTAGGCGAAGAGCAGCTGGCCGCCGAGCCCGTCGTAGTTGCGGACGCGGTCGCCGGTGACCGGGAACCGGAACATGCGGTCGAAGAGCACCGCGTACTGCACGTCACGGGCCTGCGGGACGCCGTCGGCCGCGAGCTTCACGGCCTCCTTGAAGGCGGTGAGGTCACAGCGCAGCTCCTCCAGGCCGTACATCCAGAACGGCTGGCGCTGCTTGATCATGAAGGGGTCGAAGGGCAGGTCGCCGTGGCTGTGGGTGCGGTCGTGGACCATGTCCCACAGCACGAAGGCCTCCTCGCAGCGCTTCTGGTCGTGGACCATCGCGGCGATGTCCTCGGGGAGTTCGAGGCCCAGGATGTCGACGGCCGCGTCGGTGACCCGGCGGAAGCGGGCGGCCTCGCGGTCGCAGAAGATACCGCCCCAGGAGAATCGTTCCGGCGCTTCGCGTACGGCGATGGTCTCGGGAAAGAGGACGGCCGAGTTGGTGTCGTAGCCGGCCGTGAAGTCCTCGAAGGTGATGCCGCAGAACAGCGGGTTGTCGTACCGGGTGCGCTCCAGCTCGGCCAGCCACTCCGGCCAGACCATGCGCAGCACGACCGCCTCCAGGTTGCGGTCCGGGTTGCCGTTCTGCGTGTACATCGGGAAGACGACCAGGTGCTGGAGGCCGTCCGCGCGGCCCGCGGCGGGCTGGAAGGCGAGCAGCGAGTCGAGGAAGTCCGGCACCTGGAAGCCGCCGGCTGCCCAGTGCCGCAGGTCCGTCACCAGCGCGCGGTGGTAGTCGGCGTCGTGCGGGAGAAGCGGGGACAGCTCCTCCACGGCCTCGACGACACGCCGTACGGCCGCCTCGACGTCGTACCGCGCGGGCGCGCCCTCGGCCTCGAAGTCGATGGATCCGTCCTTGGCCTGCCATGGCCGGATCCGCTCCACGGCATCCTTGAGCACGGGCCACGCCGGGTGTTCGACCACCCTGGTCACGGGAGGAACCTGCTCCTCCGAACCCACCTGCACAAGAATTTCCGTCATGACCCACCCTCCGCGGGAGAAACTTCCGTAAGGACACCGTATGCATACGAGGTTTCTCCCAGCAAGGGGGCCCTCGGGAAATTATCCTGTGGCATCGCGTCTTCACCGCGCTTTTTCCTGTCTTAAACCGTGAAGGCGCTCACATTCACCACAGCCGGTGACGAAGCGTCAGCTCGGCGGGACCGCACGGATCCGGCCGGTCAATGCGCGGCGGGACGCGCCCACCCCCGGGTGACCGCCGACCGGGGTACGGACCAGATGCCGCGCGCCCCGCGCGCCAATCCCCCCGTGTACGTACGGGTTCATCGCGACGGGCGGCCGTTAGGCTGCGCCCAGCCGCGTGGACAGCGACGTCCGTCGTACGGTTCGCGCGCCTGCCCCCACCGCCGCCGTCGACGGAAGCGAGTTGAATCTTGAACTTCCTTACCATCGGTCACCGCGGAGTCATGGGCGTCGAGCCCGAGAACACCCTCCGTTCCTTCGTGGCCGCCCAGCAGGCCGGCCTCGACCTGATCGAACTCGATCTTCATCTCAGCAAGGACGGCGCCCTGGTCGTCATGCACGACGCGGAGGTGGACCGCACGACCGACGGCACCGGCCCGATCGCCGAGAAGACCCTGGAGGAGCTGCGCGCGCTGGACGCGGGCCGGGGCGAGCGGGTGCCGGTGCTCGAGGAGGTCCTGGACGCGGTGCGCTCGCCCTTGCAGGTCGAGATCAAGGACGTGGCCGCGGCCCGGGCGCTGGCCGAGGTCATGCAGCGGCGTGACCTGGTGTCCCGGGTGGAGGTGTCCTCGTTCCACGACGAGGCGGTCGCCGAGATCGGCCGGCTGGTGCCGGGGGTGCGCACCGCGCTGATCGCGTCCCGCTATGGCACGGACGTGGTGGAGCGGGCCCGGGAGGCGGGTGCGGCGACCCTCTGCCTGAACATCCGGCGGCTGACCCTGGAGGTCGTCGAGCACGCCCGCAAGGCGGATCTGCGGGTGATCGGCTGGGTGGTGAACACCCAGGACCATCTGCGGCTGGTGCGCGCGCTGCAACTGGACGGCGCGACGACCGACTACCCGGAGATCAAACGCACCGCCCGCTTCACCGCGTGACCCCCGGCCCGCGCCTCACACCAGCGGCTTGACCAGCAGCTCGAACTGCAGGTCCGGCCGCCGCGGAACGCCGAAGCGCTCCTCGCCGTACGGGAACGGCGACATCTCTCCCGTACGGCGGTAGCCGCGCCGCTCGTACCAGGCGATCAGGTCTTCGCGCACCGAGATCACCGTCATGCGCATCTCCGTGACGCCCCAGTCCTCACGCGCCTGGCGCTCCGCCTCGGCGATGACGGCCTTGCCGAGCCCGGCGCCCTGGAGGCCGGGGCTCACCGCGAACATGCCGAAGTAGGCGTGGTTACCCCGGTGCTCGAGCTGGCAGCAGGCGACGACCCGGCCAGCCTGCTCGACGGTGAGCAGCTTGCCGTCCGGCGCCTTGATCACTTGGAGGACGCCCTCGGAGTCGGTGCGCTGCCCCTCCAGGATGTCCGCCTCCGTGGTCCAGCCGACCCGGCTGTCGTCGCCCCGGTAGGCCGACTCGATCAACGCGACCAGGACGTCCACATCGGCGTCGGTGGCGTCACGGAAGGTCAGTCCGGCGGCGTTCTCCATGGGCGGGTTCTCCGATCTCAAGCGCGGCTCAGCCGGGCACGAGCTTATCCCCGCCGCCCGGCCCCGCTTCCGGCACCTCGCGCCGCCCGGCTCACGGGGCGGCAGGCCATGACGCTCCGGTCGCATGGTGCACGTACCGACCGGAAGTGCCGCGGCATGTCGTCGATCGTCCGCGGCGCCGTCGTGGCTGGTCGCGCAGTTTCCCCGCGCCCCTTCGGGGCGCTGCCGAACCGCGGCGGACCTCGCCGGACCCGCGAGGGCCGGCCGAAGAGGGCCGAGCTGCCGGTCAGGCCCGCAGCGCCCCCATCCTCCCCTCCAGACGGCCCAGCAACTCCGCAAGAAGTCCCGCCAGTTCGCCCTGGCCCTCCGGGGCGAGGACGGACAGCACGGCCGTCTCGTAGGCGAGTTGCTCGGGCAGGATGCCGTCGACGAGGTCGCGGCCCGCGTCGGTGAGGCGCAGGTGGGCGACCCTGCGGTCACGGGCGTCGCCGCGCCGCTCGACCAGGCCGCGCTCGGTGAGCTGCTTGAGGCGCTTGGTGACGGCGGCGCCGGAGGAGAAGGTCTCCTTGGCGAGCTCGCTCGGGGTCAGCTCGTGGCCGGTGCGGCGGAGCGCGCCGAGCAGGTCGAACTCGGGGCGGCTGAGGCCGGCCCGGCGCAGCGGGGCGTCCTCGGCCTGCTGGAGGAGGGCGGCGCAGCGGTTGATCCGGCCGATGACCTCCATGGGCCCGGTGTCCAGCGCGGGGTGGACACTGCGCCACTGCCGGACGACGGCCGCGACCGTGTCGTCCATGCCGGCCCCCCTGTCCGCGCCCTCGTCGTCCATGCCTCCGCCCGCGCCCCTTCCCGCGTCGCTCGCGGCCGCCGGTCGTCCGCTGGTCGCCGTCATGGCCGTACGTCCTCCGTTGTCCTCGCGCCGCCCCAGGAGTGCGCTCCCTGGCGTCGTACCGTCGCGGCGAGCGTACGGTGTCCGGACTGCTCGGCGAGCACGACCCGCTCCTGGGGCAGCGCGCGTTGCCACCACTCGCCGGACGCGGCGTCGACCGTGGCGCGCAGCTCGGCCAGGGCGGCGGCGAGGGTGCGCCGGGCGGTCTCCAGGGCGCGCGGGGCCGGCTGCGGCCCGGCGAGCAGCCGGGCGGCCTGTTCGCGGGCCCGCTCGACTGCGGCCAGGGCGTGCTCGATGCGGTCACCAGCCCGGCGGTTGGTGACGACGACGGCGGTGGCGAAACCGACGAGCGCGCCGACCAGGGTGTCCACGACCCGCTCGGTGATCAGCTGCCCGGCGTCCTGGGTGCGGGCGAACTCGGTGACGAGCAGGGCCATCGGGGTGACGCAGACGCTGCCGAGCCAGTAGTTGCGGCCGATCAGCGCCTCGGCGCCGAAGTTGAAGGCGAGGCAGCACAGCACCAGGGCCGCGGGGTGGAGACGGGCGAGGGGGACGACGGCGGCGAAGACGAGGACGCCGAGGAGGTTGCCGACGACGCGCTGGACGCCCCGGTTCCAGGTGAGGGTGACGTTGGCCTGGTAGAGGGAGGCCGCGGTGACCAGCGCCCAGTAGGGGCGGCCGACGCCGAGGGCGAGGGAGGTGTAGCCGGCGAGGGCGCAGCCGAGCGCGGTGCGGGCGGCGAGGGGGGTGAGCGGGCCGAGGCGGTGCCACAACGGGCGCTGCGGTACGGCGCGTTCGGCGTCGACGCCGAGCAGGTCGTCGTCGGCTCCGGCGACCCGCGGGACGCGTCCGGTGCCGCGCAGGCCACGGGCCCAGCCGCGGAGCAGCCGCGGGTCGGCGTCGGCGGGGGCGGCGAGGGCGACCTCGGCGCGGACGACGAGGTGTTCGAGGGCGCGCCGGGTGCGGTCGGTGCGGGCGCCGGTGGCGAGCAGGGACTGCCAGGCGGCCTGTACGGCGGCGGCCGCCGCGGCGCGGGCCCGGTCGTGGCCGACGCCGGTGCCGCGGGTGTCGGCGTAGGCGGCGGTGGCGCGCAGGGCGTGGGCGGTGGCCCGGCGTTCGGGGCCGTGCGGGCGCAGCAGCCCGGGGGCCATGCCGACCAGCCAGGCCCAGGCGCCCGCCGCCAGGGCGAGGCCGACATGGCCGGGGACCTGGCCGAGGGTCTGCGGGGCGAACAGGGAGGCGGAGCTGATGAAGGTGAGGACCACGTTGCCGGGCGGGCCGACGCGGGTGGCGTCGCAGAGGACCTTCTGCACGGCGGCCATGAGCGCGCCGACGGTGACCAGGACGGCCGCGTTCGCGGTGAGCGAGGCGGCGGTCAGGGCGAGGGCCAGGCCGCCGACCATGCCGAGGACCACCCGGGCCAGGGTGCGGGCGCGGGCGGGGTAGGGGCGGTTGTGGCCGTAGAGGGCGCACAGCGATCCGGCCATCGTGTACATCGCCAGGTCGAGGCGGCCGAGGGCCAGCAGGGCCAGGCTGGGCGGGGCGACCGCGGCGACCACGCTGCAGGCGGGCTTGAACCAGATGTCGGAGGGCCGGCCGAGGCGCAGCACACCGGCGAGGGGCAGGCGGCGGGCGGTCGTGGGGGTCGTGGTGCTCACACTCATCAATTTAGCATGTGTTTTACTCGTAAAGCACTCTCGAACAGCCCTGGTCACATGCTGTGCTCCGGCGAATGCTCCCCGTGTACGTCCTTGCGCTCGCGTGCGCGCCGTACGGCCGGGGCATCGCATCCCTCGACACGACGTCGAGCGGGGAGGTGCGCCGTGCACGGACCGGCTTCGCCCGGCTGGCTGCTGGTCGCGCTGTGCGCGGCGACCGGGGCCTACTGCCTGCTGCGGATGCGCAGCAGGGTCGAGGAGCAGCGGCGCGCCGCGGGAGGCGAGGCGCTGATGGGGTTCGGCATGGCCGTCATGGCGGTGCCCGCGTCGGTGTTCACGCCGCCGGGGTGGGCGTGGCCGCTGTACGCTGCGGTGTTCGGCGCGGCCGCGTTGCACGCGCTGTGGAGCGCCCGCAGCAGTCCGCGTCATCTGCACCATCTGGTGGGGGCGGCGGCGATGGTCTACATGGCGGTGGCGATGGCGGCCGCCCCCGGCGCCCACCACCACGGCGGCGCCGGAGTCCCGCTGGTGACGGGGCCGTTGCTGCTCTACTTCACCGGCTATGTGCTGCTGTCCGGCGCACGGCTGGTCCCGGTCGCGGTGACCGCCGGAACGGGCGCGCTCCGGTGGGGCGACCGGCCCGAACTGGCGCGGGCGTGCCGGCTGTCGATGGGGATCGGCATGGTGGCGATGCTGCTGGCGCTGTGAGCAGGTGACAGCACTCGCGCCGCAGACGTTGCCTGCGTCACTTTGGCGCAACGGGCTGTACCCGTGGGCGGTTCCCCGCTCATAGGGTGCTGGCCATGATGGTCCCCGTGGCACTGTTGCTGCTAGGCGCCCTGACCGCCGTGGCCGGCCCCCGGTTGCTCGCCCGGGCCGACTGGGCGGACCGGGAACCGGTGGTCGCGCTGTGGGTGTGGCAGTGCGTGGTGGCGGCCGTCCTGCTGTGCTGCGCGCTGTCGATGACGCTGAGCGCGGCGGCCGCCTGGCAGGCGGTGCGGGGGCACGTTTTCGCGACCGCCCCGAGCGGGGTGGTGGACGCCTACGCGCTCGGTACGACGGGCCCGTGGGCGGCCGTGACCGCGGTGGTCCTGGCCTGCGCCGGGCTGTGGAGCGGGGCGATGCTGGTGCGGGAGATCGCGCGGGCCAGGTCCAGGCACAGCCGCGAACGGGCCGAACTCCTCGTCCGCGCACCGCTGTTGCCCGGCGAGGAACCGGCCGACGGCCGGCTCGTCGTCCTTGAGGGGGACCGCCCGGATGCCTGGTGGCTGCCCGGAGCGGCGCCCCAACTCGTCGTCACCACGGCCGCGTTGCGCCGCCTGAAAGGTCGTCAGCTGGACGCGGTCCTGGCTCACGAGCAGGGTCACGCACAGGCCCGCCACGACTGGCTGCTGCACTGCTCGGGCGCGCTGGCAGGCGGGTTCCCGCAGATCCCGGTGTTCGCCGCGTTCCGCGACGAGATGCACCGGCTGGTCGAACTGGCCGCCGACGACGTGGCCTCCCGGCGCCACGGCCGCCTCACCACCGCGCTCGCCCTGGTCGAACTCAACGAGGACCGGGGGGTGTTCGGCCCCGGACCGACCCCGCACGCCCACGTCCCGCAGCGGGTCCACCGGCTGCTCACCGCCCCGGACCGCCTCCCGGCCCGGCACCGGCTGCGGCTGACCGCGACGGCCGCCCTGGTCCCGGTGCTCCCGGTGCTGGTGGCGCTGGTACCCAGCCTGCGAGCCCTCGGGTGAGGCCGCACCCGGCGGAGGAATTGCTCCGCGGGCAATGATTCGGCAAAGATCACGCCATGCGTCCCCCGCCCAGTGACCGTTCCGCTCCCCTTCTCGCGACCGCCGTTCTCGCCCTCTCCTCGGCGCTGCTGCTCGCCCTCGTCGCCGGCGAGTGGCCTCCCCTGGTCGCGGTGGACGAGGACATCGCCGACGCCACCCACCGCTGGGCCGTGGCGGACCACGGCACCACACAGGTGCTGCGCGTCCTGACGGACTGGGTCTGGGACCCGCTGACCATGCGCCTGCTGTGCGCGGCGGTCGCGGTGTGGCTGGTGTGGCGGCACTCGGCGTGGCGGACCGCCCTGTGGCTGGCCCTGACCTGCGCGCTCGGGACGCTCGCCCAGCAGTCCCTCAAGACCGCCGTCGGCCGCCCGCGCCCGGTGTGGCCCGACCCGGTCGACTCCGCCCACTACGCCGCCTTCCCGTCCGGGCACACCATGACGGCCACGGTCGTCTGCGGCCTGCTGCTGTGGCTGCTGCACCGCTGCGGCACCCGCCGCGCGATATGGCGTACGGCCCTGGCCGCGGCCGGGGTCTCGGTCGTGGGCGTGGGCCTGACCCGGGTGTGGCTCGGCGTCCACTGGCCCTCGGACGTGTTCGGCGGCTGGCTGCTCGGGGCCCTGGTGGTGGCGCTGGCGGTGCTGGCGTACGAGTGGCAGCCCGACGGCCGGGGACACCCTCACCCGTAGTCCACGGGCACACCCGGCCGTCGGTAGAGTCCGGCACATGACTGCCGTGCTCTTCGACTTCTCCGGGACCCTCTTTCGCATCGAGTCCGCCGAATCCTGGCTGCGGGCGGTGCTCGCCGAAGCCGAAGTACCGGTCACCGAAGCCGAGTTGACACGGAAAGCGCAGGCGCTGGAGGCGGCCGGGGCACAGCCCGGCGGGGCCTTCCCGGCCACGCTGCCCGAGGAGTTGTCCGACGTGTGGGCGGTGCGCGACGAGAGCGCGGAGCTGCACCGGGCCGCGTACACCGGCCTGTCCCGGCGGGTGGCGCTGCCGGACCCCGCCCTGCACGACGCGCTGTACGAGCGGCACATGGACCCGCGGGCCTGGACGCCGTACCCGGACGCCGCCCGGGTGCTGCGCGCGCTGCGCGAGCAGGGGATCGGGGTCGGTGTGGTCAGCAACATCGGCTGGGATCTGCGCCCGGTCTTCCGCGAGCACGGACTCGACGCGTACGTGGACGCCTACGTCCTGTCGTACGAACACGGTGTCCAGAAGCCGGATCCGCGGCTCTTCACGGTCGCCCTGGAGGCTCTCGGGGCCGCGCCGGCGCAGACGCTGATGGTCGGGGACAGCAGGCCCGCCGACGGCGGGGCGGCGGCGCTCGGCTGCCGGGTGCACTTCGTGGACCACCTGCCGGCGGCCGAACGGCCGGACGCGCTGCTGACGGTTCTGGACCTGGTGGGCGTGGCGCGCCGACCGGCCACGCCCACCCAGGCCTGACCTGCCGCGCCGTCCGCCCGAGACGCTCCCCCGTGTCGCCCCGGACGGACGGCAGCCCTGAACCGGCCCCGCGCAGGGCGGTGCCGACCGCGTCGATTATAGTTGGCTGGCAGCCAGTCAACGCAGGAGTTCCAGCATGTCCCCGCGCAGCCCCTCGGTCAATGAAGAATTGCGCAGGCGTTCGCGCGAGCGACTGCTGCAGGCCGCGGTGGAGCTGGTCGACGAGCACGGCTTCGAGGCGACGACGCTGGGCGCCATCGCGGACCGGGCGGGGTCGGCGCGCGGACTGGTGTCGTACTACTTCCCCGGCAAGCGCCAGCTGGTCCAGTCCGCCGTGCACCGGCTGATGCACCGCACGCTGGAGGAGGCGCTGGAGCACGAGCCGCGCACCGAGGACGGGCGGGAGCGGCTGGCCCGGGCCATCGACGCGATCCTGGGGCTCGCGCACGACCGGCCGGTGCTGATGCGCCAGCACATGGCGGGGCTGCTCCAGGCCGAGGGCTTCGTGCAGTGCCCCGAGCAGCGCCGGCTGGCGGAGCTGCTGGGCGAGACCGTCGCCCGGTACGGCTCGCACCAGGTCGAGGCGGACTACCCCATGCTGCGCGCCATGCTGATGGGGGCGGTGTACGCGGCGCTGGTGCCCGGGGTGCCGATGCCGATCCCCGCGCTGCGGGCGGAGCTGTTCGAGCGCTACGGGCTCGACTGGGAGCTGGGCACTCCCCCGGAGTCCGCGCCGGCGACCGAGCGGCAGGACCTGTCCCGGTTCTTCGCGACCGGGGACCGGACCGAGCCCGGATCCGTGCCGGAGTCCTGACCGGTCAGCCGACGGGGGCGTGACGCGATCCGCGCCGCCGTCAGGACGCCCGCGTCACGCGCCCGCGCGCGAGCCGGAGGGACGCTTCTGACACACACATGGCGTGACTCTATGATCACACCGCGCAGCCAGGGGCGCACGTCCGCGTCACCCCAGCGGCCCTGTCGAGGCGGCCGGGCCGGTGGGATGCTGGAGCCACCAGCCCCTCGGGCAAGGAGTTCCCCCGTGTTGCGTGTCGCCGTCGTCGGCTCCGGGCCGAGCGGGTGCTACACCGCCCAGAACCTCGTCCAGCTCGACCCCACGGTCCTCGTGGACGTCCTGGACCGGTTGCCGTGCCCGTACGGGCTGGTGCGCTACGGCGTCGCTCCCGACCACGAGAAGATCAAGTCACTACAGGGAAACCTGCGCACCGTCCTTGAGCACGAGCGGGTGCGGTTCCTCGGCGGGGTCAGGGTCGGGGGCACGGGCGGGGTGCCGGTGCAGCGGCTGCGGGAGCTGTACCACGCGGTGGTGTACTGCGTGGGCGCCGCCACCGACCGGCGGCTCGGGATTCCCGGCGAGGAGCTGCCGGGCAGCTGGTCGGCCACCGAGTTCGTGTCCTGGTACAGCGCGCATCCCGACGCGGTCGACGCCGGGTTCGTGCGCGACGCCCGCTCGGCAGTGGTCATCGGGGTCGGCAACGTCGCGGTGGACGTGGCGCGGATGCTGGCCCGGGGTGCGGCGGAGCTGAGCCCCACCGACATGCCGCAGCAGGCGCTGAGCGCGCTGGCGGCGAGCCGGATAAGAGAGGTCCACGTGGTGGGCAGGCGGGGTCCCTCACAGGCCCGGTTCACCACCAAGGAGCTGCGCGAGCTGGCCGGGCTGCCGGCGACCGAAGTCCGGGTGGAACCGGCCGAGTTGGCGCTCGACCCGGCCTGCGCCGACCCGTCAGCGCTGCCCGCCGCCCAGCGTCGCAACGTGGAGGTGCTGCGCGGCTGGGACGACGCCGGCGGCCGGGGAGCGGAGCGCAGCATCCGGCTGCGCTTCTTCCTGCGCCCGGTCGAACTGCTCGCCGAGGGCGGACGGGTCGGCGCGGTGCTCTTCGAGCGCACCGCGCCGGACGGGCACGGCGGGGTGCGCGGCACCGGGCGGTACGAGACGGTCGAGGCGCAGCTGGTACTGCGGTCCGTCGGCTACCGCGGAGTGCCGCTGGACGGACTCCCGTTCGACGAGGAGAGCGGCACCGTACCCCACGAGGCGGGCCGGGTCCTGCACAGCTGCTTCGGCGCACCCGGCGACTACGTGGCCGGCTGGATCAAGCGGGGACCGACCGGCGTCATCGGCACCAACCGGCCCGACGCCAAGGAGACGGTGGCCTCCCTCCTGGCGGACGCGCCCGCACTGCTGCGCAAGGAGGTGCCCGAGGACCCGGTCGCCGCGCTGCGTTCGGCGGGCGTCGAGCCGGTCGAGTGGACGGGATGGCAGGCGATCGAGCGGGCCGAGGCGGCGCTCGGCGCCCGGCTCGGCCGGAGCGTGGTCAAGCTGGCCGACTGGAACTCCCTGCTGGCGGCGGCGCGCTCGGGGTCGTAGCGGAGTCGCACGCGATCAGGTGGGCATGACACGTATCGGCAACGAGTCGGAAATCAACAAACTGTTCAAGCCGCTTACCGTCTCGTGCTGTCCGGATGTCGTCCCGCCCTGGAGTCCCCGTGGCCCCCACCAGTGCCTCCGTCCATCCCGTCGACGAGGTCCCACCCGTACGGCAGTTGACCACGTTCGGCCTTCAGCATGTGCTCGCGATGTACGCGGGCGCGGTCGCCGTGCCGCTGATCGTGGGCGGCGCGATGAAGCTGTCGCCCGCCGACCTGGCGTATCTGATCACCGCTGACCTGCTGGTGTGCGGCATCGCCACCCTCATCCAGTGCGTCGGCTTCTGGCGCTTCGGCGTCCGCCTGCCGATCATGCAGGGCTGCACGTTCGCCGCGGTCTCGCCGATGGTCCTCATCGGTACGACGGGCGGCGGACTCCCCGCGATCTACGGCTCGGTGATCGTGGCGGGCCTGGCGATCATGCTGCTCGCGCCCGTCTTCGGCCGGCTGCTGCGCTTCTTCCCGCCTCTGGTCACCGGCACGGTGATCCTGATCATCGGGGTCTCGCTGCTGCCGGTGGCAGGCAACTGGGCGGCGGGCGGCGCGGGCGCGAAGGACTTCGGGGAGCCGAAGAACCTGGCGCTCGCGGCCTTCGTGCTCGCGGTGGTGATCGGCGTGCAGCGGTTCGCGCCGGCCCAGCTCGCCCGGATCGCGGTCCTGATCGGGATCGCGGTGGGCCTCGCGGTGGCGGTGCCCTTCGGGTTCACCGACTTCGGCGGGGTCGGGGACGCCGACTGGCTGGGCATCAGCACGCCGTTCCACTTCGGGGCGCCGACGTTCAAGGCGTCGGCGATCGTCTCGATGCTGGTGGTGGCCCTGGTCACGATGACCGAGACGACCGGTGACCTGCTCGCGGTCGGCGAACTGACCGGCCGCGAGGTCGAGCCGCGCTCCCTCGCCGACGGGCTGCGCGCCGACGGCCTCTCGACCGTCCTCGGCGGTGTCTTCAACACCTTCCCGTACACGGCCTACGCGCAGAACGTGGGCCTGGTCGGCATGACCCGGGTGCGCAGCCGGTGGGTGGTCGCGACGGCCGGCGGCATCCTGGTGCTGCTCGGTCTGCTGCCCAAGCTGGGTGCGGTGGTCGCAGCGATTCCGGCTCCGGTACTGGGCGGCGCGGGGCTGGTGATGTTCGGCACGGTCGCGGCGAGCGGTCTGCGCACCCTGGCGGCCGTCGACTTCAGGGGCAACAACAACCTGACGGTGGTGGCCGTCTCGGTGGCGGTCGGTGTACTGCCGGTGGGCGTGCCGACGGTCTACGCGAAGTTCCCGGACTGGTTCCAGACGGTGATGAACAGCGGCATCAGCGCGGGCTGCCTGACCGCGATCGTGCTGAACCTGCTCTTCAACCACCTGCCGTCGAGGACCGATCCGGCCCCGGGGACGGTTCCCACCGGAGCCGGCTCCGCCTAGGGCCTGTCGTCAAGGCTTGGCCGGGGTTGTCGTCAAGAGGATCCGGCCGCGGTGGACGGGGCGGCGGACAGATGCTCGTGAACCGCCCGCCAGTCCCCGTCGCCGACACGGTGGAAGACGATGGTCTCGCGCTCGTGCAGCACCTCCTCGCCGGCCGTGGTGGCGACGCGGGTGGTCACCGAGTGGGTGAACACAGCCGTGTCGCCGAGGAGTTGGAGGCGGCGGTCGTTCGAGTCGCAGGACCGGACGCGGAAGTCGTCCTCGTCGCTCCACTTCTGCCACAGGGCCCGGTACTCCTGGGTGGAGTCCAGCCGCCGGTCGGTGGTGTGGAAGACGAATGTCGCGTCGGCCGCGAAGGCGTCGAAGTAGTCGTCGGTGCGGCCCTCGGCGAAGGCGGCGATCAGGGCGTCCGCCGCGGCGAGGACGGTGTCGTGGTCGTTCGTCATGGGCGCGGCTCCGAGATCCGGGCCACGGCGCGGACGGGTGCGCCGTCCGCGCCGGGCAGGTGCAGGGGGAAGAGGCTGACGTGGACGTCGTGGCCGCTGTGCTGGGCGTCGAGGACCTCGGCGAGGTTGGTGAGGTTCTCGGCGATGACGGCGTCGGCGCCGCACAGGATGCGGTGGGCGGGAAGGGTCTCGCCGGGGGTCGGGTCGACGCTCAGGGCGTCGATGCCGACGGTGTACACGCCCCGGGCGACGAGGAGAGCGGCCGCCTCCTGCGTCAGATGGGGGTGGTCGTGGTAGGCGTCGGTGCCCCAGTGCGCGGACCAGCCGGTGGCGATCAGCACGATCCGGCCGGCCGGGACCCGGGCGAGCAGGTCCGCTCCGACGGCCGCCCGGGGCGCCAGACCCCGGGCGTCGACGACGTGGGCGGGGCCGTCGAAACGGTCCAGCGGCAGCTGGTCCAGCGTGGGCAGGCCGTCCTCGATGTGGGAGGGGGCGTCCACGTGCGTGCCGGACTGCGAACCCATGTGCACCTGAAGGACGTTGACACCGTCCTGGGCCGCGGTCAGCGCGGGCCGGATGTCCACCTGCGGATCGCCGGGGTAGACCGGCATCCCGGTGCGCAGCGGCACGGACAGGTCGATCAGGCGCATCCCCCTCACACCTCCGCGGGCTCGGGGGTGGCCACGGGGGCGCCGTCGGCGGCGGTGATCGGGGCCACCGGGGTGTCGACGGCGCGCACCAGCCGCGGGCCCTCGGGGCCGAAGACGGCGCGGGGTTCGGGGAAGAACCACAGCAGCGCGAGGTAGACGACCGCGGCCAGGCCCAGTCCGACGGGCAGCGAGATGTCCACGCCGCCCGCGAGGTCACCCAGGGCGCCGACGAACTGACCGGGGAGGTTGACGAACTGGACCGCGAGCAGGGCGGAGGCCAGCCAGGCGCCCATGCCGCGCCAGTTCCAGCCGTGCGTGAACCAGTAACGTCCGCCCCGCTGACGGCGGTTGAAGACCTGCAACGAGTCGGGATCGTACCAGCCGCGGCGGGTGAGGAAGCCCAGGGTCATGATGACCATCCACGGCGCGGTGCACACGATGATCAGCGTCGCGAAGGTGGAGATGGACTGGGTCAGGTTGGCGGCGAAGCGGCCGACGAAGATGAAGGAGATCGACAGGACGCCGATGAACACGGTGGCCTGCACCCGGCTGAACCGGGGGAAGACGCTGGCGAAGTCGAGGCCGGTGCCGTAGAGCGAGGTGGTGCCCGTGGACATGCCGCCGATCAGCGCGAGCAGGCAGACGGGCAGGAAGTACCAGGAGGGCGAGACGGCCAGCAGGCCGCCGACGTAGTCCGGGGCGCTCGGGTCGAGGAAGTTCCCCGCCTTCGCGGCGATGATCGAGGCGGTCGCCAGGCCGAAGAAGAACGGCAGGATCGTCGCGACCTGGGAGAGGAAGGCCGCGCCCATGACCCGGCGGCGCGGGGTGTCGGCGGGGATGTAGCGGGCCCAGTCGCCGAGGAAGGCTCCGAACGAGACGGGGTTGGACAGCACGATCAGCGCGGAGCCGATGAAGGCCGGCCAGAAGCCGGGGGTGCTCAGCGAGTGGAAGCTGCCCTGGTAGCCGGGGTCGAAGTCGCCCCCGAAGGCGAGGAGGCCGAGGGCGAAGAGCAGGGAGGCGGCGGCGACCGCGATCTTGTTCACGAAGAGCATGAAGCGGAAGCCGTAGATGCACACCGTCAGCACCAGCGCGGCGAACAGCCCGTAGGCGAGCGCGTAGACGCCCTCGTTGGTCGGCAGGTGGAACATCCGGTGCGCGCCGCCGACCAGGGCGTCACCGGAGGACCACACGGAGATGGAGAAGAAGGCGACCGCGGTCAGCAGGGAGAGGAAGGAGCCGACGACCCGGCCGTGCACACCCAGGTGCGCGGAGGAGGACACCGAGTTGTTGGTGCCGTTCAGCGGCCCGAACACGGCCAGCGGGGCGAGGATCAGCGCGCCGACGGCGAGTCCGAGGCCGGTGGCCGCGAGGCCCTGCCAGAAGGAGAGCCCGAACAGGATCGGGAAGGCGCCGAGGACACAGGTGGCGAAGGTGTTCGCGCCGCCGAAGGCGACCCGGAAAAGGTCCAGCGGCCGGGCGGTGCGGTCGGCGTCCGGGATGCGCTCCACCCCGTACGTCTCGATCTCGGTCAGCGCCGGAGCGTCGTGCTGCTCCGACGGGGGGCTGGTGGTCATGTCTGCTCCTCGCGAGGGCCGGTGGAGTCCAGGGTGAACAGGCTGATCAGGTCGTAGGCGACATGGGACGCCGCGACGGAGGTGATGTCGGCGTGGTCGTAGGCGGGGGCGACCTCGACGACGTCGGCGCCGACCAGGTTGAGTCCGGCGAGGCCGCGCAGGATCTCCAGCAGCTCGCGCGAGGTCATGCCGCCGGCCTCGGGGGTACCGGTGCCGGGGGCGTGCGCGGGGTCGAGGACGTCGATGTCGACGGACACGTACAGCGGCCGGTCGCCGATGCGCTGCCGCAGTGCGTCCACCGTCTCGTCGACGCCGCGGCGCAGCACGTCGGAGGAGGTGACGATGCCGAAGCCGAGGCGGCGGTCCTCCTCCAGGTCCCGCTTGCCGTACAGCGGGCCGCGGGTGCCGACGTGGCTGAGCGCCTCGGTGTCGACGATGCCCTCCTCGACGGCGCGGCGGAAGGGGGTGCCGTGGGTGTACTCGGCGCCGAAGTAGGTGTCCCAGGTGTCGAGGTGCGCGTCGAAGTGCAGGACGGCGACCGGTCCGTGCCGCCGCGCGACCGCGCGCAGCAGCGGCAGCGCGATGGTGTGGTCGCCGCCGATGGTGACCAGTTTCGTGCCGTCGGACTGGAGGCGGGATGCCTCGTGCTCGACGGTCTCGATCGCCTCGTTGATGTCGAAGGGGTTCACCGGGATGTCACCGGCGTCGGCGACCTGCACCGTCGCGAACGGCGACACGTCGAGCGCCGGGTGGTACGGGCGCAGCAGCCGGGAGGCCTCGCGCACCGCGGCCGGGGCGAACCGGGCGCCGGGCCGGTAGGAGACCCCGGTGTCGAAGGGGACGCCGACGACGGCGATGTCCGCGCGGGGCACCTCGTCCAGCCGCGGCAGCCGGGCGAAGGTCGCCGGTCCCGCGTAGCGGGGGACGCGGGATGAGTCCACGGGTCCACGGGGCTGGGTCGTCATCGGGCACCTTCCTGTCAAGTCTGTACGTGCACGCCGGATGGGCGGCCCCCGGGGCGGAGTGAGTGGTTCCGGTCACCGGGGATGACTCAGTGTGCGGACGGCCCAACAGCAGGGTCAATTGTTGACGACACGAAGAACTACAGTTGACTTGTGTCCGACCACAAAGCCACGCCGCGTTCCGTTCTCACCGTGGGCGACCTGCTGTCGTTCCCGGCGCTCCAGATACGCCTGCTCGCGGGCGGCGGCGGCCTGGGCCGCACGGTCTCCTGGGCGCACGTCAGCGAACTGGAGGACCCCACGCCCTGGCTCCAGGGTTCGGAGGTCCTCATGACCGTGGGCCTCGCCGTGCCGCGCGCCGGCGAGGCCCAGCGGCGCTATCTGGAGCGGCTCGACGACGCGGGCGTCGCGGCGCTGGTCCTCAGCACCCAGTTGCGCACCCCGCCGCTGCGGCGGGCGTTCCTCGCCGCGGCCGAGGAACGCGGCTTCCCCGTGCTGGAGGTGCCGCTCACCGTTCCCTTCGTCACCATCGCGCAGGAGGTCGCCGCGGCGGTCAGCGAGAAGTCCGCCGAGCGGCTCGGCGCCCAGCTCCAGGTCTTCGGCGCACTGCGCTGGATGGCCGAGGAGAACCTCGACATCCCCGCGCTCTTCGACCGCCTGGAGCAGCTCAGCGGCTACCGCCTCTTCCTGTGCACCCCCCAGGGGCGCCCGCTGCTGCCCGGCGTCGCGGCGCCCGAGGACCTCTCGGTGCTGCCGGCGGACCCGGACGCCCCGCCGACCGTGCCCGGCGGCTTCGTGCTCCCGGTCCTCGGCCCGGGTGGCGCGGCCGGCTACCTGGTCGCGCTGGAACAGGCCGGCGCCCGTCCGGCCGGGCTGGCCGTCGTCCAGCACTTGGCCACCGTCGCCGCCCTGCGGCTCGCGATGGTCCGCCAGGAACGCGAAGTGCTGCGGCGGGAGGGGGCGGAG
Source organism: Streptomyces sp. NPDC086519 (assembly GCF_040686075.1). Lineage (NCBI taxonomy): Bacteria > Bacillati > Actinomycetota > Actinomycetes > Kitasatosporales > Streptomycetaceae > Streptomyces > Streptomyces sp. NPDC086519. The sequence goes on from NZ_JBFBJL010000009.1 coordinate 101,160, forward strand.
ACCCTCGCCGAGCTGCTCCAGGACACCCTCGACCCGGCCGGCGCCCAGCGCCGGCTGGCCCACCACGGCCTGGACACGCGGCGGCCCGTGGTCCTCGCGGTGCTCCGGCGCGCCCAGGACGAGCAGTTGGACGGCGCCCTGTCGGACCATCCGCACCTGACCCTGCGCCGCGGTGAGGACCGGCTGGTCCTGGCCGAACCCGGCTTCACCGAGGCCCTGGCCGGGCTGCCCGGCGCGGTGTGCGGGGTGAGCCGCCCCTTCACCGTCGGCGAGCCCCTGCGGGTCGCCCAGCAGGAGGCGGAATGGGCGGCCGGACGCGCCGAGGAGGCGGGCAAGCCGCTCCTCCACTACGGCGAGGACGCCACCGGGCGCTGGCTGCCCGAGGACCGCCGGCTGCTGGCGGCACTCGTCGAGCAGGTCCTCGGCGAGGCCCTGCGCTACGACGAGGCGCACGGGTCACAGCTGCTGGTCTCCGTGCGCACCTGGATGGAGCGCGACCGCCGCACCGAGGACGCCGCCGCGGCCCTCCACGTCCACCCGAACACCCTCGCCTACCGGCTGCGCCGGTTCGGCGAGGTGACCGGCCGGGATCTGTCGACGACCGCCGCCTTCACCGAGGTCTGGTTCGCCGTGCGCGCGGCGACCGAACTCGGCGTCGCGGTCGCCGGGCCGTAGCCCGGGGCTGCCGGCAAGCCCCTGTCCGGCGCCGGCAGGGACTCCGTGGTCACCGGGGCGTGCGGAACAGCCCAGCGGGCACCGCTGCCGCCAGTGCCCCGTACCCGGTCGGGTTGAGGTGCAGCCAGTCCCCCACCTGGAGGTCGGCCCGCAGGCGGCTCGGATCGGCCGGGTCCCGTACCACCCGGTCGAAGTCGATCACCGCGTCGAAGTGCCCGTGCCCCCGGATCCACGCGTTGACGCGCCGGCGGGCCGCCTCGCGCACTCCGGCCCCGTCGTCGTAGGCGTTGCCGCCGAAGGGCAGCAGGGTGGCGCCGTAGACCCGGATGCCCTGGGCGTGGGCGCGGACGACGATCTGCCGGTAGGCGGCGACGAGGTCGTCGGCGACGGCCTGCTGGGCCTGCGGGGTGGCGGCGGCGGTGCCGATGTCGTTGACGCCCTCGAAGACGATCAGCCAGGAGACCCCGCTGCGGGAGAGGACGTCCCGGTCGAGTCGGGCCAGGACATTGGGGCCGAGGCCGTCGGCGAGGACCCGGTTGCCGCCGGCCGCCTGGTTGAGCACGGCGATGCCCGAGGTACCGGCCCCGGACCGCAGACGGTCGAAGAACTGGTCCGGCCAGCGGTCGTTGCCGTTGGTCGTGGACCCCCGGCCGTCGGTGAGGGAGTCGCCGAGAACGGCCACGGCCCGGGTCGCGGCGGGCGCCAGGACCTCGACGTCGCTCAGCAGGTACCAGTGGTCGACCGCGGTCGCGCCCGTCAGATCCGGGTCCCGCGTGTGGTCGCCGCCGAGGAGGTACGACGTGGTGCGCGAACCCGGGTGCGAGGTGAGCGCCAGATCGGGCTGGCCCTGCGCGGTGTACGCCGTGACCGTGAGCTCGGCCCCCGGTGCCAGTTCGAGGCCGACGGGATCGGAGACGACCTGGGCCCCGACGGGTACGACGGTCGCGGCACGCCCGGAGAACGTCACCCGGTGCAGGCTGCCCGCAACGATCGCGGAGACCCCCGCCCGGCCGCCCGCCGGCAGCGCCACGGTCACCGAGGTCAGCGGCAGCGCGGTGTCCCCGTAGGCGTTGGAGAAGCGCAACCGGAGCCGGTGGGCGCCGACGGTCACGCGGACGGTCTGGCGCAGGGTGGTGTCGGCCAGGACGGACTTCTCCCCCGTGAAGGGCGCGGGCGGCAGGTTGCCGGCCTCGGTGAGCTGCGGCATCCCGGTCCAGGTGGTCACCCAGTGACTGCCCTGGCGGGCGGCCGAGGCGACCGGGCGCGGACCGCGCACCAGCGCGGTGACGGCCGTGGCGGTCACCACCAGGACGAGGGCGAGGACACAGGTGCTGAGCAGGGCGGCGAGCGGCGTTCTGCTGGGTTGCGGCTTCACGGGGACCTTCCGGGCGAGGGGACGGCGGCGGTGCCGTCGTCGGCTGACCGTGCGGGGGTGCCGTTGAGCGAGTACGCGGTGGGGGCCGCGCTGTCGCCGGTGTGGACTGCCTGGTGGCCGATGCTCACGCTCGCGCTCGGCGCGATGGTGGCGTTGTACGACACGTCGGCCGCCGCCACCGCGCCGGACACGGGGCTGTACGTGGCGTTCCAGCCGTGGGTGACGGTCCGGCCGAGGTCGGGGTGAAGCCGAGCCGTCAGCCGCCGATGGTCGTCGTGCCGGTGTCGGTGAGGGTCACGGATTCGGTGAGGGCGGTGTTCCAGGCGGTGGTGGTGGACGTCACCCCGCAGGCACCGGCCGGGGCATCTGCGGGCCGCCGGGGTTGCCCCCGAAGCCGGTCACCTCGGTGAGCGTCGCCGCGGGGACGGCGGCGGGGCGGGCCGGGACGGCGGGCGCCGAGACGGCCGTCGCCGCGAGCGGCGGCAGCGGCACCCCCAGCGGGACGAGGCGAACCGAGAGCGGCCCGGTGCGCGGTGCGTCGACGGTGGGGACGGGTGGGGGGCACGTCGTTGTCCCTTTCTGATCGCGGCCCGGTGCGGCGTCGTGCGGGGAACTCCCGGCATGGTGACATGAACACGGCCGCTCACGGAAGCGCTCCCACGTCACCTTCGCAGGACACGGGACGGCCGGAACGGATGCTGCGCGAGGCGTTGACCAGAAAGCGCTTTCATTCTACGTTCCGTTCAGCACCCTGACCGGCGGGCACCGACAGGCCGCCGTTCGCGCAGGTGCACGAACGCGGCGATCCACACACTGAACGCACATCAGATACATGAACAACCCTGTTGGATCGCAGGCAGGCCCCCCACTCGAAAGAAGGCATACGGGACATGACTTCACGAGCACCGAACAGTGCGCGCGCACTGCTGGGCGCGCTGGCCGCCCTGGGACTCTCGATTGGCATGATCATGACTGATGGAGCCTCGGCGGAAGCGGCCACCTGGCCGACCGCGAGCGGCAGCCAGGCCGTCACCGCGACGATCAAGCTGTCGGGGACGAAGGACTACGGGATGCTGCGCCTGTACGGCAGCGGCGACCTGGGCACCGGCGGGCAGAGCGAGAGCCAGGACCCGATCCTCGATCTGGCGGCCGGCACCGTCCTGAAGAACGTCATCATCGGCGCGCCCGCCGCGGACGGCATCCACTGCGAGGGCAGCTGCACGCTGCAGAACGTGTGGTGGGAGGACGTCGGCGAGGACGCGGCGACCTTCCGCGGCTCCTCGTCGTCCAACGTGTACACCGTCTCGGGCGGCGGCGCGAAGGAAGCCAGCGACAAGGTGTTCCAGTTCAACGGTGCCGGGACGCTGAACGTGTCCAACTTCGCGGTGCAGAACTTCGGCAAACTGGTCCGCTCGTGCGGCAACTGCTCCACGCAGTACAAGCGCACGATCAACCTGAACACCATCGAGGCGACGTACAAGGGCAGTGCGCTGGTCGGGATCAACACCAACTACGGTGACAGCGCGACGCTGAAGAACATCACGATCGTCGGGGACAGCAGCAAGAAGATCGTGCCCTGCCAGAAGTACATCGGCAACAACACGGGCGCCGAACCGCCGACGAACGGGAGCGGGCCGGACGGGACGTACTGCAAGTACGCGAGTTCGGACATCACTTACAAGTGAGCCGGGGCGGTGGGGCGGGCGGCTTCGCACCTCGACGAGGCCGGGCTGCCGGACCATGCCGAGTTCGTCACCGCCGCCCCACCGTTCGACGAGTCCGCCGTCGCTGTCGAAGCGGCTGATCCGCACGCCTCGGCAGCCGGCCTTCTCATCGGCGACCGGCCGCCGCCGACGGCCCCAGGTGCGTCTCCGAGACGACAGGGGCGAGGGCCGACTCGTCGGCGGCGACCAGCTGCACCACCTGACCGCACCCCGTCACACACCCCCGGCGCGCCCGCGCCGGGGGCCCTCGCAAGAGCCGGAGAACCGTCAGGCCGCCGTGCCCCCCGTCGGCCCTCTCAGTTCCGCCCGGTACCCCGTGTACGCGGCGCGCAGTTCGTCGCCCGGCCAGTCGGCGGGCAGGAGTTCCGGGGGCAGGACCGGGTCGGTCAGCAAGTGGCGTACCGCCGCCGCGAAGACCGTGAAGCGGTCGGCCGGGAGGCGGGACGCGGACGCTCGGGCGAGGAGCGCGCGGGCGGTGCCGGCCCAGGCGGTCAACGGCCAGAGGCCGGCGGCCAGTTCGACTGCGGGCAGGTCGGGGCGGGCCGTGTAGGACTGCACGGTGTCGGCGAGGTCGGCGGGCAGGGGCCTCACCAGGTTCGCCGGGCGGAGCCAGACGCCCTCGCGGAGTTCGGCCAGGCGGAGGGAGGCCAGCCGGGAGCGCAGGTCGGCTCGTGCGGCGGGGTCGCGGCCCGTGGCCGTGACGACCAGCATCTCCCAGTCGCCGCGCCACGCGCGCGTGCGGGGCCGTACCGCCTCGTCCTGGCGGCGCTGGCGGGCCAGCAGCCGGTCGCTGAGGCCGTAGACGGCGTCGTCGCCGCGGCGCAGGTCGCCGGCCGCCGTCATACGGCTGAGCGCGGCCCGGAGCGTGGAGCCGCCGACCCCGAAAGGCTCGACGAACCGGATCAGGTCCTTCACCGGCAGCTCCGGCGGATGCGTGCCCAGCAGCAGGCTCAGCACGACCGACCGAGCCGACAGGGGCCGCAGTCCGACGTCGGCGGGCTCGGCGGACACGTCGTTCATGCGCATGCTCACGTACTGTACGTGCGGAGGATTGTTGCACTATTGCTGCGGTCGCAGAATTATCGCAACATAGAGCCATGGACTCGACCGTCGCGCTTCCGCAACCGCAGTACGCCACTCACGACGTCACCAACCAGGCGCCGCCGCTCGCCCCGTACGACGCCTCCGACGACCCGGTGCTGATCGAGGGGCTGCGCCGGGAGGGGGCGGAGTGGGCAGAGGAGGGGATCCGGCGGCTCGGGGTGCGGGCCGGCAGCGCGGCGGCGCAGGAGTGGGGTGAGCTGGCCAACCGGCACGAGCCGGAGCTGCGCAGCCACGACCGGTACGGCAACCGGGTCGACGAGGTCGACTTCCACCCCAGCTGGCACCACCTGATGCGGGTGGCGGTGGCGGAAGGACTGGCGGGGGCCGCCTGGGCGGACGACCGGGCGGGGGCACACGTCGCGCGGACCGCGGGTGGGCTGGTGTGGGGGCACACCGAGTCCGGCCACGGCTGCCCCACGTCGATGACGTACGCCGCCGTTCCCGCGCTGCGCGCCCAGCCCGAGCTGGCCAAGGTGTACGAACCGCTGCTGACCAGCCGGGAGTACGCGCCGGGGCTGCGCGTGCCGACCGAGAAGCCGGGACTGCTCGCCGGGATGGGCATGACCGAGAAACAGGGCGGTTCGGACGTACGGACGAACACGACGGCCGCCACCCCCACCGCCGAGCCGGGCGTGTACACCCTGCGCGGGCACAAGTGGTTCACCTCGGCGCCGATGTGCGACGTCTTCCTGGTGCTGGCCCAGGCACCGGGCGGCCTGTCGTGCTTCCTGGTCCCGCGCGTGCTGCCGGACGGCAGCCGCAACGCGTTCCGCATCCAGCGGCTGAAGGACAAGCTCGGCAACCGCTCCAACGCGTCCTCCGAGCCGGAGTTCGACGGGACCGTGGCCTGGCTGGTCGGGCCCGAGGGGCGAGGGGTGAAGACCATCATCGAGATGGTCAACTGCACCCGGCTGGACTGTGTGATGAACTCGGCGACCCTGATGCGCAAGACGCTCGTCGAGGCCGGTCATCATGTGCGCCACCGCAGCGCGTTCGGCGCGCGGCTCGTCGACCAGCCGCTGATGCGCAATGTCCTGGCCGACCTGGCCCTGGAGTCGGAGGCAGCGACCACGCTGACGCTGCGGCTGGCCGGGGCCGCCGACCGCGCGGTGCGCGGGGACGAGCAGGAGCGGACCTTCAGGCGGATCGCGACCGCCGTCGGCAAGTACTGGGTCACCAAGCGCGGCCCGGCCTTCACCGCGGAGGCGCTGGAGTGCCTGGGCGGCAACGGCTACGTCGAGGATTCCGGCATGCCCCGGCACTACCGCGAGGCCCCGCTGCTGTCGATCTGGGAGGGCTCGGGGAACGTCAACGCGCTCGACGTGCTGCGGGCGCTGTCCCGCGAACCCGGGGCCGCCGACGTCCTGTTCGGCGAACTCGCGCACGCCCGCGGAGCGGACACCCGGCTGGACGCCGCCGTGACCCGGCTGAAGAACGAACTGGCCGGGACCGATCAGGTGGGGGCGCGCCGGGTGGTCGAACGGATGGCGCTGGCGCTCCAGGCCTCGCTGCTGGTCCGGTACGCCCCGGCCGCCGTCGCGGACGCCTTCTGCGCGACCCGGCTCGGCGGCGACTGGGGGCACGCGTTCGGCACCCTGCCCGCCGGCGCCGCGTTCGACGCGATCCTGGAGCGGGCACTGCCTGACCGGAACTGACCCCCGTGCGGGTGGCCGCGGCCGGTGACCGCCGACGGATCGCACACGGTCGCCGCCCGATTCCGGTCGCAGCCGCAGCGCGCGGACGGCGGCCGGGCAGTTGGGGCGGCTGGGGCCGGCCGCCCGCGACGCGCTGCCCGCGCTGCACCGGCTGGCCGGATCCGGCCGGATGGGGGAACGGACGGCGGCGGCCGAGGCGTTGTGGCGGATCGGCGGGGATCCGGAGCCCGTCCTGCCGGTGTTCCGGACCGCCTGGTCGGAGAACCCCTGCACACGGGGCGCGATCGCCGGGTGTCTGGCCGCGACGGGCCCGGCGGCCGCCCCGCTGCGCGATCTGATGACGGCCGAACTCGCCACCGCCCGGCGGCACACGGCACGACCGGGCGGGTTCGGCAGCCACGACATCGCCCAGGACGAGCGGCTGCTCTCCGACTGCCGCCAGGCGCTGGCGAGTCAGTGACCGGAGGCCGCGCCGTCACGCGCCGCCGGTGACCGGCTGCCGTGCCGTCGGCCGCCAGCGAGCCGGTGACCGGCGGCCGTGCCGCGCAAGGCGCGGGCGTCAGCCGGTCGTCCGGCCCCACTGCGGTCCGAGCCGTGCCCATTCCGCGTCCCAGCGGTCCATCCGCCGCCGCTCCAGGCGGCCACGCGCGACGAGCCCGGTGACGAGCGGCACGGCGGCCGCGCTCAGCCCGGCCAGTCCACCGATCAGCGTGGCGCGGAAGTGGGCCTCGGAGGCGGTGGCGGGCCGGGTGACGAGGTGCCCCTGGGGATCCGTCCAGACGGTGATCGGGGTGCCGACCTTGCTGCCGGCCGCGACCCGCGCCTGGCCGGTGTGCGCGGAGCCGTCGGCGACGGTCCAGCCCACTCTCGTCCAGACCCGTTCTCCGTCGGAGGAGTGGGACTTCGATCGCGCCGACCCGGGGGCCTTGTCGAGGACGCGGGCCACGACCGGGTGCCATTCGACGCGCTCACGGGCCAGGCCGTCCTCGACCGACCGGGCCGCCGCGAGCCCGGCGAGCACCCCGGCCAGCAGGGTGAGCAGCCAGGTGCCGAGCAGCACCCAGGCCTCCATCGTGTCGGCGCGACGCTTCAGCGGGTTGCGCCGCCAGCGCCACAGCCAGACCTTCGGACCACGGAACGCCTTCAACGGCATCCTCCTCACGCGCGTACGGACAGCCCCGTACCGCCCTCCCATACGGGAGCCGCCGCCCCGTTGCTCACGGCGGACTCCATGTCGACGGTCGCACGACCGGCCCCGCTCGCGCAGGCGTCTGCCGGAACGCATTCCGCCGCCTTGTTCGACCGACCGACACGACGGCTCCGACCTGCGACGACGCAGTCCCAGGGGTGACTGTCAGTGGTGGGGTGCAGACTGGCCGGTGTCTGAAAACGGGTGTGACAAAGGCGTCATGGAGGTGGTCGGCATGACCGAGGTACTGCTCGCCGTGGGAACCCGGAAGGGTCTGTTTCTCGGGAGGCGGCGAGGTGGCGCCTGGGAGTTCGACGAGAGTCCCTACTTCAACGCGCAGGCCATCTACTCGGTCGCCATCGACACCCGGGGCGAGCGGCCCCGGTTGCTGGCGGGCGGCGACAGCGCGCACTGGGGGCCCTCGGTGTTCCACTCCGACGACCTGGGCCGCACCTGGAGCGAACCGGCCCGGCCCGCCGTGAAGTTCCCGAAGGACACCGGTGCCTCGCTGGAGCGGGTCTGGCAGCTCCATCCGGCGGCGGCCGAGCCGGGGGTGGTGTACGCGGGCACCGAACCGGCCGCGCTGTACCGGTCGGAGGACCGCGGGGAGAGCTTCACGCTGGTCCGGCCGCTGTGGGAGCACCCGACGCGCGACAAGTGGGTGCCGGGCGGCGGTGGTGAGGGCCTGCACACCGTCGTCACCGACCGGCGCGACCCGAAGGCGGTGACGGTCGCCGTCTCGACGGCCGGCGTGTTCCGCACCAGCGACGGCGGTGCGAGCTGGACGCCGTCCAACTCCGGTGTCTCCGCGGTGTTCCTGCCCGATCCCGACCCGGAGTTCGGTCAGTGCGTGCACAAGATCGCGCAGGACGCGGGGAGTCCGGACCGCCTCTATCTGCAGAACCACTGGGGGGTGTACCGGAGCGACGACGCGGGGGCGCACTGGACCGACATCGGCGCGGGGCTGCCGTCCACGTTCGGTTTCGCGGTGGCCGCCCATCCGCACCGCGCGGAGACGGCGTACGTCTTCCCGATCAACGCGGACGCGGACCGGGTGCCCGCCCAGCACCGCTGCCGGGTCTTCCGCACGGCCGACGCGGGCAGGACCTGGGATCCGCTGTCGGCGGGGCTGCCGCCGGAGGACCACTACGGCACGGTGCTGCGCGACGCGCTCTGCACGGACGACGCGGACCCGGCCGGCGTGTACTTCGGCAACCGCAACGGCGAGGTGTTCGCCTCGGCCGACGACGGCGACAGCTGGCGCCAGCTGGCCTCCCATCTGCCGGACGTGCTGTGCGTACGGGCCGCGGTCGTCGCCTGAGGGCAGGTTCCCGCAAGGAGGGGGGTTTGCGTCGTCCGGGGCGAGGGTCCGGTCGTCCTCGGTCGTCCCGTGACCGCGGTGGCCACGGCTTGATCGCCGACCCGTGTACGGCAGTAGGCTGACGCCGTGGCACCACGACCCTTGCATGAGATCGTCGAACCGGGCTGGGCGAAAGCCCTGGAACCAGTGGCCGGGAGGATCGCCGCGATGGGCGACTTCCTGCGCGCGGAGATCGCCGCGGGACGCACCTACCTCCCGGCCGGCCCGAACGTTCTGCGGGCCTTCCAGCAACCCTTCGACGACGTTCGCGTCCTGATCGTCGGCCAGGACCCTTACCCGACCCCGGGGCACGCGGTGGGGCTGTCGTTCTCGGTCGCGCCCGAGGTGCGGCCGCTGCCCGGCAGCCTGATCAACATCTACCGGGAGCTGACCACCGACCTGGGCCTGCCCCAGCCGTCCAACGGTGACCTCACCCCGTGGACCCAGCAGGGCGTCCTGTTGCTCAACAGGGCGCTCACCACGGCTCCGCGCAGCCCGGCCGCGCACCGCGGCAAGGGCTGGGAGGAGGTCACCGAGCAGGCCATCCGGGCGCTGGCCGACCGCGGCAAGCCGCTGGTGTCCATCCTGTGGGGCCGCGACGCCCGCAATCTCCGCCCGCTGCTGGGCCAGTTGCCGGCGGTGGAGTCCGCGCACCCCTCGCCCATGTCGGCGGACCGCGGCTTCTTCGGCTCCCGCCCGTTCAGCCGGGCCAACGACCTGCTGATCCAGCAGGGGGGACAGCCGGTGGACTGGCGTCTGCCGTGACCGGCCAGGACGGCGGTGGAGCCCCCGGCGCGGGGTTCCTCGCCGTCGACTCGGGCGGCTCCGGGTTGCGGGCCGTCGTCGGCGTGCCGGGCCGCGAGCCGTCGGCGCCGCTGGTGTCCCGGGAACCGGTGCGGACGGGGGCGCGGGGTCTGGACCCCGGGCATCTGCTGGAGGGACTCCTGCCCATGGCACGGGCGTTGGCCGACTCGTACGGGCTGGAGCGGATGACGACGGCCGTCGTCGGTGCCGCCGGTCTGGCCGGCCTGGGCGACGCGCTGCGGGCCGAGCTGCCGGACGCGCTGGCCCGGGAGCTCGGGGTGCGGACGGTCGCGCTCGCCGCCGACGCCGTGACCGCGTACGTCGGCGCCCTGGGTCCGCGGCCGGGCGCGGTGGTCGCCGCCGGGACCGGCGTGATCGCGATCGGCAGCGATCTCACCGGGTGGCGGCGGGCGGACGGCTGGGGGCATCTGCTGGGCGACTGCGGCAGCGGCGCCTGGATCGGCCGGGCCGGCCTGGAGGCGGCGCTGCGCGCCTTCGACGGGCGGGACGGCGGCTCGGCCGCGCTGCGGGCCGCCGCCGAGGAGCGGTTCGGGCCGCTGCGGGGGCTGCCCGGACAGCTCTATCCGCGCGCCGACCGGCCCGCCGTACTGGCCTCCTTCGCCCCGCACGTCGCGGACCGCGCCGGTGCGGGCGACCCGGTCGCGGCGGCGATCCTGCGCGCCGCCGCCCGGCACCTGGCCGAGTCGGCGGCCGCCGTCTGCCCCACGTCGGGTGCGCCCCGAGTGGCCCTCACCGGAGGCCTCTTCAAGCTGGGCGACCCGCTTCTCGTACCGCTGGCCGAGGAGTTGGCGCGGTTACTTCCGCAGGCTCGGCGGGTGCCGGCGGAGGGCGATCCGCTGCACGGAGCGGTACGCGTCGCGAGTGACCTGGTCACCGGGGTGCTGACCCTCCCAGGTGATGAAAATCTGCTCACCATTGTGCACATAAAACTTGTCCATACAAACGGCGATTGATCCCGTTGGGACGAGAAGTGTCCGACAGGCCACGGAATCACCTCAGATTTATGCGTAACTCATCAGACAAAACCGGACGGATACCGCTCACCTGCACCCTCCCCGAACAAGGGAACCCAGATAGCCAGTAACATGCGGCGCCATGAGCTCCCCCACTGGGCCCGCGTCCGGCCTGCCAGTACGAATGCCGCGACCCCGCCAGCCCGGACGGCACCGCCGCCCCGAACCGCTGGTGGCTCCCGAGGACGCGCCCGCGCTCGTCCTCGCGGTTCCGGGAACGCCCAGCGCGGCCACGCGCAGCCTCGCCGAAGAGGTCGTGAGCATCGCCCGTTCCGAGCTGCCGGGCCTGGACGCCCGCATCGGCTACCTGGACGGGGACGACGCGGAGTTCCCCACCCTCCAGTCCGTGCTCGCCGGTGCCGCGGAGGAGCGCACCGCCCGTTACGAGCAGGCCGTCGCCGCCGGTGCCGAGGGGCTCAAGGCCCCCGACGGCCCGGTCGCCGTCGTCGTGCCGCTGCTGGCCGGCCCGGACAGCGCGCTGCTGCGCCAGCTCCGCCACGCGGTCATGGAGAGCCGGGTCGCCGCCGATCTGACCGACGTCCTCGGCCCGCACCCGCTGCTCGCCGAGGCGCTGCACGTGCGCCTGTCCGAGGCGGGTCTGGCCCGTGCCGACCGCGCCCGGCTGTTCACCGTGGCCACGGCCGCGGACGGCATCATCCTCGCGTCCGTGGGCGGCGACGAGGCCGTGCAGGCCGCCGGGATCACCGGCATGCTGCTCGCCGCGCGCCTGGCCGTGCCGGTGATGGCCGCGGCGCTGGACCAGGAGGGTTCGATCGCCTCCGTCGCGGAGCAGCTGCGCGGTTCGGGGTCGCAGCAGCTGGCTCTGGCGCCGTACCTGATAGGACCGGAGATCGACGCGGCGCTGGTGGCCGCGGCCGCGGAGGAGGCCGACTGCGCCACCGCCGACCCGCTGGGACCGTACCCGGCGATCGGCAAGCTGGCGCTGGCCAAGTACACGACGGCGCTGGGGATCGCTCCGCAGCAGCCGCAGGGTGCGCCGGTGCGGTGAGCCGGCTCAAGCCGACGGCTCCCTTTTCCTGGAGAGGGGGCCGTCGGCTTTTCCGGGGTGGTGCGGCCGGTTCTCGGCTGCCGGCCGGTGGGGGTCGGCGCGCCGTTCCTCGCGCCCCTGACGGGGCGCTTCAGTCGAAGACGATGCAGGAGGCGGCCGGGACCGCCACCGAGCCGTCGTAGCGGGGCTGGCCCGTGTGCGGGTCGATGGTGAACCAGGTGATGTTGCCCGAGCGCTCGTTGGCGGCGTAGAGGAAGCCGCCCGACTCGGCGACCGCTCGTGGCCAGTGGCCGCCGCAGGGGACCGTGGCCGTCAGGTGCAGGCGGTCCTCGTCGGTCGTGAACGTGGTCAGGACGTCCTCGCCCCGGGCCGCCGTCCAGACGAAGCGGCCGTCGGGCGAGACGGCGATGCCGGACGGGTAGACGTCGCCGGACGGGGCGCCGGGCAGGACGGGGGTCTCGGTCAGCGGCTTGAGGGTACCGGTACCGGCGTCCCAGCCGCAGACGGTCACGGTCGGGGTGAGTTCGTTGACCACGTAGGCGTACCGGCCGCCGGGGTGGAAGGCCAGGTGGCGGGGGCCGGAGCCGGGGCGCAGCGCGAACTCCCGGTGGAGGACGGGGGTGCCCTCGTCCAGGGTGCAGACGCGGACCGAGTCGGTGCCCAGGTCCACGCTGACCGCCCAGCGGCCGCTGGGGTCGCACTGCACCTGGTGGGCGTGCGGACCGCGCTGGCGCCGCTCGTGCGGGCCCGAGCCGGTGTGCTGGAGCTGCCCGGAGGGATGTGCGGCGAGGGTGCCGTCAGGACGGACCGGAACGGCGGTGACGCTGCCCGAACCGTAGTTGGCGGTCAGGACATGGCCGTCGAAGAGGCCGAGGTGGGTGGGGCCGCTGGCGTCGACCGGGACCGGCGGCCCGGCGAGGCGCGGTTTGTCGTCGTGCACGTGGTACGCGGCGACCGCGCCGTCGGCGGTCTCGCTCACCGCGTACAGGGTGCGCCCGCCGGGTGCGAGCGCGAGATACGACGGGTCCGGTACGCCGTCGACACTCTCCAGGAGGGCCAGGGCGCCGCTGTCCGGCCGGACCGCCGCCGTGACGATGCCGGGGCCGCCCGCGGCCGTGAACGACCCGATGAACGCCCTGCGCCGCCTGCCGCCGTCTGTCACCGCTGTCCCCTATCACTGCGAGCCACCACGAGCCGGTGCGAGGCGGTACGAGTACGAGCCCGCCGGGGCCGACGGTAGCAGCTCGCGGTCTAGACCAGGATGTGCGGGGCGGCGCGTCTCAGGCGTCGACCAGGGGCGAACCGGAGGGGGTGCGCAGCGGCTCGGCGAGTTCGGACAGAGCGCGCTCCAGGCCGTGCAGATGGACGAGGGCGGGCTCGGCGGGCGGCTCGGCGGGAGCGGTGATGTGGTCCGAGCCCCGGGTGAGCGCCTCGACGGCCGCCTCGACGCGCCAGCAGGCGGCGGCCAGCCGGGCGTCGTGCGAGGCCTCGGGGTCGGCGGCGACGGCGACCAGGCCACGGATCTCCCGCGCGCAGTCGTCCAGCAGGGCGAGGACACGGCGGGCGCGGCGCTTGCGGGCACGCATCGGGTTGAGCGGGTGCACGAGAGGGGCGACCGAGAGCCGTACCCGGCCGAGGAGCTGCTCCAGTTCGGCCACCCGGGGTGCCGGGTCGGCGGTGGCGGAGCCGGCGAGCCGGGCGGCGGCCTCGGCCGTGCAGGTGTGCACGCAGCGCAGGGCGCGCTGGATCCAGGCGTCGGTGGTGAGGTGGGTGGTGACCGGCAGCACGAACAGCACGGCGAGTACGGCACCGAGGGCGCCCACCGCGGTCTCGGCCAGCCGCAGCGCCAGCAGGCCGGGGGTGAGGACGCCGAGCAGGCCGTAGAGCAGTTCGGCGAGGAAGGTCACCCAGAGCATCATCCAGGTGTAGGAGACGGCGGCCGTGTAGAAGATGCCGAAGACGGCGGCCGCCACCAGGACGGCGGTGGCAGCCGGGTCACCGTGCAGGGGGGCGGCGACCAGCAGTCCCAGCGCGATGCCGAGGACGGTTCCGAGGACGCGGCGGAATCCCCGTACCAGGGTCTCGCCGCGCGAGGCGGTGTTGACGAAGATCCACCAGGTGGCGCCGACCGCCCAGTACCAGCGCTGGCCGGACACCAGTTGGCCAGCGACCAGCGCGAAGCCGGCGCCCGCGGTCGCCTGGACCGCCTGCCGGGTGGTCACCCGGGCCAGGCCGGTGCCGGCGGGCGGGGCGGGGACCGGTGGCGAAGGCCGGCGGCGTTCGTAGCACCAGAGGCCGAAGCGGACGGCGGCGGCGCTGAGCACGGAGACCAGGACGGCGGCGTACAGCTCGGGCAGCTGCCCGGGGGTGGCGTGCAGGAACTGGGCGGCGAAGAAGGTCATGAAGGCGAACACGCCGAGGCTGTGGCCGCGTGGACCCCAGCGGCGCGCGTACACGCCCGCGCCGACCACGGCGAGGAGGACCAGGTCGCGGGCGACCGGGACGGCGTGCAGTTCGGCCGCGGCCGTGAGCACCGGCAGGCCCACGGCGGGCAGCAGCGCGGTGGTGACGGCCTGCCCGCGCACCGTGGCGTCCGCGACCGTGAACAGCGCGAGCAGTGCGGCGAGACCGCCGGTGACGGCGCCCGTGACGGAGTGCCCGGCCAGTGCGCAGACCACGACGGAGAGGCCGATGCCCAGGACGGCGCGTGCGGCGAAGCGCAGCCGCGCCCGCCCCGGGTCCGGAGCCGCGAACATCCTCTTCAGCACTGCTTCCCCTCCCACGGACGGCGCAGAAAAGGCGCCACGGGGTACCCGCAGCGCCATCGACCCACCCATGAGAGCATCGACGAGACGGCTGGCTCAAGTGATGCCGATTTCGCTGGGCCAATGGCCCGACTGCCGCGCGCACTCCGCGACCGTGGACATGCCAATGGCCCAGGTCGGCGAAGGGTGCCGATGAGCCATTGGTACAGTCGTTCGTCATGACCGTGGACGAGCTCGACACCCGCATCCTGCGGCTGCTGCTGGAGCAGCCACGCACCAGCGTGCGCGAGTACGCGCGGATTCTCGGGGTCGCCCGGGGCACAATGCAGGCCCGGCTGGACCGGCTGGAGCGGGACGGTGTGATCACGGGCACCGGCCCCTTCCTCTCCCCTGCCGCGCTCGGTCACCCGGTGCTGGCCTTCGTGCACATCGAGGTCACGCAGGGGCATCTGGACGACGTCGGGGACGCGCTGGCCGCGGTGCCGGAGATCGTGGAGGCGTTCTCGATCACGGGCGGGGGCGACCTGCTGACCCGGGTGGTGGCGCGGGACAACGCGCATCTGGAGGACGTGATCCAGAAGCTGATCAGCCTGCCGGGCGTGGTGCGCACCCGTACCGAGGTGGCGCTGCGCGAGCGCGTCCCGCACCGGCTGCTGCCTCTGGTGGAGTCCATCGGCCGGGCCGCCCGCACGTAACGGCATCCTGGTCCCATGAGCGATCTCGGCGACCTCTCGGTCATCTTCGATCTCGACGGAACACTCGTGGACAGCGAGCCGAACTACTACGAGGCGACACGGCAGATGCTGGCCGGGCACGGCGTCCCGGGCTTCACCTGGGCGGAGCACGAGCGCTTCGTCGGCATCAGCACGCTGGAGACGGTGACCCTGCTGCGCGACCGCCATGGACTGCGGCCCTCGGTGGCCGAGTTGCTCGCGGAGACGAACCGGCACTATCTGGAGCTGGCCCGGACCCGCACGCACGTGTACCCGGAGATGCGGAAGTTCGTGGAACTGCTGGCGGCCGAGGGGGTGGCACTGGCGGTGGCCTCCGGCTCGTCCCCCGAGGCGATCGAGGCGATCCTGGCCGGCACGGGCCTGGACACGTGTCTGCGCGTGGTGGTCTCGGCCGACGAGGTCCCGCACGGCAAACCGGCCCCCGACGTCTTCCTGGAGGCGGCCCGCCGCCTCGGGGCCGCCCCGGCCGACTGCGTGGTCCTGGAGGACGCCGCTCCGGGCGCGGCCGCGGCACACGCCGCCGGGATGCGCTGCATCGCGATCCCGTACGTCGCCGCGCAGGCCGACGCCCCCGAGTTCGGCACGGCCGAACTGCTGCTGCGGGGCGGCCAGGCGGATTTCACGGCCCGCGCGGCGTACGACTGGCTGGTCAGGCCGGTCCGGTCCGACTGACGGTTCGGCAGGCCGGCTGTCGAGGCGACCGCGCCGGCGGGCGTCACCCGCACGGCGCACTCGGCCAGCCGTTCGCTCCGCCGGCCGTGCGATGCCCGGGACGGCTGCATAGCGTGGCCGCATGACCACGACCTGGGCAGAACCACAGCCGCCGGCCACCGACGACCGGCGCTGGCGGGCGCTCGGGGTCTGTCTCGCGGCCGGCTTCATCTCGCTGCTCGACACCTCGATCGTCAACGTGGCGCTGCCCTCGATGGAGCGCGGACTGGGCGCCACGGAGGCCGCCCAGTCCTGGGTGGTCTCCGGGTACGCCCTGACCTTCGGGCTGGCGCTCGTCCCGGCGGGCCGGCTCGGCGACATGCGCGGGCGGCGCCAGACCTTCCTCATCGGGCTCGCCGTGTTCACGGTGGCCTCGGCGGCCTGCGGGCTCGCCGCGAGCCCCGACTGGCTGGTGGCGTTCCGGCTGATCCAGGGCGCGGCGGCGGGCATGGTCGCGCCGCAGACCTCGGGGCTGATCCAGCAGATGTTCCACGGCTCCGAGCGTGCCAAGGCCTTCGGGCTGCTCGGCAGCGTCATCGGGGTCTCGACGGCGGTCGGCCCGCTGGCGGGGGGTGTGATCATCGACGCCGTCGGCACCGACGACGGCTGGCGCTGGGTGTTCTTCGTCAACCTGCCCATCGGGGTCGCCGCGCTCGCCGCGGGCCTGCGGCTGCTGCCCCGGTTCCCGGCGTCGGCGGACCGGCGGGAGCGGTTCGACCCGCTCGGGGTGCTGCTCCTCGGCTCCGGCGTGCTCGCCCTGATGCTGCCGCTGGTGCAGGAACAGCAGTGGACCGGTCGGCAGAAGTGGGCGCTGCTGCCGGTGGGCGCGCTGCTGCTGGGCCTGTTCTGGGTGTGGGAGCGGCGGCAGGGCCGGCTCGGAGCAGCGCCCCTGGTCGACCTGAACCTGTTCTCGCTGCGGTCCTTCACGCTCGGCTCGCTGATCAGCCTGACCTACTTCGCGGGCTTCACCACGGTCTTCTTCGTCCTCGCCCTGTTCCTGCAGAACGTGGCGGGATACAGCGCGCTGGCCGCCGGAGTCACGGTGCTGCCCTTCGCGGCCGCCTCGGCGGTCGGTGCCGCCCTGGGCGGCCGGATGGTGGTGCGCCACGGGCGCAGGGTCGTCGTCATCGGTCTCGCCGGGGCGGCGGTGGGGCTGCTCGGGGTCGTCGCGGTGGTGCGGCTGGTGCCGATGGAGAGCATCGGGTGGGCCGCGGTGGTGCCGATGATCGTCGGCGGTATCGGCTCCGGCATCACCGTCTCGCCCAACACCACGCTCACCCTGACCCTCGTCCCGGTGAAACGGGCCGGTGCGGCCGGCGGCGTGCTCCAGACCGGCCAGCGCGTCGGATCGGCGGCCGGGATCGCGGTGGTGGGCTCGGTGTACTTCGCCCGTCTCGCGCACCACGGCCCGGCCACCGAGGCGCTCCAGCTGGGTCTGCTGACATCCGTCGGGTTCATCCTGGTGGCGCTGGCCCTGGCGGTGGCCGATCTGGGCGAGCGGGCGAAGGCGCCGAAGACGCCGGAGGCAGCGCGGACGCCGGAGGCAGCACATGCGGCGGAGGCAGCGCAGACGGCCGAGGGCTGAGCGCCGGGCGTTCCCGAGCCTCCTGGGCGGCCACCGCCTCCACCGCCGAGAGCACGGCCGGCGTCGGCACGACCCGTGAGGTACGGGGGCCGTGGGACAGGCGGTCGGCCCCCCGACGACCGCGGCGGCCCGCAGAGCGGCCGGGAACAGGCGACCGGGCGATTCGCCCACGGGGAACGCGGACGACGCACGGGGGCCGACGGCTTCGTCCGGGGCTGCTGCCGGGCTCACGAGCGCCTCCGGCGGTGCGACGTCCGGGACGTTCGAAGGCATCGTGACATCGCTCGGGCCCGGGATCGCGGAAGGCGATCGGGGCGCGCGGAAGCAGATCGGCGGCGGCCGTGAGGCAGGCGGTGGACCGTCCGGCCGCAGCCTACGAGCGACGGCGGGGCTTGCCGCGTTTCGCGGGCTTGGCGGACTTCGCGCCGGTGGCACGCGCGCGTGCGGTACGCGCGGCCGGCTTCTGCGCCTGGTGGGCCTTCGCCGACGAGGCCTCTCCGGTCCTGGACGGCTTCCCGGTCTGTGCGGCCTGGCGGCCGCGTGTGCTGTTGACCGTGCGGCCGCGGACGATGCCGATGAAGTCGTCGACCATGTCCGTGGTGGCCTCCTCGGGCCAGGACAGGGCGACGGTCGACTCGGGGCCGTCGGTGAGCGGTCGGTAGGTGAGGTCCCGGCGGTGGTACAGGCGGGCCAGCGACTGGGGGACGACCAGGAGGCCCACACCGGCGGCGACCAGCTCGACTGCGTCCTCGGTGGTCGCTGGGCGCTCGAAGGCGGGCTCGCCGGGCGGGGCGTCCCAGTCGAAGACGTCGTCGAGGGGGTGGAAGAGGACCTCGTCGACCAGGTCGGCGACGGTGACCTCCTCGGCCGCCGTGATCACGTGGTCCCTGGGGACGACCACCACCGTGGTCTCGGTGTAGATGGGGATCGCGCTGAAGAACGTACGGTCCACCGGGAGCCGTACCAGGCCGGCGTCCGCGTCCCCCGCACGCATCAGGCCGGCGGCCTCGGCGGCGGGGACCTGGTGCAGGGTCAGCGGGATGTCGGGCAGGCGCTCGTCCCAGATCCGAACCCATTTGGCGGGCGTCACGCCGGGGACGTACGCGAGCCGGAACGACGGTGTTTCCTCCGAGCCTGTCACCAGCCCAGGTTAACGGGCCCCGGAGGGCCGTTCGGCACCGGCCACGGCCGGCTGCCGCATCGGCCGTGACCGGCCGGCCGGCCGTTCGGCGCGAGGGCCGCGTGCCGTCGGCCCCGCCGTCGGTCGTGGTCGGGGCTCCCGCGCCTGGCCGATACCCTTGACCTCATGAGTGCGCACCAGACCGTCCAGACGATGAAGCCCGCGACCGCGGCGAAGAAGCTGGGCGTGTACCTGCCCGCCACGCCCGCCGCCTTCCAGGAGGGCGTCGTCTCGCGCGCCGAGCTGGACGAGCTCCAGGCGAATCCGCCCGAGTGGCTGCGCGAGCTGCGGGCCAACGGGCCGCACCCGCGTCCGGTGGTCGCGAGCAGGCTGGGCGTGTCCATCGCGGGGCTGGCGCGCGGCGGGGTGACGGAACCGCTCACCACCGAGCAGATCGAGGAGCTCAGGCGTGAGCTGCCCGAGTGGCTGGAGAAGGAGCGCGCCACCCAGGCCGAGGTCCGCAAGGAGACCGTGCGGCTGAAGAACCTCAAGCGGGAGAAGGAGTCGGGGCAGGGCTGAGCCCTCGCCCGCGGGACTTTCCCACGGCCCCGGCCCAGGCGCCTCCGCCTGCGTCGGGGCCGTCGCCGTACCAGCCGTACCCCTCGCCGGAGCGGCCGCCCCCCTCGCCGTACCGGTCGCCTCTCCTGCCCACACCGCTGTCCCCGCCGTCCACCGGTCCCTCCCCGGCCCCGCTTCCCTTCTTCACCCGTCCCGCCCCCGATGAGCTGCGGTTTCCGGTCTCGATGTGGACCGCGGGGGGCGTTGTCAGTGGTCTCCCCTACAGTCGCCGTCAGTTGATCACTGCGGTGCGGGGAGGCACGCATGGGGTGGGTGACGGCCGGGGAGTACGAGGTGGCCCTGGACGACGGGAAGGTGGTCTGCCGCAACGCGGCTGGGCGGCGGCTGAAGTCCGTGCCCGCGAAGTTGGCGGACGATCCGGCCGTCCTGGGGCTGCGGCAGCTCGCCGAGTGGCTGGAGCGGCACGAACGGCAGTGCCTGGCCGACGTGGAGCGGTGGATGACCCGTTCGCTTCCGGTGCCGCTCGCCGTGCTGACGCGGGTGTGGCCGGACCCCGCCTGGCAGGCGGCCCTGCGCGACCTGGTGGTCACCGGCGCCGACGGCGAGGTCGCCGGGTTCCTGCGGGACGCCGACGCCGGACGCGGCCTCGGCCTGGTCGACCTCGACGGCGACACCGTGCGCATCGCCCCCGGACTGGTCCGGCTGCCGCACCCGGTGCTCCTCGAAGACCTGGCGGAGCTGCGGGAGTTCGCCGTGGAACTCGGCGTCGAGCAGCGCGCCCAGCAGCTCTTCCGCGAGGTCTGGCACCGCCCGGCCGCGCTGGACGCCGAGGGCACGCAGATCGAGGAGTACGCGGGCGGGGTCTTCAAGGAGCTGCGGTTCCTGCACGGCAGGGCCACGCAGCTGGGGTACCGCGTGCGCGGCGGATACGCGGTCTGCTCCGTACTGGAGGAGGGCCGCGGGGTCGAGGCCCGGGTCTGGATCGGCGACTACGACAGCTACTTCGAGACCGAGACCGGCCCGCTGGTGTGGACCGATCCGGCGGGCCGCACGCTGAGGCTGGGTCAGGTCGGCCCGGTCGCCTGGTCGGAGGGGATGCGGATGGCGGCGGCGCTGTACGCCGGGCGGGACATCGAGGACGAGGAGCGGGCGGCATGACCACCTACGACGACACCACCACGGCCGCACTGCTCGACGCCGGCGCGGTCCTGCCCCCGGGCTCGACCGCGCGGGAGGACGCCGACGTCCTGACCGCGCGGACGTACACGCACCCCGCCCTGGACGGCCGCCCGGTGGTGCGGCTGGTGCCGGGCACCCTCGGCGAGGCCGAGGACCTGGCGCTGGAGTTCCTCGGTCTGGCCCGCGAGCCGGAGGCGCCCGAGGTCGGTCAGGTGCGCCGGGAGACCCTGGGCTTCCCGGCCTGGGCGCTGGTGCACGACCCGGCCAACGGCCACCACGCCCTCGCCCTGGTGAAGGACGTCGAGCGGCTGGCCCGGCAGGCCAAGTCCAAGCCGGGCAACGCGAAGGAGGGCTTCGAGGCGCTCGGCGAACGGCTCGGCCGCGCGGTCCCGCACTTCCTGCCGACCTTCTACGAACAGGCCGCGCGGGTCTTCCTCCAGCACGAGAACACGACGTACGCGGCCGCCTTCTTCGGCAAGGCCCGCGAGGCCGAGCGGGTGCACGCACTGACGGTGGACGAGGAGCGCCGGCGGGCGGTGTTCCTGGAGTTCGCCTTCGCCGGGGCGCTCACCGTCAAGGCGCTAAAGGAGTATGTGAAGGACCTCGCGCGGCGCCTCGAACCGGCCACCGCCTGGGCGCAGTTCCGGCAGCTGACGGTGGAGCGCTGCGCGGCCGGAATGCCGCCGTACGCCTCGCTGCCGCAGGACGCACGCGGGCTGATCAAGGCGGCGGGGCTCGACCGGGTCACCGAGGAGTGCGCCCTGGTCGCCGACCTGCTGGCGTCCCCGGCCGCCGTCCGGGCGCCCGCCTCCTTCTGGAACGCCTACCGGAGCGTGCTGCCGGTCCTCGTCGAACGACGGCCCGAGATCCGGGTACGGCTGCTGGAGATCATGCCGGCCGGCCTGGGCCGGAAGGTGGAGGACGACGAGTTCTGGCTGACGCTGCTCGCGGAGTGCGGGGCGGACCTGCTGCTCACCGAGGACGGCGGCGGGGAGGTCGACGCGGCGGACTGGCTCAGCCGGTGGGCCCAGCACCGTAAACACGGCGCCGCGTACTCGCACCGCTCCCCCGCCACGCTGGCGCTGGTGGAACGGATGGCGTCCCGGTTGCGGGCGGCCGGGCGGCCCGTCGACCTCTTCGCCGGGCGCTGGCAGGCGGGGGCGGACCTCGACCTGCTGGACCTGTGCGTGGCGGAGGGCATCGCCTTGGCCGTACCCGCCCCGGACACCCATGTGTACCTGCCGCTGGCCGGCTGGCTGCGCGACCAGCGGCCCGGCAGGCGCGACCTGAAGGCCGTCGCCGCCGAATCCCGTTACCGCGCGCTGCTGTCCGGCGCCGTCGAGGGGCTCGGGCGGGGGCAGGGGACCGCGGAGCTCCCCCAGGCGGCCGCGCATCCGGTGCTCGGCGACGTGCTGCGCGAGTGGCTGCGCGAGACGACCGCGGAGTTCGCCGCCGGCACCGGACTGCCCGGGGTCGAGGCCGGGCTGGAGCGGCTGCGCCCCTTCCGGGAGGTGGTGCGGGAGAGCCCGCAGGCCGTCCGCGGGCTGACCGAGTACGACATCGTCCCGGTCCTCGGCCGTACACTGCGCGCCGGGATCCTGGACGAACTGGGCTGGCCCGCGCTGGAGGAGGCGCTGGAGCTGCTCGACGCCGAGGTGCGCGGGGACCGGGACAACGAGCTGTCGGTGACCGAGGCGTGGCCCGCGCTGATCGTGGCGCGCGGTCACAAGGCGGTCGTCGTCGGCCCCGAGGGGATCCTGCTCACCCACGACCTGCGGCTGCCCGCCGACCTGGACCGCTGGCAGCGGCCCCGGTTCCGGTACGCCGACGGCGAGTTGCTGGTGATGTGGCGGGACGGTGCGAAGCAGCACGGCTACTGGTCGAACCGGCCGTCCGAGGTGGTCGCGCTCGGCGGTGAGCAGATCACCGGCTGGTGGTCCGGCATGGACGCGGCCAACGCCTCGATCCCGCTGCCCGGCGGCGGCCGGGCCACGGGCGGCCGCACCCTGCACGCCGGGGACACGGTCCTGCCGCCGAGCCGCCCGGTGCTGGGCGACGGCACCACGTACTGGCGTCAGGGCAGGCAGGGCCGGCAGTCGCTGTGGCTGGAGTACGACCCGGCGAGCGGAGAGCACGGGCGTGCCTCGCTGCCCGCGCTGCTGGCGTCGGCCGTCCGTGAGGACACCTCGCTGCTGCACGACTCCTGCGAGGTGCTGCCGCTGCAACCCGGCCTTGAGCACAGCCCGTTCGGCACCGACGGCACGGTCCTGGGGCGGTGGGTGCGCACGGAGGGCGAGGACGCAAAGGCGCGGACGACCGCCGGTACACCGGACGGGCGGACGGCGACCCTGCGGGCGGCCCGCACCGGCCGGGTGCCGGCGGTGCCGCTGGGCGCGCTGCGGCTGCCGGGCGGGGCCGAGCCGATCGCCGCGCAGACGTACCGGAGCGTCACCCTGCACGCGGCCGACGGCACCGAGCTCGGGCGGGTGTCCTTCGGCGAGTTGGGCGGGACGTACGCGGCCGGTACCCGGCTGGTGCCGCCGGTCGCGTTCTGGCACGCGCTGCGCCCCCGGGACGAGCGCGGTTCGGCCGTGCTGCGCGCCCTGACCGACGAGGCGGCCGGTGAGCTGATGCGGGCCACGGCGACGGCTCTGGACGAACGGCGGCAGGCGCTGGCCCGCGCCGGCAGGGACGACAAGGCCAGGGCCGCGGTGCCGACCGCCGACGAGGTCACCGTGGCCGCGGTGGCACGGGCGCTGCCCGGACTGACCGACCGGCGGCTGCTGGCCGGTGTCGCCGCCCTCGTCCACGCGGCGCTGCGGGGCGCAGAGACCGCCGCGTCCCTGGCCAGGCCCGCGCAGGAGCGGGCGCCGCAGCCCAGGCAGCGGACCGAGGGCATGTTCGCCGACTACTCCCCGCAGCACGGCGAGGACCGGGCGCTGTCCGACGCGACGGCCGGGGTCGTGTCCCTGCAGAGCGCGTGGCACGGCGGCTGGGCCGCGCTGCGCCAGATCCGCGCGGTGAACCACGTGCTGTCCGGCAGGCCCGCCGACGGCAGACCGCTGCCGGAATCCGAGCGGCTCGCCCCCGTGGGCGACGGCTGGCAGAGCGACGAGCACACCGTCCCCGCCATCGGCGCGGAATGGCCGCCCGTCCTGGGCGCGCTGCGGCCGCTCGCCTACCGCGCCTGCTCACCGGCCCTCACCGACGTCCAGCGCGAGCCGCTGCTCCTGCTGTTCGAGGCGCTGACCGAGGGGCCGCTGCCCGCGCTCGGGACCACGCTGCGCGTGGTCGTGCTCGGCGAGCCGCACGACAAGCAGCAGCGGGCGGGGCAGGTGCTGCGCCGGGACGGTCGCACGGTGGTGGTGCTCGGCTGCCAGAGCGTCGACGTCCGGCTGGGAGCGGTCGAGTGGCTGGCGCTGGACCACGACCCGTCCGGGACGTTCGGTGCCGTCGGGCACTTCACGCTGGTCCGGGAGACCCGCTACCCCGCCGGGATGCCGGCTGACCGGCTGGCCGAACTGACCCGGCTGATCCGGGAGAAGGGCGCCGCACCCTGGCGGCCCGAGGCCCCCGAGGCGCTGGTGACCGCGACGAACGGAGCGCTCGGTCCCGTGCAGGCCACCGTGCTGCTGGCCGGCCACCCGCACGCCCCCGGTGCCGAGGGGCTCGCGGTCGTCGGCCTCAAACCCCGCCAACAGACCTTCGGTGCACAGCTGTTGAATTCCCTGGGCCAGGACGAGCAGCGGGCGCTTCTCGGCGCGCTGCTGCCGGACGACCCGGCCGGGCTCTGGACGACCGGCCCCGACACGGCCGCCGCGGGCCGGCTGTGGGCCGAGCGGCTCGGCACCCTGGTGCGCCTGCCGGAGGACCTCAGCACCGATCTCGCCGGCATGGGCGTCGACCACGCCGAGGCCGTGCTCAACCCCGCCCGCACGCCCTGGCTCGCGCGCACCACGGTGTTCCGGCCCGACGACGACGGCGACTTCACGCCCGCCGACCCGTCGGCGGTGCCCGGTTCGTACGCGCTGGCCGGGGCGGTGCAGAGCCTGGCGGCGCTGGCGTACGTGCTGCCGTACGGGCATCCGCTGCGGGCCGGGCTGACGGAGGGGCTCGGCGCGCTGCGCCGCCGGCTGACCGACCCCGAGCTGCTGCTCGACCTGAACCTGGACTGGACGGAGAAGGGCGACCCGACCTGCGGGCGACTGCGCACGGTCTTCGGTCTGCCCGAGACCGGCGGGGGCGACGCGCACGGGGTGACGAGGGCCGGTGACGCGCTGGTGCTGTGCCCCTGGTACCAGGACATGGAGCATGTGCTGCTGCGGCCGGCGGCGCTGAGCGGGGCCGAGGACCCGGTCTTCGGGCTCCTGGAGGGCCTGCTGGGCGCGGGGCGCGCGTCCCGGCTGCGGGCCGTGCGGACACTGCTCGGCGACGACCTCGCCCGTGCCCTCACGGCCGAGGGGCCCGAAGGGTACGCCCAGGACCCGTCGGTCAGCGTGCCCGCGCTGGTCGCGGAGGTCGCCGAGGCGCACGGTCTCGGCGCGGACGCGGCGGCGCTCTACCTCCAGCTGCTGGCGCTGCCCGACCCGACCGACCGCAACTGTGCGCGCTGGACCGGCTGGAAGCCCGCCCGGATCAAGAAGGCGCGCGCCGAACTGGCGGCGACCGGTCTGGTCGTCGAGGCGAAGCGCCCGCGCGCCGGCCGCACCCTCTTCCTGCCCGGCGGCTGGCGCGACCTCAGGGCGCCGGCCCTGCCGTCGGAGACCTGGAAGGAGGCCCTCTACCCGGTCTCCGACGGCGACCGGACCCTCCCGCTGGTCCCGGTGCGCGAGCTGTTCGCCCGGGCCTGGGAGCGCGTACGCGCCGGGGACACCCCCGGGTACGAGCAGCTGACCACGCGGGCGACCCGCGGCGGCCGCCGCCGATGACCACGATCCGCACCACCGCCCGAACCGCCGTGAAGGACGACCGTCGATGACCGTCAGCACCGTTCCGCTCCGCCAGATCGTCCCGCCCGAGGACCGGTACGCCACCGAACTGGCCTTCCTCGCCGCCTACGACGCCGGTCCGCGGCCGCCGGCCTGGCGCCTGACGCCCAGGGCCGTCGTCACGTTCGTCATGGGCAGCGGCGGCCAGGCGCTGCGGCTGCCCGGCGACGCCGTGGCGCCGGAGGGGGTGCCGCGCCGACTCGTCGTGGCGGGCAAGTTCGTCGGCGACCGGGCCCTCGTCGAGCGCTGCGTGGTGACCCTCGCCGGTGAGCGCGGGCTGCTGCTGGTGGGCGAGCCCGGCACCGCCAAGTCGATGCTGTCGGAGCTGCTGTCGGCCGCGGTGTGCGGCACCAGCGGCCTGGTCGTGCAGGGCACCGCGGGCACCACGGAGGACCAGCTCAAGTACGGCTGGAACTACGCCCTGTTGCTCGCCCAGGGCCCGAGCCGCCAGGCGCTCGTGCCCTCCCCGGTCCTCACCGCGATGTCCCGGGGTGCCGTCGCACGCGTGGAGGAGGTGACCCGCTGCCTTCCCGAGGTGCAGGACGCCCTGGTCTCGCTGCTGTCCGAGCGGCGCATCGCGGTACCCGAACTGGCGGGCACCGACGACGCGCTGGCCCACGCGGCCCCCGGCTTCACCCTCATCGCCACGGCCAACCTGCGGGACAAGGGCGTCTCGGAGATGTCCGCCGCGCTCAAGCGGCGCTTCAACTTCGAGACCGTGGGGCCGATCGCGGACCTCGACGCCGAGACCGCGCTGGTGCGCGGCCAGGCCCGGGCGTCGGTGGAGCGGGCCGGGGCGCCCTTCCAGGTCGACGACGCCGTCCTTGAGGCCCTGGTCACCGCGTTCCGTGATCTGCGCGAGGGACGGTCGGCGGAGGGCTGGGAGGTGGAGCGTCCGTCCACGGTGATGAGCACGGCGGAGGCGGTGTCGGTGGCGGGCGCGCTGGCCCTGGCGGCGGCCTACTTCCCCGGGGACCGCGACGTCCTCGGCCTGCTCCCGGGCCACCTCCTCGGCGTCGTACGCAAGGACGATCCCGCCGACGCGGCCCGGTTGCGCGGCTACTGGGACGGTCCGGTACGGCGGCGTGCCGAACAGGGTTCGGCGACCTGGCGCACGCTGTGGGACCTGCGCACGGTCCTGGAGGCGTGACGGTCGTGTCCGACTCCCCCGAGGCGGCCCTCGCCGCGCTCACCGACCCGGCGGGGCCGTACCTGATCGGCGTACGGCACCACGCGCCCTCGCTCGCCGCCGCGGTGCCGGCGCTGCTGGACGCGGCGAGACCGGACGTACTGCTCGTCGAACTGCCCGCGGAGCTGCAGGAGTGGCTGCCGTGGCTGGCCCACGAGGAGACCCGGGCTCCCGTGGCCCTCGCCGCGGCACCGGGCGACGGCAGCGGCGGCCCGGCGTTCTATCCGTTCGCCGACTTCTCCCCGGAACTGGCGGCGGTGCGGTGGGCGGAGCGGAGCGGGGTGCCGGTGGTCGCCTGCGATCTGCCGCTGGCGGACCGGGGGTGGCGGGAGAAGGAGGCCGTGGCAGAGCGGTCCGGTCGTCTCTCGAAGGCCTTGCACTCCCGGCTGACGGGGCGTCCGGGGGATGACCTGTGGGACCGGTTGGTGGAGGCGGCCGCCCCCGGTTCCACGGCGGAGGCCGTGCGCCGGGCAGCACTGCTCACGGGGTGGGCATTGCGACAGGAGGGGGGCGCGTCGGAGCTGGATCTACGGCGGGAGGAGTGGATGCGTTCCCGGCTGGCAGAAGCAACGGCACGCGATGAACGGGTTGCCGTGGTGGTCGGCGCCTTCCACGCTCCGGCACTGCTGCGCCCCGCCAGGGACGCGGGGCTGCATTCGACGTGCGGCTACCACCGTGTGGGCGCGACCGGTCCCCACCGGCCCGCACCCGAATGGACAACCTCCCTCATCCCCTACACCTACGCCCTCCTGGACGAGCGTTCCGGCTACCCGGCCGGCATCCGCGACCCCGAATGGCAGCACCTGGTCCTGGAGACAGCGGGAGATCCCCTTGCCCTGGAACACGCGTTGACCAGCGCGGCCGTCCGCATCTGCGCCGAACTCCGTGCGTCGGGCCACCCCTCGGGCCCCGCCGACGCCCGCGAGATCACCCGCCTCGCCTCGGACCTCGCCCGCCTCCGCGGCCTGCCCGCCGCGGGCCGCGGCGAGTTGGTCGAGGCGACACAGACCGTGCTGGCCCAGGGCGAGCCCTACGGCCGGGGCCGAGCCGTCGCCAGGGCGATGGAGAACGTCCTGGTCGGCACCCGCGTCGGCCGCCCCGCGCCCGGCGCGCCCCGCAGCGGTCTCGCCCCCGCCGTCGAGGCCGAGCTCGCGGCACTCGGCCTGCCCGGCCCCGCGGACGGCGGCCCCGGCACCGCCCGGGACCTTCGGCTCGACCCCCTCCGCTCGGATCTCGACCGGCGCCGCGAACTGCTGCTGCGCCGCCTGGCGTTGTGCTCCGTGCCGTACGCCGAGCCCAGGGCCGTGACCGGCGCGGGCGGCGCGGACGCCCTCACCTCGCGCTGGGAGGTGCGCTGGACGCCGGCCACCGCGGCGATGCTGACGGCGGCCGGGATCCGTGGGGTCACCCTCGCGCAGGCTGCCGAGGGCGTGCTGCGCGAGCGGAGCCGCACGGAGCGGGACGCCGGCGGCCCGACGGCGGCGCAGGTGCTCGACGGCCTGGAGCAGGCGGCGCACTGCGGACTGGACGGCCTCGTGGCGGAGCGGCTGGGCGACACCGCCGAGGTGCTCCCGGACACCGGCACCCTTCCTGAACTCCTCGCCGGGCTGGCCCTGTCGGACCGGCTGCGGAACGGCCACATCGCCGGTCTCGGCGCGGACGAGGACCGTACGGCCAGGGCCGTCGCGGTGGCCGAGCTGCTGACCGCGGCCGCGGTGCGCCAGGTGGACGGCCTGACCGGTTCCGAGGACCCGGCCGACGCCCGCGCCCTGCTCGAACTCGCGCACCGCGCCGACCTGTCGGGCGGGATCCGGCTCGCCGACGCCCTGGCCCGGCTGGCCGCCGACGGCTCCCCGTTGATGCGGGGCGCCGCCGGCGCCGTACGCGTGCTGCTGGGCCAGGAGGAGCCGGGGGCGTTGGGCGGCCGGGTCGCCTCCTGGGTGGACGGGGCGGTCGATGCCGAGTCCCGGTCCGCGCTCACCGCCCGGCTGACGGGGCTGCTGACGGCCGCCGGACGGCTGCTGGAGGCGGCCGCACCGGCGTTGGAACCCCTGGTCGACCGGGTGTCGGGACTGTCCGACCGGGACTTCCTGGACCGGCTGCCGGCGCTGCGCGGAGGTTTCGACACACTGAGCCCGGCCGACCGCGAGCGTCTGCTGACCGGAGTCGAGGAACGTCTGGGCGTCGACCGTGTGGCCGACACCGGGGCGGTCGACCCGGCCGCGCTGGCCACCTGGACCCGCGCGGACCTCACCGCCCGCGAGACCCTGCGCGCACTGGGCCTGCTGACCCCGCCGCGGGCTCACCCGGAGCCCGAGCCGGTCGGCGCCGCCGTGGCCGTGACCGACCACCGGCTGGCCCCCGCCGACCGCTGGCGTCTGCTGCTCGGCCGCCGCGCCGGTCAACTCCCCGAGGGGGCTCGCGCCTTGGCCACGGCGCTGGACGAGCTGTACGGGCGCGGGCACGGCGAGGGCAGCCGTGGTGACCTCGGCGGCGGCCGGGGCGGGGGGCGTGAGGCGTCGTATCCCGGGGTGCGGGAGTGGTCGCAGGAGCTGGCGGCGCTGTTCGGGCCGGGCATCCGGGAGGAGGTGCTGGCGGCGGCCGCGGCAACGGGCCGCCAGGACGTGCTGGCCGAGCTGGATCCGGACAGCGTGCGCCCCTCCGTGGACCTGCTGCGGTCGGTGCTGCGGCACGCGGGCGGGCTGCCCGAGGCCCGGCTGGCGGCGCTGCGCCCGCTGGTACGGCGCCTGGTGGACGCGCTGACCCGGGAGCTGGCGACCCGGCTGCGCCCCGCGCTGCACGGCACCGCCCTGCCGCGGCCCAGCCGCCGGCCGGGCGGCGGCCTGGACCTGCCGCGTACGCTGCGGGCCAACCTGGCCACCGCCCGCCGGGCAGCCGACGGCACGGTCCGGGTGATCCCGGAACGCCCGGTCTTCCGGACCCGGGCCCGGCGCGCCGCCGACTGGCGGCTGATCCTGGTCACGGACGTGTCCGGGTCCATGGAGGCGTCGACGATCTGGGCGGCGCTCACCGCCTCGGTGCTGGCCGGGGTGCCGACTCTGTCCACACACTTCCTGGCGTTCTCCACCGAGGTGATCGACCTCACCGGGCACGTGGACGACCCGCTGTCGCTGCTGCTGGAGGTGAGCGTCGGCGGCGGCACCCATATCGCGGCCGGGCTGCGGCACGCGCGCGAACTGGTGACCGTGCCGTCCCGAACGCTCGTGGTCGTGGTCAGCGACTTCGAGGAGGGCCGTCCGGTCGGCGGGCTGCTCGCCGAGGTCAGGGCGCTGGTCGGGGCGGGCTGCCATGTCCTGGGCTGCGCGAGTCTCGACGACTCGGGGCGCCCCCGTTACTCCACGGGGATCGCGGGACAGCTGGTCGCCGCCGGGATGCCGGTCGCGGCCCTCAGCCCGCTCGAACTCGCCCGCTGGGTAGGGGAGAAGATCGCATGAACACGGAACGGGAACTGCCCGCTGTCGCGCCGGCCGTGACCGCCGAGCTGGTCGGGGCTCTCTCGCCCCGGTTGCGCAAGCGGCTGGACGCGGGCATCGCCAAGCTGACGGACCGGCCGGTCGTCCGGGACGGCGACACCGTGCGCATCACCGTCGACGACGAGGGCTCCGTGCTCGAACTCGACGCTCCCGGGGGCGTCGTGGCCGACACGGCGGGCATCCGCTGCGGCTGTCTGCTGGCCCCGGACTGCCTGCACCGCGCGGCGGCGGCTTCGGCGGCACCGGTGGCCGACATGACAGGGAGCGCGGAGAGCGCGGAAGGCACGGGGACCGCGGAGACCGCCGGAGGGGCGGGGACGGCGGAGGGCGCCGAAGGGGCGGGGACGGCGGAGGGCGCCGGGGACGCCGGGCCGGCCGAGACCACCGCGCCCTCAACGACCGCCAAGCCCACCGAGACCACCGCCCCCTCAACGACCGTCAAACCCACCGGGACCACCGCCCCCTCGAAGACCGTCAAACCCACCGAGACCATCAGGCCCACCCAGACCACCGCTCCCTCCGAACAGCCGTCGCGCGTCTCGGGCGGCCGTGCGGTACCCGTACCCGAAGAGTCCGCGACGCCCCCGCAAAACAGCGCCGCCCACGCCGTTTTCGGCGCCGTGGCCGCCGTCCTCGACGCCGGTGCGGACGGTTCCGGAGCCGTTTTGCAGGCGGAGTTGCTGCGTGCCGCGCACTCCGCCCGCCTCGCGGGTCTGCCCCGGGCGGCCGCGGCGGCGGTCTCCGTGGTCACCGCGTTGCGCGCGGCCCGTGCGGCCGACCCGGCGTTCCGGCTCACCGACCTCGTCGGCGCCGTGTCGGAGGCCCTGTTCGTGGCCCACCGCGTCCCGTTCGCCACGGGCGCCGAACTGGCGGGGCTGCGCGGCACCGCACGGCAGCCGTACACGCCGGACGGTTCACTGCGGCTGTACGGCCTGTTCTCGGAGCCGGTGCTCACCGCGAGCGGCTATGCGGGCGCGGTCACCTGGACCGCGGACGCCGAGGGCCGGCTGTACACGGTCTCGGACGTGGCGCCGGGCGGCGCGGGCCGGGCGGTGGGCGCCGCCGACCGGGCCGTACGCGTCGGGGACACGGCGCTGACGCACCGCGAGCTGGCGCGGGCGGGGCTCGCGGTGTCGGGTGCGACGGTGTCGCCGGCCGGCCGGCTGGGGGCGGGCGCGGGGGTACGGGCGGTGCGCGCGTCGGGCGCGGACTGGCGGGCCGAGCCGCTGGACCGGCTGTGGGCGGTGCCCGTGGCCGAGCAGGTCGGACGCGCTCTGAGCGGCGGGCACGATCTCCTCTTCCTGGAGGTGACGCTGCTCGGCGCGGTGCGCGAGGCGGCGGGTGACGGTCTGCTGGCCGACTGCGGCGGTGTGCCGGTGCGGCTGACCGCGGCGCACGACCATCCGGCGCTCCCGCACCGCGACAACCTGCGGCTGCTGGCCGCCGCACGGGGCAGCCGGCTGCGGGTGATCGCGCGTCTCACCGCGGCCTCGCACGCCCGTGCCCAGCTCCTCGCGACCGAGCACCCCACCACCGCCGGGAGCCGTGTCGACCTGGGCCTGGACCGGCTCCAGCACGCGGATCTGCCGACTCCGGCACCCGCGCTCGCGCCGGTCGACGCGATACTCACGCCCGACGAGGCGCCCCTGCACCTGCTGCGCCGCCGGATCGAGCAGTCGGCTTCGGGCGGGCGGCGCGTGCTGGCCTTCCCGGGTGACTCCGCGGCCGATGCCCGCCGTCTGCACCGGCACGGTCTGGGCACGGCCGGCGACATCCTCGACGAGCTGCTCGCCGCGGCGGCGGAACGCTCGCGTGACGCCTTCGGCCGTCTGCTGGCGGCGGACACCCGCCGCTTCGCCCGGGCCTGGCTGACCGCGGCGCGCTACATGGACGAGGTCGACCGCATGCTGTGCGCCGCCGCCTGGAGCGGATGACCGGCCGTGACGACGACCGTTTGCAGGCCGCCGCTCCCCCGCGCAGGCGGCCCGCGTGACCGGAGCATCTGTCGCACACTCGGCACCCGTGACCGCCTCAGCACGGTGCTGCACGCCCAGCGGTCGGGTCCGGTTCCGACGCCGGATCGGACGCCGGGCGGCAGGGGGCCGGGAGCCGGCGGCCGGAAATCCCGTGGACAGCGTGTCAGTCCCCCCGGCACAGTGACCGTTCGTGACGAGCAGTGAACTGTGGAGCCAAGCCGAAGCCGAACGCTACGACGGCGAGGAGACCGAGCTGTCCTCGGCGGCGGTGCTCGGACCGACCGTCGACTTCCTCGCCGAACTCGCCGGAGACGGCCGGGCGTTGGAGTTCGCCATCGGCACGGGACGGGTCGGTGTCCCGCTCCGGGAGCGCGGCGTGCCCGTGGCGGGCATCGAGTTCTCCGAGCACATGGCGGCGGTCCTGCGGCGAAAGACCGACGAGGAGACCCTGCCGGTCGTGATCGGGGACATGGCCACGGCCACCGTGCCCGGTGAGTTCGCCCTCGTCTATCTCGTCTACAACACGATCTCGAACCTGCTCACCCAGGACGAGCAGGTCGAGTGCTTCCGCAACGCGGCCCGGCATCTGCGGCCCGGCGGCCGGTTCGTGATCGAACTGGGGGTGCCGCCGCTGCGGCTGCTGCCCCCCGGCCAGGTCGCGGTGCCGTTCGACGTCTCCGCCGGGCACCTCGGCTTCGACACCTTCGACCTGGTCGAGCAGATCCTCGTCTCGCACCACTTCACCCGTGACGGCGAGGACGGCCGCTACCGCCGGGGCGCCTCCCGCCACCGGTACGCGTGGCCCGCGGAGCTGGACCTGATGGCCCGGATCGCGGGCCTCCAGCTGGAGCACCGGGTGGCCGACTGGGACGGCTCTCCCTTCACCCAGGACTCCACGAAGCACATCTCGGTATGGCGCAAACCGGCGTGACCCGTCGCGGCCGGTCGTCGCGGCCGGCCGAACGATTCACTGCGCCCGCCCCGCCCGGCACCGGCACCGGCGCCGGTCAGCCGCTCACCGGCGTCCACTGGATCCGCGTGCTGCTCAGGGAGACCACCAGGGCCGCCGCCGCGACCACCGCGAGGCCCCACACCAGGCTGCTGGAACTCGCCACGAAGCCGATGACCGGCGGGCCGGCCAGCAGGCCCGTGGTTCCCATGGCCGCGACCAGTGCCAGCGCCTGCGAGCCCTGTTTCGCCGCGGCGACGTAGACGCACGGGGTCACCGCGGCACAGCCGAGACCGACGCAGGCGAACCCGAGGAGCGCCGCCGCCACTCCCCCGCTGAGCAGGGCGAAGGCCAGCCCCGCCGCGGCGAGGGCGCTGCCGAGCAGAACGACGCGGCCGTCGCCCCAGCGGCTGCGCCAGCCGTCGGCGAAGACGCGGGCCACCACCATCATGCCGGAGACCACGGCGATCCCCATCGGCGCCAACTCCGCGGACGCCTTGGCGACTTCCCTCAGGTAGAGGGCGGACCAGTCGTTCATGGCGCCTTCGGTCACGGTGCCGAACGCCATGGCGCAGCACATCCAGAGCGTCATGCGGGAGGGAAGGCTCCATCCGGCGCGGCTCGTGCTCTGCTTCTCCTGAGCGGGAGCCTCGTCCTGGAGAAGACCGGGGCGTGCCAGGGCGGCCAGCGAGACGAGGACGACGGCGGCCACCCCGAAGTGCGCCGCGACGGACGAGGTGGCCGCGTTCATGCCCGAGGCGAGCAGCGCGGCGAGCAGGGAGCCGGCGCTGAACGTCGCGTGCAGTCTGGCCATGGTGTTGCGTGCGTACCGGGTCTCCAGTGCCGTTCCCTGCGCGTTCATGGCCACGTTCAGGCACCCCACGCCCACCCCGTCGGCGACCATGACCAGCAGGGCGACCGGATAGTCCGGAGCGAGCGCGAGCGCCAGGAGCAGCAGCGTCAGGCAGAGGGCGGACAGCAGGGCCAGCCGGGCGGAGCCCAGCCGTCTCATGAGCACCGGCACCAGCGGGAAGGAGGCCACGGCGCCGATGCCGGCCGCCATCAGCAGCACCCCGACCTCGGCCGCGGTCAGCCCGAGGTCCGCCTTGATGGCGGGGATCCGCGCGGCCCAGGTGGCGTACTGGAAGCCGAGCGAGCAGAACAGCGCGGCGATGGCCAGCCGGCTGCGCTGGAAGGGATCACGGACAGGGAACACGCACATCAACTCGCTTCGTCGACTCGGCCGTCGTACGGGACATGTAGACGGCGTTCGCGCCGTATCCGTCCGGGGAGATGCCGGGGTACGCGGTGAACCCGCGTGCCGACCAGAAGGGTTCGCTGCGGCCGACGGCGATCAGCGAGATCCGTTCGAACCCGCGTGCGGCGGCGGCCAGGGTGAGGTGGTGGAGAAGGCGCCCGCCCAGTCCCCTGCCGCGCAGCCGCTCCGCGACGACGATGTCGTGCAGGTGCAGGTTGCGCGGCGGGCGGGAGGGGGTTGCGGGTTCCTCCGCCCGTTCGAGGTCCGGGTATCCGAAGGGCGGATACGGCAGTGCCAGCAGGTATCCGGCCGGCTGGGAGCCGACGTCCAGGACGAAACAGGTCTCCGGCGAGGCGTCGGCCCTGGAGCGCAGGGCCGCCCGTCCCTCCGAGAGGCCGAGATCCGCATAGGCCCGGGATTCCATCGCGGCGATGGCGTCCCAGTCGGCGTCGGCGATGTGGCGTACGCGCACGCCGTCGCCGTTCACGGCTGCCCTCCCTCGACGCAGGTGTACGGGAGCGGGGCGAAGCCGTTGAAGCCCTGGGTCGTGTAGCTGAGCGCGTAGGCGCCGCTGGAGAGCACCCACACGGGGTCGCCGGACGCCAGGTCCCGGGGGACGTGGACGAGGGCGTGACCCTGGGGGTAGGCGTCGTCGCTGTCGCAGGTGGGCCCCGCCACGACGGCGGGGACGTACTCGGCATCGGGGTGGGTGGGGAAGACGAGGGGGTACTGCAAGGCGTCCATCTCGTAGAGCCCGTTGAACCTGCCGCAGCTCAGGTAGAGCCAGTGCTGCCGCTCGCCGTCGGGCCGGCGCCGCTCGGCCAGGCGGGCCACCTGGGCGCGGACGGCCCCGTGGTCGGCGACGAGGTGGCGCCCCGGCTCCATGACGAACGCGAGGTGCTCGCCGTGAACCTGTCTGAGGTGACGCATGCCCTCGCGGATGACGGCGAAGATCTTGTCCAGCGGGGGATCCAGGGGCAGGCCGTGCCGGTCGAGATATCCGAGGGCCGGCAGACCGCCGCCGAGGTTGACGTGGTCCAGGACGATGCCGCGCCGGCCCAGGGCCGTCAGGACGTCCGCCAGGCACTCGACGGCGCTGTGCCAGGCGTCGGCCGTCATCTGCTGGGAGCCGACGTGCACCGACAGTCCGGAGGGTGTCAGGCCCGCCTCCCGGGCCGCCTGAAGGATCCGTACCGCGTCCGCGGGCGAGCAGCCGAACTTGTGGCTCAGGCCCCACAGCGCCCCGTCCCCGCTCGTCGCCAGCCGGCAGAAGACGCGGGCTCCGGGGGCGTGGGCCGCGATGGCCGCCAGGTCCTCGGCGCTGTCGGTCGCGAAGTCCCGGACGCCGAGGCGGTGGGCGTCGGCGATGTCCCGGTCGGACTTGACGGTGTTGCCGTAGTGGGTCCTGCCGACCGGCACGCCGGCGCGGACCGCCTGCTCCAGTTCGCCGGGGCTCGCCCCGTCGACCCCCGCGCCTCTGCTCGCGAGGCAGGCGAGCACCTCGTCCACCGGGCAGGACTTCATGGCGAACCTGACGTCGACGCCCGGCAGTTCGCGCCGCAGGGTGTCGTAGCCGCGCTGGATTGCGGCCAAGTCGAAGAAGATCCCGTCCTCGGTGGCGCCCGCCAGGGCGGCGAGCAGGGATGTGGAGGCGCGGGCCATGGCCGCCGTCACGGCCGCTGCCCGGGAGTCCGGGGTACGTGACTGCGGCGGGCCGCGCCGACCAGCGGCTCCCAGCTCTCCGTCAGCAGGGCGAAGTCCTCGATGTCGCCGCGTGCCTCGTCGAGGAGGCGGGCCCGGCGCGGGCCGAGGACGTCGGCGAACTCGGCGTACCGGCCGCCGAGTTCGCGGTAGGCGGTGTCGAGGACGTCCAGCCGGTGCACGTTCTCGCTCCGGTCGAGCCCCGCGCTCTGTCTCGCCAGCCGGGCCACGACGGATGCCCGTACCCGCCCCTGCGCGTCGAGCAACTCGGTTTCCGCGCGGGCCATGTGGTCGTAGACGAAGTTGAAGTAGAGCATCGACAGCAGGAACTTGACGAAGCGCAGGTGGTAGGCCGTGAACCCGGAGTCGGTCCGGCGTTCGCCGGTGTAGTAGTTGACGATGTTCCGGTTGTGCAGGACGCCGGGCAGCGCGGCGTCGTGGACCAGGTGGATCAGGAAGTAGTCGCTGCCGATCGTGTCGGTCGCCGGCGGCAGGGGCACGTGTTCGTGCACGCCGTGGAAGGCGATGTTGCACATGTCCACGCGCATGGGGTCGACCACGGTCAGTGTGGAGTGGTCCGCGGTGAAGGTGTCGGTGCCGGCGCCGCGGAAGGACTCGTCGACGAGTTGCCGCTTCCGCTCGGGCGACCAGTCCATGGGCGCCCACAGACCGACCATGTCGTGGTACACGCCGGGGTCGATCCGGAGTATCTCCCCGATGTCGACGGACAGTTCGCCGACGAAGGAGCTGCCGACCATGGCCACCGGCCGGTTCATGCGGTCGGCGGCGAGGGCGGTCTCGGTGACGTGGCGGGCGGCGTCGGCCGCGGGCCCGCCGAGTGACAGCAGTTCGTGGTGGACGGGGTAGACGGGCTCGCCGTCGACGACCTGGTAGCGGCTGTCGGAGTCCCTGCGGTGCACGGACTCGCAGCCGAGCGCGGCGGCGAGGAGGAAGGCGCGGTTGGTGCAGGCGCCGTAGGAGAGGCCGGCCGGAAGCATCAGGTCCAGGAGCAGGTCGGGCTTCATGGCCCCGGACCGGTCGATCGCGCGCCGGAGGAAGTCCCGCTGCCGCGCCTCGCCGAGGTGGTGTACGACGATCCGCGGGTGGGGCGGTATCCGGCGTACGGTCTCGGCGTGCTCGGCGTAGGCCGGTGCGGCGCAGGAGTCCAGGATCAGCAGGTGCACCTCGGCGTCGAAGTGCCTGACGGCGTAGGCCGCTTCCTCGGCGACGGCGGTGATCGTGGCCGCGCAGGGCCTGTTGGTCGGCAGGGTCAGGCAGATTCGGCGCATGTCTCTTCTCCGGCCGGCTGCTCCAGGTCCGCCCCGGCCCAGGAGGTGAGGCCCAGCAGCCTGGCGCCGAGTTCGTCGAGGGTGGCCCTCCCGTACCGCAGGGACTCGTGCCGTGTGGCGTCGCCCAGCAGCGTCGCGTTCCAGTCGGGCGTGGCGAGGGTCCGCCATGACTCGACCCGGGAACGACGCAGCGTTTCGTGGGACTCCAGCGCCGGCATCATCGACAGGTACTGGACCGCGCGCACTGTCTGCTCGGAGGTGTTCGGTGCCACGCCGTGGGCCAGCAGCCCGTTGAAGATCAGCAGGTCGCCGGCTTCCAGTTCCGGTCGCACCACGGGGAACTCGGCACGGTCGATCCTCGGCCGGATCGGGTCGCGGTCCTCGGGCTGGAACGCCTTCCACTGGTCGAAACGCTTGAACAGCTCGGGGCAGCACTGGAAGCCGCCCAGTTCCGGCCCGGTGTCGGTCAGGGCGATGATCCCCTGGACCCGCTGCGGCAGCACGCCGAGCGTGGTGTCGACATCCCAGTGCAGCTCGATGTCGAAGCCCTCCTCCGTGCCCGGGATCAGGGCCCGGTCGCGGTTCTTGATGTTGGGCGGGTTCAGGTTGAGCCGGTCGAGGGTCACCCACAGCTCTTCGCAGTCCCAGATGTCGACGAACGCGTCGTAGACCCGGCGGGTCTGGCGGCTGTCCCAGATGAGCTGGTGGTGGTAGGCCTCGACGAAGCCGTAGATGTGCAGATCCCGGTCCAGGTCGGAGCGGTACTCGCGCTCCTCGTACCAGGTCTCCGGCCGCTCGGGGTCCAGTCCCTGGAACTCCCAGGCGAAGTCGAGCAGCCGGCGGGCCGCGGCGGCGGGGACGGCCTGCTTCACCACCACGTAGCCGTACGTCTGCCAGTGGGCGAAGTCCTCCTCGGAGAGGACTCGCAGCGGGCGGGTCTTGGTCAGGTCCCGCAGGGGTGTCTGGGCGAGATAGGTCTCGCCGTCCGAGCTGAAGTAGGGGATGTCCGAGGGGGCTCGATGGAGATAACGGTCAGTCGTGGGCATACGGTGCTCCACACCTCGATCTCAGGTACCGGCGGCCCGACCGGGTCGCCAACTGCGCGGAGTGAGGGACCGGGGACCGTTCCGGCAGGGTCACTGCACCACGGGCCGCACCAGCCCCTCTTCGAACTCGCGTACCTCCAACTTGGACTAGACCAACTCATCCTGTCAAACACCCCAGTTGAGGGCGCGTTTCGCCAACAGGGCGCGCTCCGGGCCCACTTGACACCAGTGGTTAGCCTGACGGAGACGCATTGGTCTGTACCAACAGGAGGGTGCACGCTATGGTCTCCACCAAGCACAGCGAGGAGTTGCGGCGACTGGCGCGCTCCGTCCTGCAGCCGGGGTTCGTGGGCACCGAGGCCCCCGACTGGGTGCTGCGCGAGATCGGGGACGGGCTGGCCTCGGTCGTGCTCTTCTCCCGGAACATCGTCACGCCCGAACAGGTCGCCCGTCTCACCGATCGACTACGCGCGGAGAACCCGGAGTTGATCATCGCGATCGACGAGGAGGCCGGCGACGTCACCCGGATCGAGTCGGCGACCGGCTCCACCCGGCCGGGCAACTTCGCACTCGGAACCGTCGATGACGCCGACCTCACCGAGGCCGTCGCCGCCGACCTGGGCCGCCAGCTGCGCGCGGCCGGGGTGAGCCTCGACTACGCACCGAGCGCGGACGTGAACTCCAACCCCGACAACCCGATCATCGGCGTCAGATCCTTCGGCGTCGACGCCGAGGTGGTGGCCCGGCACACCGGCGCCTGGATCCGCGGCCTCCAGTCGGCCGGTGTCGCCGCCTGCGCCAAACACTTCCCCGGCCACGGTGACGTGGCCGTCGACTCCCACCACGGGCTGCCCGTCTACGACGCCGACCGCGCCCGGATCGCCGAGCAGGCCCTGCCACCGTTCCGTGCCGCCATCGACGCCGGCGTCCGCGCGGTGATGAGCGGCCACCTGCTGGTCCCGGCCTACGACCCGGACCTGCCCGCCACGCTGAGCCGCCGCATCCTGGACGAACTGCTCCGTCAGGAGCTGGGGTTCGACGGCGTCATCGTCACCGACGCCATCGAGATGGGTGCCGTGACCGGCCGTTACGGGATCGGCGGCGCCACGGTCAGGGCGGTCGCCGCCGGTGCCGACGCGGTCTGCGTCGGCGGTGAGAACGCCGACGAGGGCACCACCGCCCTGCTCGTGAACGCCCTCGCGGACGCAGTCCTGGCAGGCGGCCTGCCGGAGGAGCGGCTCGCCGAAGCCGGCCTGCGGGTCCGGGAGTTCGCGGCCTGGTCGGGGGGTCTCAGCCCGGCCGGCTCGGCCGTCTGGGACGCCGACGGCATCGGCTTCACGGCGGCCCGCCGCGCCATCCGGCTGGCCGGAGCCGTACGGCACGCCCTGCCCCTGGTCAACGCACCGCACGTGGTGGAACTGGTGCCCGCCACCAACCTGGCCATCGGCAAGGAGACCCCGTGGGGCGTGGCCGCCCCGCTGGGCGAGCGGCTGCCCGGGACCACCTCCGTCCGGGTGAGCCGCGAGGAACTGCTCTCCCGCGCCGGCATCCTGGAGACGCGGGCGCTCGCGCCCGCCTCGGGACGGCCCCTGGTCGTGGTGGTGCGCGACGCCGCCCGGCACGCTTGGATGGCACAGGCCCTCGCGGAACTCGTCGCCGCCCGTCCCGACGCGATCGTCGTGGAGATGGGCCTGCCGGGCACCGTCGTCCCCTCGGCCGCCCAGATCTTCACGCACGGCGCCACGGCCGCCTCCGGGGTGGCCGCCGCGGAGGTGCTCGCGGGTGCCCTTTAGTGCAGACCTGAGTGCACCTCGATCCGGATCCGGGTGCAACGTCCTTACCCGTGAGCGACATTGACGCTTCCCCTTCCCTTCCCTACGTTCCGAGAGCGCTCTCACATCCGTCCCTCGAAGC
This sequence comes from Streptomyces sp. NPDC086519, assembly GCF_040686075.1. NCBI lineage: Bacteria > Bacillati > Actinomycetota > Actinomycetes > Kitasatosporales > Streptomycetaceae > Streptomyces > Streptomyces sp. NPDC086519. The sequence continues at coordinate 141,566 of NZ_JBFBJL010000009.1, forward strand.
AGGGAGTTGCCATGTCCTCCGCGCGCAGTCCGAGAAGCCGCTCCCTGCGCCGACCGGCGGCGGCACTCGCTACCGCCCTGTTCACCGTCCTCGTCCTCCTCACGCCCCCGGCAGCGGCCGCCGGCACCACCGCGGCGGCCGTCATCTGCAACAAGTACTGCGACACCCGGGACCCCGCGCTCTCCCCGGGTGACCGCGCACCGGTCACCGCGAGCATCTACTCCCGGTCGGTCGTCCTGCACTTCGACGACGCCGACGCCATGGGCTGGGCGGCCATCGACAACGGCAACCCGGGCGACGAGGTGTGGCTCGACCGTTCCTTCGACGGCGGCCGCACCTGGAGCTCGGGCAGCAGACTGGGCGACACCAGCGTGCCCACCGGTCAGCGCGGCTGGCGCACGCTCATGTACAACGTGGACGACTGGAACAACCTCGGCGTCGGCGCCCTGCGCGCCTGCGGAAAGGCCGGGGACCGCGCCGAGATCGCGTGCACCCCCTGGGCCCGCACCACCTGGAACGCGGGCGAGCCGCGCACCGCCGCGGCCACCGGCCTGATGACCTTCTACGACTACGGAACCGGCCTGTTCGACACCACCGGCTGGTGGAACTCCGCGAACGCCCTGACCGCGGTCATCGACAACATCCGCGTGACGGGCATGGGCAGTTACCGGTACGCGATCGCCCGCACCTACGACCTGAACGTCAACGCGCAGGGCGGCCAGTTCCGCAACGACTACCTCGACGACACCGGCTGGTGGGGCCTCGCCTGGGTGGCCGCCTACGACCTGACCGGCGACAGCCGCTACCTGGACACCGCCCGCGCGGACGCCGACCACATGGCCGCCTACTGGGACGGCACCTGCGGCGGCGGAGTGTGGTGGAGCACGGCGAAGACCTACAAGAACGCGATCGCCAACTCCCTCTACATCCAGCTCAACGCCGCTCTCCACAACCGCGTCCAGGGGGACACGACGTACCTCGGCCGGGCCCGGGCCGGCTGGTCCTGGTTCCAGGGCACCGGCATGGTCAACGGCGCGCACCTGGTCAACGACGGTATCGACCTGTCCACCTGCGGCAACAACGGGCAGGCCGTCTGGTCGTACAACCAGGGCGTCCTCCTCGGCGCCCTCGCCGAGCTGTACCGGGCCACAGGCGACGGCGGGCTGCTCACCGACGCCCGGCAGATCGCCGACGCCGCCACCACGACCTCCCTGCTCCACACCTCCGACGGCATCCTGCGCGATCCGTGCGAGAGCGGTGACTGCGGAGCCGACGGGCCGTCCTTCAAGGGCGCCGACATACGCGGCCTCGGCAGGCTCAACTCCGTGCTGCCGGACCACCCTTACACCGCCTACCTCAAGCGCCAGGCGGACCGCGCCTACGCGAGCGACCGCAACGCCCTCGACCAGTACGGGCTGCACTGGTACGGGCCGCTCGACCAGACGGACGCCGCCCGCCAGCAGAGCGCCGTCGATCTGCTCGACGCGGCGTCCTGAGAGAACTCGGCACTGCCTGGACACCGCGGCCACCCTCGACGTGCTGCGGCTCTTCGAGGACCTGCGTGCCGCGGGGCAGACCCTCGTGATCGTCACACACGACGAGCGGGTCGCGGCCAATGCGGACCGGCTCGTGTCGATGCGTGACGGCAGACTCGTCGACGACACCTGGATGGCGGACCGCGGGCAGCCGGTGGACGGCGTTCACGGGTGGGAGGGCTGACCGTCATGGGCCGCATCCTGCTCGTGTTCCGCCTCGTCCGGTCCGACCTGCGCCGCCATCCCGGCCAGGCCGCGATACTTCTCCTCTCCCTCACGGTCGCCACCGGCATGCTGGCCCTGGGCGGGTCACGGGGCGGGGCGACCGAGACGCTCTTCCGCCACACCCGTGCCGTCACGGCCGGTCCGGACGTGGTGGCGGTCTCCCCCGGCAACTCCGCCGCCACGGCCCGCACTCAGGCCGCGCTGACCAGCGACCCCGCGGTCGCCGCCCACAGCGCCCCTTACCTCCAGTACTACGCGAAGCTCTCGGCGAAGGGCTCCACCTCGCACGTGGTGGTGATGGCCGCGGACGCCGAACGCCCTGCCCTCCCGCATCGCGGCCCACCGGTCCGTCGCCCAGACCCTCAGCGCCGAAACGACGTGAGCGTGACGCGGATCTGTCCGCTCCGCACACCTGACAGACCCGCAGTCCAGCGCCGGCCGAACTGGAACGGCGTGGTGTGGCCGACGCGCAGCGGATCGCGGGCTCACGTGGTGGCCGCGACGAGCTGGTTGCGGCTCTTCTTGAGCTCGCGTTCGTACCGGGTGGGGTCGGTCTTCTCGTACCTTCTCGACGAGGAAGGTACGCGGAAGGAATCCGTCGCTCGCGCCGGTGATCGCGAGGTCCTTGGTGAGGGTGGCGGTGGTGATGCCGTGCTTCGTCTCCAGGCCGGCGACAACGCGGCCGGCCGACTCGCCGTCGGCGACGCGAGCGGGGGCATCGGGTCGGTGGCCCGGCACCTCCCGGTCGTCGGCCCAGCCGATGACGTGGCCCCGGCAGAGGCAGCGGCGGTCAGCACGTCCTCGCGTTGCCGCTCCGGAGACGACGTGGCGAGCTTCATCCGTGGCAGGCGTCGCACGCCGGGTGGGCACTTCCCGCATCAGCCGCAGGGCGTTCGATCATGTTCAGGTCCGTACCGCGCAAGGCTTCTCCGTTTCGAACACGCAAGGTACGGAGACATGGCGCCCACGCCCACGCCGATCCTGCTCAGGCCAGGAAGCTCAGCCGAACCTGACGGTTGAGATTGTCTTTGTTGGTGTCGACCAGGCACACCGACTGCCAGGTGCCCAGTGCCAGGCGGCCGTTGATCACCGGGAGGGTGGCGTGCGGGGGAACGAGCGCCGGGAGCACGTGGTCACGGCCGTGGCCGGGGCTGCCGTGCCGGTGCTGCCAGCGGTCGTCGGCGGGGAGCAGGGTGTGCAGGGCGGCCAGCAGGTCGTCGTCGCTGCCGGCGCCGGTCTCGATGACCGCGATGCCGGCCGTGGCGTGCGGCGTGAAGATGTTGAGCAGGCCGTCCCGGCCGGCCGCCGCCTCGCGGAGGAAGGCCTCGCAGTCGCCGGTCAGGTCGACGACCCGTTCCCGGCTCCCCGTGGCGACATCGAGTTCTCGTGTGGTGAAGGCATCCGACATGCCTCCATCCTGGCCCATGCGCCGGGCCGGCGTACGAGCGGCCGGCCCGGGAAGATCCACGGCCGTCCCCAGTGTTGGTAGAAGCGTGAACAATGCGCGTGAGGTCGAGGTAGTCGTCATCGGCGCCGGTCAGGCCGGTCTGTCCAGCGCCTACCACCTGCGGCGTACCGGCTTCGAGCCGGAGCGTGACTTCGTGGTGCTCGACCACTCCCCCGCGCCCGGCGGCGCCTGGCAGTTCCGGTGGCCGTCCCTGACGTACGGCAAGGTCCACGGGATGCACGCGCTCCCGGGCATGGAACTGACCGGCGCCGACCCGGCGCGGCCGTCCGCCGAGGTCATCGGTGAGTACTTCGCGGACTACGAGCGCACCTTCGGCCTGCGGGTGCACCGGCCCGTCGACGTCCGCGCGGTGCGCGAGGGCGAGGGCGGCCGGCTGCTGGTGGCGACCGATCACGGCTACTGGTCGACGCGGGCGCTGATCAACGCCACCGGCACCTGGGACCGGCCGTTCTGGCCGCGCTACCCGGGCCAGGAGACCTTCCGCGGACGGCAGTTGCACACCGCGCAGTACGCCGGTCCCGAGGAGTTCACCGGCCGGCGGGTGGTGGTGGTCGGCGGCGGCGCCTCCGGCACCCAGCATCTGCTGGAACTGGCCCCGTACGCGGCCGCCACCACCTGGGTCACCCGGCGGCCGCCGGTCTTCCGCGAGGGGCCCTTCGACGAGGACGCGGGCCGGGCCGCGGTGGCGCTGGTGGAGGAGCGGGTACGGCAGGGGCTGCCGCCGCGGAGTGTGGTCTCGGTCACCGGGCTGCCTCTGAACGACGCGATCCGGCAGGGCCTCGAGGACGGCGTCCTGGACCGGCAGCCGATGTTCGACCGGATCACCCCCGACGGCGTGGAGTGGAACGACGGGCGGCGCGTCGACGCCGACGTCATCCTCTGGGCCACCGGTTTCCGCGCGGCCCTGGAACATCTGGCGCCGCTGCGGCTGCGCGAGCCGGGCGGCGGGATCAAGGTCGAGGGGACCCGCGCGGTCGCCGATCCGCGCGTCCACCTGGTCGGCTACGGCCCGTCCGCCAGCACCGTCGGCGCCAACCGCGCGGGGCGCGACGCCGTACGGGACATCAGGCGGCTGCTGGCCGGGGAGCCGGTCGCCGCGTGACGTGCCGGCGGCTCAGCGCGGCGACTGCGAGACCTGCGGCGACCGGTGGACCTTGCTGCTCTGTACGGCGTTGAAGTCGGCGACGTTGCGCTGGTGTTCGGTGTAGTCGGCGGTGAAGCGCGTGTCTCCCGGCTTGACCGTGACGAAGTACAGCCAGTCGCCCGGCGGCGGGTTGAGCGCGGCGCGCATCGCCTCCTCGCCCGGGTTGTCGATGGGCGTGGGCGGCAGCCCCATGCGCCGGTAGGAGTTGTACGGGTTCTCGATGCGGGTGTCCTTCACCGTGGTGTTGAGGGTGCTGCGGTTGAGGGCGTAGTTGAGGGTGGAGTCCATCTGGAGCGGCATGCCGTGCTGTAGCCGGTTGAGGACGACCCGCGCCACCTTCCCCATGTCGGCCTTGCCGACGGCCTCGGCCTGGACGATGCTGGCGATGGTCACCGCCTGGTAGACGTTCATCGCGTCGCGCTGCGCGCCGGCCGCGACGGGTGCCGCGCCGAATTTCTGGTTGGCCGTGTCGACCATGGCCCGCAGCACCGACTGCGGGGTCGCGCCCTTCCTGAGGGGATAGGTGGCCGGGAAGAGATAGCCCTCCGGGTTGCCCCCGGCCTCACCGGGGAGTTTCAGGCCCGCGGTGCCGACGGAACTCTTGGTGCTGCCGGCGGGGAGGGCCAGGGCCTTGTCGACGGCCTCGTAGACCTGGGATGCGCGCCAGCCCTCCGGGATGACCAGACTGGCGGACCTGGTTGTGCCGCCGGCCAGGAACACCAGGGGCACCGCCACCGCGGCGCCGGCCACGACGGCGCCGGTCACGCCGAGGACGAGCCTGCCCCGGCGGGTCAGCCGGATCGTCTTTCCGCGGCGGGAGAAACCTCGGCTCGCAGCCGTCCGTCGACTCGGGTCCCGTGGCGGAGTGTTCATCTGCATGCGGGCACGTTAGCCCGCATATCGCTATAAACCCGGCATATCTTCAGCTTGTCGACTTCAATTTGCCACCTTCGACGGGACGACCGAGGCGGACGGACCGGGCGGGGCCCGGTCAGCAGGGGTGAGCGGTCTCGGCCGACGGCCGAGGTGAATCCGCCGCGGCACGCCGCCCGGAGCGAGTCGGATTCGGTGGAGCGATCGGGACGGAACAGTTCCGGCGGATCGGCCGAGGCGGATCGGCCGAGATGAGTCAGCCGGGATGGGCCGGTTGTGGTGGGGCGGGCCCACGTGGAGCCGCCGACATCGATCCCCCGAGCCGGATCTGACCGGGACGAGCCGGTTCAGGTCGAGCGGCCGAGGCGGATCAGCCGAGATGAGTCAGCCGAGATGGGTCGCTTGTGGTGGGGCGGGCCCACGTGGAGCCGCCAACGTCGATCCCCCGAGCCGGATCTGACCGGGACGAGCCGGTTCAGGTCGAGCGGCCGAGGCGGATCGGCCGGGATGGGCCGGTTCCGGTGGGTCAGCCGAGGCGGATCCTCGTCTCTCGCTCGGCCGAGCCGGCCCGGCTTCGATGGGGCCGGCTTCGATCACCCCGCTTCGCTTACCCCGCTTCGATCGCTCGGCTTCGATCGCTCGGCTTCGATCACTCGGCTGCGATTGCTCGGCTGCGATCGACCAACTCCGGTCCCCCACCCTTACTCCCCCACTCCTACCCCCGCCCCCACCCCTCGGCTCCCGCCCGCCGGCTTCAGCCCGTCGGAGGGGTCGCGTGGGTGCGGCTGCGGTCGCCTCGCCTCCGCAGGGGCCGCGGGGCCGTCTCCCACTGGGGCGCCTCGTCGGTTCCGGTCGGCTCCGTCGTCGTCTCCAGCCGGGCGTCCCGGCGCACCAGGGCCGTGTACCGGCCGTCGAGTTCCAGGAGTTCCTCGTGTGTGCCGCGTTCGGCCACCCGTCCGGAGTCGAGGACGACGATCTGGTCGGCAGCCTGGATCGTGGACAGCCGGTGGGCGATGGTGATGGTCGTCCGGTCGGCAGACAGGGCGTCGATGGCGTCCTGGACCGCGTGTTCGGTGCGGGTGTCCAGGGCGCTGGTGGCCTCGTCAAGGATGAGTACCGGCGGGTCGCGCAGAATGGTGCGCGCGAGGGCCAGCCGCTGCTTCTCGCCGCCGGAGAAGCGGTGTCCGCGTTCGCCGACGACGGTGTCGTAGCCGTCGGGCAGCGAGGCGATGTGGTCGTGTATCTGTGCCGCGCGGGCGGCCGCGTGCAGTTCCTCGTCGGTGGCGTCCGGCTTGGCGAACCGCAGGTTGTCGGCGACCGAGGCGTGGAAGAGGTACGTCTCCTGGGAGACGACGCCGACCGCGCGGGCGAGAGTGTCGAAGTCGAGGTCGCGGACGTCGACGCCGTCCAGGGTGACCCGGCCGCCGGTGACGTCGTAGAGCCGGGGAACCAGGTAGCCCAGCGTGGACTTGCCGGCGCCGGTGGGGCCGACGACGGCCAGGCTGCTGCCGGCCGGGACGGTGATGTCGATGCCGTCGAGGACGGGGCCCACCTTGTCGTTGTGCCGGTCGTAGCGGAACTCAACCCCCTCGAAGCGGACCTCGCCCTTCACCTGGTCCAGGTGGACCGGCTCGTCCCGCTCGGTGATGTCGATGGGCAGGTCGAGGTACTCGAAGATGCGCTGGAACAGCGCGAGGGAGGTCTGGATCTGGACGCCGGTCGCCAGCAGGCTCACGGCGGGGCGGAACAGGCCCTGCTGGAGGGAGACGAAGGCGACGATGGTGCCGAGCGAGATCTGCGGGCCGCCCATCTGCAGGGCCATGCCCGCGGTCCAGTAGATGACGGCGGGCATCGCGGCCATCACGATCGTGATCACGGCCATGCGCCAGCGGCCGGCCATGTTCGACCGCACTTCCAGATCGACGAGTTGCTCGGACTCCTCGGCGAAGGAGGCGGTGAGCGAGTCGGCGCGGCCCATGGTGCGGCCGAGCAGGATGCCGCTGACGGAGAGCGACTCGGTGACCGTGGCGGCCATCGCGGCCATCTGCTTCTGGCGCTGGGTGGTGATCTTCTTGCGCTCGTTGCCCACCCGGCGGCTGATCCAGACGAAGACCGGGAGCAGGACCAACGAGACGACGGTGAGCCGCCAGTCGAGGGCGATCATCGCGACGATGGTGGCGACGACACTGGTCAGGTTGGAGACCAGGGAGGTGGCCGTCGAGGTGACGGTGGCCTGCATGCCGCCGATGTCGTTGGCGATGCGGGACTGCACCTCGCCGGTGCGGGTGCGGGTGAAGAAGGCCAGCGACATGCGCTGCAGCCGGCCGTAGACGGCGGTGCGCAGGTCGTGCATGACGCGCTGGCCGACGGTGGTGGATATCAGCGTCTGAAGGACGCCGAAGACGCTGGTGAGGACGGCACTGAGGATCATGCCCAGCGCGAGCAGGCTGAGCAGTCCGGTGCGGCCCTGCGGGATCGCGGTGTCGAGGGTCGCCTTGAGAAGGAACGGGGTGGCGACCGAGACCAGCGAGGCCGCGCCGACCAGCAGGCCGACGATCGCGAGCCGGCCGCGGTAGGGGCGGAAGAGCTTGAGGATGCGGCGCACCTGGCGGGGCTGTCCGGCCGAAGTGCCCTCAGGGGTCCAGTTGATCTCGTCTCGGGGCATGGCTCCTACGGATGGGTGTGGTGTGTACGGACTCACGGAGCATAGCTCACTGTTACCTATACTCACAATGAACATAGTCCTGATATTGTTCCCTTATGAGCACCCCCGACTCCGACGGCCCGCTCGCCGAGCAGCTGCTGCGCCTCACGCGCCGGGTGTGGCGCATCCAGAAGCGCCACCTCAAGGCGCGCGATCTGGGCATCACCCCCGCCCAGTCCCGGCTGCTGCGCACCCTCGCGCACTACGACACGCCCCCGCGCATGACCGATCTCGCCGAGCGGCTGGAGGTGGTGCCGCGCGCGGTGACAACGCTGGTCGACGGCTTGGAGGCGAGCGGCAAGGTGTGCCGGGTGCCGGATCCGACGAACCGCCGGGTGACCCGGATCGAGATCACGGACGGGGGGCGCGAGACCCTCCGTGAGCTGCGGGCGGCGCGCAGGTCCGCCGCCGAGGAGATCCTGGCTCCGCTCTCGGCGGAGCAGCGCGAGTTGCTGTCAGGGCTGCTGGACACGCTGGTCGACGGGCCGGTGGCGGCGAAGCACTGCTGAGACATGGCGAAGCGGCTCCCCCCGCCAGGCCGGACGGCCGTCCGGCCGTCCGGCCGTCCGGAGAGGGAGCCGCTTGCCGTCTCGCGGGTCGGCGCCCGCTTCGCCTCCGGCGCGCCCTCCCCACGGGAGACGGCGAAGGCGGCGACGCAGCACCTGGCGACGCACCGCACACGACTCGGTTCAACGGCCGCCGCTCAGCAGCCGCTGCGATCCTCCGTGAGCACCCCCTGTTCGGTGGCCAGCGTGCGGTCGTAGCAGCCGTCCGGGCCGTACAGCCGATAGCGCTCGCTCGACGTGCCGACCGCGTGCCGCTGATCGCGCGGCACGTTCAGGGTGTACGTCGCGTCGCCGCGGTAGGTGTCGTCGAACCGTGACCAGCCGCCTCCGGGCCCCCTGATCGCCGCCCGGTCGCCGAGGGCGAGTTGGGTGCGCAGCCGGTCGTCGGCGCCGATGGTGGTGACGCCGTTCATGGTGTAGGTGCGGTGGGTACGGGTCGTCCGGGGTGACCCGCCCGCCCTGACCGTGACGCTCTGGTCGTCCGTCCAGGTGGCGTCGAGCGCGTCCGTCGTCTCGCCGTCGTTCCAGCGGTGTGCGGAGGTGTCGGCCAGCGTGCGGCTGACGGTGGTGGTCACCCGGCCGTGCGAGGTGTCGACGTATCCGGAGACGGTGAGCCGGTGCCCGGCGTCGGTGTCGACCCGGTACTCGCCCGAACCCGGGGTGTACACGGAGGAGTTGACCGGTGCGGAGGCCCTGGCCTCGGTGAGCCCGCCGGTGACGTGGGCCCGGTGCGCGTCCTGCCAGACCAGCACGTTCACGGGGGCGCTCCAGCCGGCCTGGCCCTCGGGCACGCCGACGACGGAGACCTCGACCTGGTGCGGGCGGCCGTCGTTGAGGAGCCCGGCGAACGGCGTCAGGTCGTATTCGATCGGCTTGACGTCGAAGGCACGCGGGCCCGGGATGACATACCAGAGGAACGGGTCGGACCAGCCGCCGGTCCACACGTTCGGGAACGGCGCGGCGATTCCGGTCAGTTGGCCGTCGACCTTGATCTGCACCTCCCGGTAGGGCCCCTTGTCCGCCTTGCAGGAGTACGGGGCCGGGTCGGCCGCGGTCAGGTACCAGAACTCCTCGCAGCCGCCACCCGATCCGGTGGCGTACACCTCGGCGACGACACGTTCGCTGTTGCGCGGGGTGGTGAGGGTGGTGCCGCCCGCCAGGGTGAGCACCTGGTCGGGTACGGAGGCCTCGGGGCGTCCCGTGTAGAAGGTGAGCGTGGCCTTGACGTCGATGACGCCGGTGTAGGTGTCGTCGACAACGTTGCCGATGAGCATCTCGACGTCCTGCGCGCTGCGGAAGGTGTCGCTGTAGCGGGTGACGTCCTTCTCCACGTGCCACTCGATGCCGTCCGGCGAGGGCTCGGGGGTGGAGGTGCGCAGGACCTCGACACCGCCGACGTGCAGATAGCCCAGTCGGTCGTACTGACGGCCCTTCACCTTGCCGTCCAGCCGCAGCACGACCCTGCTCCAGCGGCCGCCGCAGCCCTGCGGGGGCGTGTACGTTCCCCGGTACGGCGTGAAGTCGCGGAACTGGGCTTCGGCCAGGGTGACCTGGCAGGACCTGGCCCCCTTGGGCACGGACACCGGCGGGGCCGCGGTCACCGGGTCGTGCCAGTCGGTGCCGAACTCGGCCGGGACGTCGGTGGCACGGGCGGCGGGGGCACCCGTACCGAGGAGCGCGCTCGCCAGGAGGGCGGCTCCCGCGAACATGGACATGACGATCCGTCTTCTCATGGCCGGTGTTCTACGGGGAGTTGACCCCCCGCCGCAATGACCGGACCGGTCGACGGCCGGCCTGTCGGCCACCCGGCCCGACCGTTCGACGCTCCTCACGGACCGGAGTCCGGCGCAGGAACATGTCTACCGCAGGAACATATGATGCTATAAGCGACTTCACCTGACACAGTGCTGCCATGGAGATCATGGCCGCTCGCGCACTGCGCGCCGCCCTCGCGCTCGCGGGAGCCGTCGCACTCACCGGCACCGGCTGCTCAGCCGGTGTCCCCTACCGGGGCGACGGCTCCGCCGCCCCCGGCGCCTCGGCGGCCCCGCCCGGCCCCGCACCGTCCCCCGGCGCACCCGGCATCGGCGACCCGCTCATGCCGCTGGACGGCAACGGCGGCTACACCGTCCGCCGTTACACGCTCGACCTCGACTGGCGGGCCCCCGAGACCCCCTTCCCCGCAGGTACCACCATCAGCGCCGTCGCCACCCAGGCCCTGTCCCGTTTCGACCTGGACTTCGCCGGCAACGCGCTGCACCGGGTCACCGTCGACGGCGCGCCGGCCGCCGCCGTGCGCGACGGCGACGAACTCGTCGTCACGCCCGCACGACCGATCCCGCGCGGCACCGCGTTCACCGTCCGCGTCGCCTACACCGCCGACCCCACCCAGCGACGACGGCGAAGCGACGCGATCCGGGAGTACGGCTGGGTGCCCACCCCCGACGGCACGCTGATCTGCGCTCAGCCCGACGGCGCGAAAATGATCTTCCCGGTCAACGACCACCCCAGCCTGCGGGCCCCCGTCACCTTCCGCATCACCACCCCGCCGGGCCTGCACGCGGTGGCCAACGGCCGGCTCGTCGACCGCGTCCGGCGGCCCGGCGGACGGGTCCGCTGGACGTACGACTCCGAGGAGCCCATCGCGGCGCAACTGGTCCAAGTGGCGATCGGGAAGTTCGCGTTCGTCGACAGCGAGGGGCCGCGCGGCCTGCCGGTGCGTGACGTCGTTCCCGACGGCCTGGTCACCGACACCGAGGCCGGCCGCTCGCTCACCCCGCAGCACCTGGCCTGGCTGGAACAGCGCCTCGGGCCGTATCCGTTCCGCCGCTACGGCGTACTCGTCGGCGACACCGACCTGCCGGTGGCGCTGGAGACGCAGTCGCTGTCCGTCGTACCGAAGGACGACCTGCTGGGTGACCGGGTCGACGCCGAACGCAACCTCGTCCACGAGCTGACCCACCATTGGACGGGGGACAGCGTCGCCATCAGACGCTGGTCCGACCTGTGGCTGAGCGAGGGTCACGCCCGTTTCTACGAACGGCTGTACTCCGCGGAGCACGGCGGCGTGAGCATGGAGGACGCCATGCGGGCGGCGTACGAGCAGCACGACCAGTGGCGCCACGACGACGGGGCCCCGGCCGAGCCCACGGAGCCCACGCTGTTCAAGGTGATGCGCTACGACGGCTCGGCACTGGTGCTGTACGCCCTCCGGGAGAAGGTGGGTGACGACACGTTCGGCCGGATCGAGCGCACCTGGGTGACGCGGTACCGGGGGCGCGCGGCCGGTACCCGGGACTTCGTCGCGCTCGCCTCCGAGGTCGCGGGGAAGGACCTGACGCCCTTTCTGACGCCGTGGCTCCACGGCCCCGACACGCCGCCGATGCCGGGCCATCCCGACTGGCGGGTGGACCCGGTCGAGGACTGAGTCATCGCGGTGCGCGGCCGCCGCCGGATGCCGAGCCGTTGCCCGCCGACCGGGTGGCCTGTGCCGGGGCGCTGGGCCACCCGGTCGACGCTCGGCGCGCCGTGTCGCGCCGGGCACGGAAACGTACGAGGGGTGACGTGATGGGCAACCCCCTTGCCCTGGTTGCGACGAGCGTGCTTGGAGACCCTCAGCAAGCGGTTGGAGACCCTCTGGTATGAGAAGAACTGTCGCTCCACGTGTGCCCAGTGCCCTCCGGACGTGCCGTCTGACGGCCTGCCTGATCGCGACGGCCGCACTGCTGCCACCGCTGCTGATCCTTCCGGCGTGCAGCACCGACGACTCCGAGGACCAGCGTCTGCAACACGCCTTCACGGACGCCGCGCGCGAGTTCCACGTGCCACGCAGCGTGCTCATGAGCGTGTCCTACATGCAGTCGCGCTGGGACACCCACCCGGGTACCCCGAGCGTTGCGGGGGGCTACGGCCCGATGCACCTGGTGGACACCGCACGCGCCCCTGCCCCGGCAACAGCTCCGGGCCCGCAGGGGGCGAACGGCCGCCAGGCCGACCCGCTGGCGGGCACGGCGTTCTCCGCCGGCGGTCACGCCGTGCAGCCTGCCGACCTGGAACACGCCGCCCGCCTGATCAAGGTCCCCGCCGGACAGCTGCGGACGGACGACGTGGCCAACGTCCGCGGCGGCGCGGCGCTGCTGGCCGCCGCGCAACGGCACCTCGGCAAGCCGCTCAGCGCCGACCCCGAGGACTGGTGGCAGGCGGTGGAACGTTTCCCCGGTACCCGTGACGTCACGTCGGCGACCACCTACGCCGACGACGTCTTCGGCCTGATCCGCCGGGGCGCGCACCGGATCACCGCCGAAGGGCAGGAGGTCACCCTCCCCGCCACCCCGGGCGTCAGAGCGCACCCCGGCCCGCAGACCCCCAAACGGCCGAAGAATGTCGAGTGCCCGCCCGAACTGTCCTGCGACTGGCTCGCCGCTCCCTACGAGCAGATCGACGACGACGGCGACTACGGCAACCACGACCTCGCCGACCGTCCCCGCGACCAGAAGATCGAGTACATCGTCATCCACGACACCGAGTCGACGCTGTCGAACATGTTCAAGACCGTGCAGGACCCGACCGAGGCGTCCTGGCACTACTCGATCCGCTCGAGCGACGGCCACATCACCCAGCACATCAGGACGAAGGACGAGGCCTGGCACTCCGGCAGCAAGTTCGTGAACGCCCGCTCGATCGGCGTCGAGCACGAGGGTTTCCTCACCCACCCCGGTACCTGGTACACCGAGCAGATGTACCGGTCCTCGGCCCGGCTGGTGCGCTACCTGGCGAAGAAGTACGGCGTCCCGATGGACCGGCAGCACATCTTCGGCCATGACAACGTGCCGTCTCCGACGGGCGACAGCATCCCGGAGATGCACGAGGACCCGGGGCCGTTCTGGGACTGGCGGCACTACTTCGACCTCCTCGGCGCCCCGCTGAAGGCCACGGCCGGACCGGACAGCCCCATGGTGATGATCCTGCCGGACTACGCCACCCACAAACCGCGGTTCACGGGGTGCAACGGCGACGGCCGGAAGTGCCCGCCGCACGGCTCCAGCGCCGTCCGCCTGTACACCCGTCCGGCCGAGAACGCTCCGCTGATCCAGGACCCGGGCCGCAGGCCGGACGGCGACCCGTCCACGGAGGACGTCAGCGACCTGGGTTCGCGGGTCTCCGCCGGACAGACCTTCGCCGTGGCCGACCGCCGCGGCGAGTGGACGGCGATCTGGTACCAGGGCCACAAGGCGTGGTTCAAGAACCCCAAGGCGCACCCGACGGCCGTCGGCGCGAGCGGCCGCATGGTGACGCCGAAGCAGGGCCTGACCGAGATCCCGGTGTTCGGGCGGGCTCTCCCGGAGGAGGAGGCCTACCCGGACGGGATGGAGGAGGAAGAGGAGTCGCCGCTGCCGTACAGCCTGCGGGCCGGTCAGCGGTACGTGACGCAGTCCGGCCTCGGCGGCTCCTACGTCGACCGGTCCACCTTCTCCACCACGCCTCAGCCCGTGGTACTGGGCCAGCAGAGGTACTACGAGATCCAGCTCGGCCACCGGCTCGCCTACGTCCGGGCGGACGACGTGGACCTGGTGGACGCGAACGGCGGCGCGGCGGCCCCGTCCGGCGGTGCGGCGGGGCCGGGCGGACAGTGACACCGGGCGGGGCCGGGGCCGGGCCGCGTCACGACAGGAGGGTCGGCCGGTCCCCCATCACCACGACGGGGTCGCGGGCCGGGTCGAGTGTGCGCAGCAGGTACTCCATGGCGTCCTTGGGAAGGCCGACGCACGCCGAGGTGCCCCTGCCGTGGTCGAGGTGCAGCCAGATACTGCCGCCCCTGCCGTCGCCCCAGGGGTGGGTGGTGTCGTGCGGCGGTGTGCCCCGCAGACGGTTGTAGTCGATGGCGATGACGTAGTCGAAGTCGTGCTGGTACGCCGGGCTCCAGTAGCGCGGAGGTGCGTAGAGGTCCCGGCCCTGGTCGTAGGAAAGCCGCGTGCCCGGGTCGGGGAGCACCCCGCCGGCGTCGGTGACCGTGAACACGCCCACCGGGCTGCGTCCGTCACCGGCGTGGTGGTCGCTGGTCCAGCCGGACCGTCCGTTGTGGGCGGGCCAACTGCCCGCCGGCCGCCAGCCGTCGCCGTCCCGAGTGCCCCGCGTGTACAGCACGACCGTGGAGTCGGCCGAGTCCTTGTCCTCGCCGTACACCGCGACGACCTGGCCGGAGTCGGCGGGAATCTCCGCCCGCAACAGCTCGCCGACGCCCGGGATCCGGCCCGGATCCCCGACGGGCCCGGCCCGGTCCGGCTGCCCGGCCGGGCCGGCTCCGGCGGCCCGTGGGGCTCTCGGCGGTCCGGCTCCGGCGTGCGGCCCCGGCAGCCCGTTCTTCGCGCCACCGCTCTGTGACGCCTCGCAGGCGCCCAGGGTCGCCAGGACGGCTCCGAGAACCACCGCCGTGACGGTCGCCCGCCGGACGCTCTTGATCTGCACCCGGCCATCCTGACATCACATACCGGGCAATTCATTGAATCTCTACACATTGAGCGCGTGTTGAGCGGCGAGACCTGGCCGGAAGGGGGTGGATTTCGACGGCCGTCAGGGAAAACCGTTTGATTTCGACGACGCTCCGACGCGAACCTTTCACGGCTTGTCGCCGCCTTTCCCGACCCGAGCCGCTGGGACGCCATGCAGATTCAAGACCTTCCGTACTCCGATCCGGGCGTGCCGGACGCGCGTTCGGGCCCCCGATTCCTGTGGTGGCTGGGACGGAATCAGCTGGGCGGTCAGCTCAAGGCACTGGCCTGGGGACTGCTGCACTTCGTGTCCGTCTCCGCGCTCCCGTTCTGCGTGGGGCTCGCCGTCCAGGCCGTCGTCGACCACTCCGGCGCCCGGCTGGCCCTGACGGGCGGTCTACTGGTGCTGTGCGGTACGGCGATCGCCGTCGGCGACACCTTCCTGCACCGGGCCGCCGTCACCAACTGGATCACCGCGGCCGCCCGGGTCCAGCAACTGCTCGCCCGCAAGGCCACCCAGCTGGGCTCCGCGCTGACCCGGCGGGTGGCGGCCGGTGAGGTGGTGGCCGTCTCCACCGGCGACGTCGAGAAGATCGGCTGGTTCGTCGAGGCGGTCTCCCGCTTCACCGCCGCCGCCGTGACGGTCGTCGTGGTCGGCGTCGCCCTGCTCTTCTACCAGCCGGCCCTCGGCTGGGTCGTCGCCGCCGGCCTGCCCCTGGTCGCGCTCTCCGTCCTGCCGCTGCTGCCCCGGGCCACCCAGCGCGCCGACCTCCAGCGCGCCAAGGCCGGCCGGGCCACGGAGCTGGCCTCCGACACCGTCGCGGGACTGCGCGTGCTGCGCGGCATCGGCGGCGAGGACCTCTTCCTCGACCGCTACCGCCGCGCCTCCCAGGAGGTACGGCACGCCGCCGTGCGCAGCGCCCGGATGTGGTCGCTGATCTCCGCGATCCAGGTGCTGCTGCCCGGGCTGCTGCTGATCGCGGTCGTCTGGCACGGGGTGAGCCTGGCCCGGCAGGGCCGCGTCACCGTCGGTGAACTGGTCACCGTCTACAGCGCGGTCATGATCCTCAACTACCCCTTGCAGCACTTCACCGAGATCGCCATGGCCTACTCCTTCTCGCGCCCGTCGGCGAAACGGGCCGCGCGGGTGCTCTCCCTGGACCGGGCCACGGACACCGGCGGCTCGCGCGCGGACACGGTGCCGGACGGCGACCTGTACGACCCCGCCACCGGCCTGCTCGCTCCCGCGGGCCGGCTGACCGCCGTGGTCTGCGGCGACCCCGACGCGGCCGGACACCTCGCCGAACGGCTGGGCGGCCACCCGGCCGAGGCCGGCACCTCGGTACTGCTCGGCGGCGTCCCGCTCGACGAACTGCCCCTGGAGACCGCCCGCACCGCGGTGCTCGTCCAGGACAAGGACCCGGTGCTGCTGTCCGGTTCACTGCGGGAGCTGCTCGACGTGCCGGCCTCCGGAGCCGTGCGGGCCGAGGACGCGCTGGCCGCCGCCGAGTGCGCGGACGTCCTGGAGGCCCTGGTCCAGGGCTCACTGGGCGTCACCGACCCGCTGGACGCCCGGATCACCGAGCGGGGCCGGTCGCTGTCCGGCGGGCAGCGCCAGCGGCTCGCGCTGGCCCGGTCCCTGATCACCGATCCCGGGGTGCTGGTCCTGGACGAACCCACCTCCGCCGTCGACTCGCACACCGAGGCCCGGATCGCGGAGGGAATCCACGCGCTGCGGTCCGGCCGTACGACCGTGGTGTTCACCTCCTCGCCGCTGCTGCTCGACCGGGCCGACCGGGTGGTCCTCGTCCACGAAGGCGAGGCCGTGGCGGTCGGCGTGCACCGCGAACTGGTGCGCACCGAGCGGCGGTACCGGGCGGTGGTGACACGTGAGCCGGACGACGAGGGCTCCCTGCGCGGCGTCCTGGACGAAGAGGCCGAGCTGCGCGGCGCGGCGCTGGAAGAGAACGAAGTCGCGCTCCGGGGCGCGGCGCTGGAAGAGATCGAGGAGAGCGCATGATCGGCGTCGCGCCACCGACATACGACCCGGCGGCCCCGACGACGGCCACCACCCTGCCCGTCGGCGCCCCCGCGACCGTGCGTGCCTACGTGGCCGAACTGTTCCGCCGGCACCGCCGGGCCTTCATTCTTCTCATCGCCGTCAACACGGTGGCCGTGGTCGCCTCCATGGCCGGCCCCTACCTGCTGGGCGGGCTCGTCGAGCGGGTCTCCGACGGCGCCCGCGACCTCCATCTGGGCCTGACCATCGGCCTGTTCGTGCTCGCGCTCGCCGTCCAGGCCGTCTTCGTGCGCGAGGTACGGCTGCGGGGTGCCGTGCTGGGCGAGCGGATGCTGGCCGATCTGCGTGAGGACTTCCTCGTCCGGTCGGTCCGGCTGCCGCCAGGCGTCCTGGAGCGGGCGGGCACGGGCGACCTGCTGTCCCGGATCACCACGGACATCGACCGGCTCGCCAACGCCATGCGGGAGGCCGTGCCGCAGCTGTCGATCGGCGTGGTGTGGGTGGTGCTGCTGATCGGCGGACTCGGGGTCACGGCTCCGCCGCTGGCCGCCACCGTGCTGCTGGCCCTGCCGGTCCTGGTGGTCTCCTGCCGCTGGTACTTCAGGCGGGCGCCCGCCGGCTACCGCTCCGAGGCCGCCGGGTACGCGTCCGTGGCCGCCGCCCTCGCGGAGTCCGTCGACGCCGGACACACCATCGAGGCGCACCGGCTCGGCACCCGCCGCATCGCCCTGTCCGAGCGGCGGGTCAAGGAGTGGACGGCTTGGGAGCGCTACACCCTGTGGCTGCGGTCGGTGCTGTTCCCGGCGATCAACGCCACCCACACCACGGTCCTCGGCTCCGTGCTGATGATCGGCGGCGTCTTCGTCCTCAAGGGCTGGATCGACGTCGGACAGCTGACGACGGGCGCGCTGATCGCCCAGATGCTCGTCGAGCCGGTCAACCTGATCCTGCGCTGGTACGACGAGGTCCAGGTCGCCCAGGTGTCCCTGGCCCGGCTGGTCGGCGTCCGGGACATCGAGCCGGACGCCGGGGACGCCGCGCTGGCCCCCGCCGGCCGGGAGGTGCACGCGGACGAGGTCCGCTTCGGCTACCTCCAGGGCGTCGACGTGCTGCGCGAGGTCTCCCTGGAGGTCGCGCCCGGCACCCGGCTGGCCCTGGTCGGCCCCTCGGGAGCGGGCAAGTCCACCCTGGGCCGGCTGCTCGCCGGGATCTACGCGCCCCGGGCCGGCCGGATCACCCTCGGCGGCGCGGAACTGTCCCGGATGACGGCCGAGCGGGTCCGTTCCCATGTCGCCCTCGTGAACCAGGAGCACCACGTCTTCGTGGGCTCCCTGCGCGACAACCTGCTGCTCGCCCGCACCGACGCCGCGGACGCCGAGCTGTGGGCGGCCCTCGGCGCGGTCGACGCGGACGTGTGGGCGCAGGCCCTGGAGGAGGGACTGGACACCGAGGTCGGCTCCGGCGGGCTCGCCCTCACCCCGGCGCAGGCGCAGCAGATCGCGCTGGCCCGGCTGGTGCTGGCCGACCCGCACACGCTGGTCCTGGACGAGGCGACGTCCCTCCTGGACCCCCGCGCCGCCCGCCACCTGGAACGGTCCCTGGCCCGGGTCCTGGACGGCCGCACCGTGGTCGCCATCGCGCACCGGCTGCACACCGCCCATGACGCGGACGTCATCGCCGTGGTCGAGAACGGCCGGATCAGCGAGCTCGGCAGCCACGACACGCTGGTGGCGGCCGACGGCGCGTACGCGGCGCTGTGGCGGTCGTGGCACGGGTGACAGGCCGCGGCGGCCGGGGCACGGGGCGCGGCGCGCCGCAGGTCGTGCCCCGTGCCGTTGCGCGGGTGCGAGCAGGGGTGGAAGGCTGGAGAGCGGCACCGGTTCGGGGGCCGGCCGGGAACCATCCGGTTCTCGGCGCACGCGCCCGCCGGCCGGGGTGCCGGCGGTCCGCCGTACGGACCGCGTCCGCACTCCCTGGAGGTAGCCGTGACCACCGCCGACGGATGGGGGGACGACGTCTACCAGCCCGATGAGTCCGAGATCCGGGAGGACTCGGGTGTGCTCGACGTCGAGGACACACTGGACTTCGACGGCGTCGCCGATCCCCTGGACCGCGGCTGGTCCCCACCGGAGCGGCCGTGGGCGGTGGAGCACACCGGGGTGACCGCGGCGGAGCGCCATCAGGGCGAGACCCTGGACCAGCGGCTCGCCGAGGAGCTGCCCGAGCTGCCGGTCCCCGACGACGACGGCATCGGTGACTGCGACGGCACCGACGGCGAGCCCCTGGACAACGAGGTCGGTGACCTGCGCTCCGGCCGGCTCGTGGCCCCGAACGAGGGCGCACACGAGGACGACGAGAACGGCCTGGTCGCAAGTGACGTCGGCATCGACGGCGCCGGGGCCTCCGCCGAGGAGGCCGCGGTGCACATCATCGACGAGGACGCGACCTACGGCTGAGCCCGGCCGCCCCTGCCCGACCGACCCGTTCTTCGAGGAGCCGCCATGCAGCAGGACAAGCACCCCGACTACCACCCGGTGGTCTTCCGGGACCGTGCCGCCGGATACGCCTTCCTCACCCGGTCCACCGCGAGCAGCGACCAGACCATCGAGTGGGACGACGGCGAGACGTACCCGGTGGTCGACGTGGAGATCTCGTCCGAGAGCCACCCCTTCTACACCGGGAAGGCCCGCACCGTGGACTCCGAGGGCCGCGTCGCCGCGTTCGAGCGCCGCTACGGGAGTGGCTCGGAGAACGCGGGCTGACGCGCGGGGCGCACCGGTCCGGTGGCCGGCCGGGCCTCGGGTCAGATCACGTTCAGAGCGGCGGCGCAGCCTATGCCGCCGAGCACCATGAACACCGGCATGAGCACCCTCAGCTCGACCCAGCTGCCGGCACGGAACCGGATCGCCTTCGGCGGCCCCACCGGATACCAGCGCTTGCGGCCGATCGGTATGGGCCACAGGATCGGGCAGCCCGAGACGGTCAGCGCGTCCCCGATGTCGTGCACCAGCGCCCCCAGCACCACTGGCAGCCCCAGCCACAGGTACTCCTGGCCGGGCTGGGTGAACAGCCAGTCCGAGCCGTTGCCCGGCTTGTCCAGGGTGCCGGCCAGGATCCAGGCGCTGGTCGCCGCCAGCAGCCACACCAGTACGTCGCTGCTGGAGCCGCGGGCCGCCCGCCACAGCAGCCCTTCGATCGCCAGCACCATGTGCGCGAAGAGGATCGCCAGCACCGCCCAGCGGCCGCCCAGGATCGCGGCGGCCGAGCAGCCTACACCGATCAGCACGGCCCACAGCCAGGTGTGGGTCAGCGTGCGGTGGCCGCCGGAGCGGCGCGGGTCGCCCTGCTTCCGGGTCGCCTTGTAGACGGCGTAGGAGAGCTTGTCGACGATCTCGCAGAGCCAGCGCGACAGCGGTCCGAAGGCGCGGGAGATGGTGGCGGCCTTGTGGTCGAGGTCGGGGGCGAGCGCGGCACCGGCGCAGATCAGCGCCCCGACCAGCAGCACCGGCCAGGGCATCGGGTGCCCGGCCGCGGCGGCCGCCGCTCCGACGCCGAGCCAGGCGGCGGCTCCCGACAGTGAGTGTGCTGGTCCCATCATGGCCGTTGCCCGCCCCATTCCTCGTGTGCCGCTGTCCAGTTGACCGGGTGCGTTGACGCTCCGTCGGCGTCACAGCGTAGCGGTCATGATCTTCGCGCTCGAAGCCGATTCCCCCCTCGGCGGGTGGGCCAGGCAAGATGGGGGCGTGACCCTCATCGATCAGCTGCCGCCGACCGCCGACCCCGACGCCCTGTACGAAGCCTTCGAGGCGTGGGCCCAGGAGCGCGGTCTCACGCTCTACCCCCACCAGGAGGAGGCGCTGATCGAGGCGGTCTCCGGGGCGAACGTGATCGTGTCGACGCCGACCGGCTCCGGTAAGAGCATGATCGCCGCGGGCGCGCACTTCGCCGCGCTGGCCCGGGACGAGGTCACCTTCTACACGGCCCCGATCAAGGCGCTGGTGTCGGAGAAGTTCTTCGAGCTGTGCAAGCTCTTCGGCACCGAGAACGTCGGCATGCTCACCGGCGACGCCTCCGTGAACTCCGACGCGCCCGTCATCTGCTGCACCGCAGAGGTCCTCGCCTCCATCGCGCTGCGCGACGGCAAGCAGGCGGACGTCGGCCAGGTCGTCATGGACGAGTTCCACTTCTACGCGGAGGGCGACCGCGGCTGGGCCTGGCAGATCCCGCTCCTCGAACTGCCCCAGGCCCAGTTCATCCTCATGTCGGCCACCCTCGGCGACGTCTCCTTCTTCGAGCAGGACCTCACCCGCCGCACCGGCCGCCCCACCGCGGTGGTCCGCTCGGCGACCCGCCCGGTGCCGCTGTCCTACGAGTACAAGCTCACCCCGCTGACCGAGACGCTCACGGAGCTGCTGGAGGGCAGGCAAGCGCCGGTGTACATCGTGCACTTCACGCAGGCGCAGGCGGTGGAGCGGGCGCAGGCGCTGATGAGCATCAACATGTGTTCGAAGGAGGAGAAGGAGCAGATCGCCGAGCTGATCGGCAACTTCCGCTTCACCACCAAGTTCGGCCGCAACCTCTCCCGTTACGTCCGGCACGGCATCGGCGTACACCACGCCGGCATGCTCCCCAAGTACCGGCGCCTGGTGGAGAAGCTCGCCCAGGCCGGTCTGCTGAAGGTCATCTGCGGCACCGACACCCTGGGCGTGGGCGTCAACGTGCCCATCCGCACGGTGCTCTTCACCGCTCTCACCAAGTACGACGGCAACCGGGTGCGCACCCTGCGCGCCCGTGAGTTCCACCAGATCGCCGGCCGCGCGGGCCGGGCCGGTTTCGACACGGCCGGGCTGGTGGTCGCGCAGGCGCCCGAGCACGTCATCGAGAACGAGAAGGCGCTGGCGAAGGCGGGCGACGACCCGAAGAAGCGGCGCAAGGTGGTGCGCAAGAAGGCGCCGGAGGGCTTCGTCGGCTGGACGGAGAACACCTTCGAGAAGCTGATCGCCTCCGAGCCGGAGCCACTGACGTCGCGGTTCCGGGTGACGCACACGATGCTGCTGTCGGTGATCGCCCGCCCGGGGAACGCCTTCGACGCCATGCGCCACCTCCTGGAGGACAACCACGAGCCGCGCAAGCAGCAGCTGCGGCACATCCGCCGGGCCATCGCGATCTACCGCTCGCTGCTCGACGGCGGCATCGTCGAGAAACTCGACGAGCCCGACGCCACCGGCCGTGTCGTGCGGCTCACGGTCGACCTTCAGCAGGACTTCGCGCTCAACCAGCCGCTGTCGACCTTCGCCCTGGCCGCGTTCGAACTCCTCGACCCCGAGTCGCCCTCGTACGCCCTCGACATGGTGTCCGTGGTCGAGTCCACGCTGGACGATCCGCGCCAGATCCTGGCCGCCCAGATGAACA
Source organism: Streptomyces sp. NPDC086519 (assembly GCF_040686075.1). Classification (NCBI taxonomy): domain Bacteria; kingdom Bacillati; phylum Actinomycetota; class Actinomycetes; order Kitasatosporales; family Streptomycetaceae; genus Streptomyces; species Streptomyces sp. NPDC086519. The sequence continues at coordinate 164,001 of NZ_JBFBJL010000009.1, forward strand.
AGGCGAAGGGTGAGGCCGTCGCCGCGATGAAGGCGGACGGCGTCGAGTACGAGGAGCGCATGGAGCGTCTCCAGGACATCACGTACCCGAAGCCCCTGGAAGAGCTGCTGTTCCACGCGTACAACACGTACCGCAAGAGCCACCCCTGGGTCGGTGACCATCCGCTGTCGCCGAAGTCGGTCATCCGGGACATGTACGAACGGGCGCTCACCTTCACGGAGTTGGTGTCGCTCTACGAGCTGGCCCGCACCGAGGGCATCGTGCTGCGCTACCTCGCGAGCGCGTACAAGGCCCTCGACCACAACATCCCGGACGACCTGAAGTCCGAGGACCTGCAGGACCTGATCGAGTGGCTGGGCGAGATGGTCCGCCAGGTCGACTCCAGCCTGCTGGACGAGTGGGAGCAGCTCGCCAACCCGGAGGAGATGACCGCCGAGGAGGCCCAGGAGAAGGCCGACGAGGTCAAGCCGGTCACCGCCAACGCGCGCGCCTTCCGGGTCCTGGTGCGCAACGCGATGTTCCGCCGGGTGGAGCTCGCCGCCCTCGACCAGGTCGACGAACTGGGCGAGATGGACGCGGAGTCCGGCTGGGACGCCGAGGCCTGGGGCGAGGCGATGGACAAGTACTGGGACGAGTACGAGGACCTGGGCACCGGCCCCGACGCCCGCGGTCCCAAGCTGCTCGTGATCCAGGAGGAGCCGCAGAACGGGCTGTGGCGTGTCCGCCAGATCTTCGACGACCCGAACGACGACCACGACTGGGGCATCAGCGCGGAGATCGACCTGACGGCCTCCGACGCCGAGGGCCGGGCGATCGTCCGCGTCACCGACGTCGGCCAGCTCTGAGCAGCCCCGGAACAGGTCCGAGCACAGGCCCCAGCACAGGAGAATCCCACCCATGACCAACCCGGCCGAGAGACTGGTCGACCTGCTCGACCTGGAGCAGATCGAGGTCAACATCTTCCGGGGCCGCAGCCCCCAGGAGTCCCTCCAGCGGGTCTTCGGCGGCCAGGTGGCCGGCCAGGCGCTGGTCGCCGCCAGCCGCACCACGGAGAGCGACCGTCCGGTGCACTCGCTGCACGCGTACTTCCTGCGCCCAGGTCGGCCGGGCGTGCCGATCGTGTACCAGGTCGAACGGGTCCGCGACGGACGGTCGTTCACGACGCGCCGGGTCACCGCCGTGCAGCAGGGCCGCACGATCTTCAATCTGACCGCCTCCTTCCACAAGCCTCAGCCGGCACCTTTCGAGCACCAGCTGCCGCAACTTCGCGAGGTGGCGCACCCGGAGTCGCTGCCGACGCTCGCGGAGGAGATCCGCAAGCATCTGGGCGAGCTGCCCGAGCAGTTGGAGCGCATGGCGCGCCGCCAGCCCTTCGACATCCGCTACGTCGACCGGCTGCGCTGGCACCCCGAGGAGATAGCGGGCGCCGAGCCGCGCAGCGCGGTGTGGATGCGCGCGGTCGGCCCGCTGGGCGACGATCCGCTGGTGCACACCTGCGCGCTGACCTACGCCAGCGACATGACCCTCCTGGACGCGGTCCGCGTCCCCGTCGAACCGCTGTGGGGGCCGCGGAACTTCGACATCGCCTCACTGGACCACGCCATGTGGTTCCACCGGCCGTTCCGCGCGGACGAGTGGTTCCTGTACGAGCAGGAGTCCCCCATCGCCACGGGCGGTCTGGGCCTGGCCCGCGGGCGGGTCTACGACCTGGACGGGCGGCTGCTGGTGTCGGTCGTCCAGGAGGGGCTGTTCCGGTCGCTCTAGGGATGCGGAAGCGCGCGCGGTCCGGGCCGCCGGTCAGTGGGCGGGCCGCGGATGTCTGCGCAGCAGCCAGCCGCGCAGGCCTTGGGAGAGTCCGGGCCGGTCGGGTGCGCGGTGCCGAGACAGCGCCGCGGGGCGGGGAGCCGGCCGGTGCGTGCGGGCCTGCGCCGCTTCCCGTGCCAGGTCGTGCCGGAACCACTCGATCTCGTCCGGGTCGGCCGCGGTCATGAGCTCCTCGGCGAGCTGCGCGGCCGGTGAGCCCGGCGCGCCGTGCGCGGGCGGGCCCGGCCGCAAGGCCGTCACGTGGGCACGCTCGTGAGGGTCCGTGAGCACGTCGTCGATCTCACCGGGGTCCAGGAAGCCGGCCACCACCCCGGCCCGCTCCCACGGCCCGTCCGCCTGCCGCAGCAGGAATCCGCAGTGGCGTCCGCGCCAGTTACGGGCCCGCTGGTCCGCGCCCGCCCTCAGCCGGTCGCTCAGCTCCGCGGGCGTACGGCCGGTGAGCAGCCGGGCGTTCTTCTCGTCGGCCGCGAACCGGCGTAGTTCCTCCGCCAGATAGAGCCAGACGACGGCCCGGTAGCGATTCGGGTACCACCTGACCGGACTCACCAGACCGAGTTTCGCCACCCGGGTGAACCTGCCCGCCGGGATCCCCATCAGGGCCGCGCCCTCGGTCGTGCCCACGACCCGCACGCTCTCGCGGAGGGTATCCGCCCGGCCCTGGAGCCGGTCGATCTCGGTCCGTGGCACGCGGCGGCCTCCTCCGCCTCCCTCGTCGGGCACGGTGCGGATCCGTCCGAGGTGTACCGCGAGGTCGAACTCAGCCCGCTTGACGCCCAGTTCGCGGGCGGCACGGCTCGGCGCGCAGGTGAGCGGGCGGGGTGGGGCGAAGGTGGTGCCGGACATGGTCGTTCTCCCCCGTGGAGTGGGTGGCTCGCGCCCGGTGCGCTCGCCGTGGGAAAAACCGTAGCCGCTTCGGCGAGACGCGTGGCGAGCCTGTGGATAACTCCACGACGGGGTATGAATTCGCAGGTCAGAGGTCCATCGCGGTGGAGTGCTCCGGTTGCCGGGTGTCCACCGCGAGGTGTTCGCCGACCCGGTTGACCAGCAGGGTCAACTCGTAGGCGATCTGGCCGATGTCTGCCTCCGCTCCGCTGAGCACGCACAGGCAGCTTCCGCTTCCGGCCGCGGTGACGAACAGGACCGCCTCGTCGTACTCGATCATCGTCTGCCGGACCTGGCCCGCGCCGAAGTGGCGTCCGGAGCCCTTGGCGAGGCTGTGCAGCCCGGAGGCGACGGCGGCCAGATGCTCCGCGTCCTCCCGGCGAAGGCCGGTGCTCGCTCCCGTGACCAGTCCGTCGTTCGACAGGACCAGCGCATGCCGTACGTGTTCCACGCGTTCGGTCAGGTCGTCGAGCAGCCAGCCGAGTTTCTGGTTCTGCGCCATCGCCATGTCCAGCGTCTCCCCGCGTACCGTCTCCCCCTGGCTGGAGGATCTCCCCGCCAGCCTTCCCCACCACCGGCGTCCGGGCAAGGAGGATGGGGGCATGGCAGAGAAGATGACCGACGAGGAATGGCGGGCGTTCGTCTCGCACGGCACCCGCACCGGCAAACTGTCCACCGTCAACGCCGACGGCAGCCCGCATGTGGCGCCCGTCTGGTTCCTGCTGGACGGGGACGACCTGGTCTTCAACACGGGTAAGAACACCGTGAAAGGGCGCAATCTCGCCCGGGACGGGCGTGTCGCCCTCTGTGTGGACGACGACCGGCCGCCCTTCCACTTCGTGGTGCTGAACGGGCGAGCACGGCTGTCGGAGGACCTTGGCGAACTGCGTGATTCGGCCACCCGCATCGCGGCCCGTTACATGGGCGAGGAGCGCGCGCAGGAGTTCGGCGCCCGCAACGGCGTCCCGGGGGAACTGCTGGTCCGGGTCACCGTGGAGAAGGTGGTGGCGCTCAAGGACCTCACGGGCTGAGGCTCAGCCCACCGAGTCGAGGAGCCGGGCGGTGTGCATCCGTCCGGCGTACTCGACGAGCCGGATCAGCACCTCCTTGCCGGAATCCCGGTCCCGGGCGTCGCACAGGACCACGGGTGTGCCCTGGTCCAGGTCGAGGGCGCGGGAGACGTCGTGGGCGCCGTAGCTCCGGGCGCCGGTGAAGCAGTTGACGGCGACGACGAACGGGATGTGCCGGTGCTCGAAGTAGTCGACCGCCGGGAAGCAGTCCTCCAGGCGGCGGGTGTCGGCGAGGACGACGGCGCCCAGTGCTCCCTGCGACAACTCGTCCCAGAGGAACCAGAAGCGGTCCTGGCCCGGGGTACCGAAGAGGTACAGGGAGAGGCCGGAGCGGATGGTGATGCGGCCGAAGTCCATGGCGACGGTGGTGGTGACCTTCTGGTCCACGCCGTCCGTGTCGTCCACCAGCTGGCCCGCTTCGCTGAGCATTTCCTCGGTGCGCAGCGGCCGGATCTCGCTGACGGCGCCGACCAGGGTCGTCTTTCCGACGCCGAAGCCGCCGGCGACCAATATCTTCAGCGCCATGGCCGACGTGTCGTCGGCGGTGGACTCGGAGTGCTCGGAGACCATGATCACTTCTCTCGGTGGAGATCGGCGGAGACTGGAGGACCTGCTGCGATGGACGCCGGGACACCGGCGAAGCGGCACGGAACGACGTGAAGCCAGCATCATGGCAACTGCCGCCTGACCGCGAAGGGTTGGACCGGAACGCCGCTGTTTCGACCGGCTCGCGCCCGGTTGCTTCCGGATGCTCGTCTACAGTGCCCGCAATCCCTCGATGACCTCGCGCAGAATCCGTTCGTCGGGCAGCTGGGCCGGTGGCACCGGGCGGCTCACGGTGACCCGCCCCAGTTCCAGCAGGTCGCCCAGGAGCACCCGGACCACGCCCACCGGGAGGTCGGCGCCGGCGGCGAGTTCGGCGACGGACTGCGTCTCCAGCCGGCACAGCTCGACCAGCGCCCGGTGTTCGGGGCCGAGCGCGGCGTCGTCGTCGGTGCCGGCCGCGCCCGGACCGAGGGTGACCAGGGCGATCAGGTCGAGCCTCACACCGGTGGGGCCGGGTGTGGTGCGGCCCCCGGTCATGGCGTAGGGGCGGACCAGGGGCCCGGCCTCGCTGTCGTACCACTGGCTGCCCGGCTCCCACGGGGCGCCGGTCGTGTACTCGGTCATCGGTGGCGGCCTTCCGGCTCAGCCGGCCGCGGGCGGCCGGGCGGCGAGGCGCGGCGCGGTGTACAGGTGCTCGCCGACGCGCTTGACCAGGCGGGCCATCTCGTAGGCGACCAGACCGATGTCGGCGCTCACGCCGGTGAGCAGGGCGAGGCAGGAGCCGTCGCCCGCGGCGGCCACGAAGAGGAAGGCGTCGTCCATCTCGACCATGGTCTGGCGCACCCCGCCCGCCCCGAAGTGCCGCCCGGCGCCCTTGGCCAGGCTGTTGAAACCGGAGGCCACGGCGGCGAGGTGCTCGGCGTCCTCGCGTCTGAGGCCGGTCGAGGCGCCGACGGCGAGGCCGTCGTTGGAGAGCACGACGGCGTGCCGTATCTCGGTGACACGGAGCACCAGGTCGTCCAGCAGCCAGTCGAGTTCGCCGGGGCGCTGGTCTGCCCTCGCGCTCGGGTCCTGGATCATGGGCGGTCTCCTTCGGTTCTGTCGGTGCCCTCTTCGGCTTCCGGGGCGGCGCCGCGTCCGGGTTCGGTGCCGCCGCCGCGCGCCCAGCCGTCGCGGTAGGCGGTCATCCGGTCGCGGACGAGCTCGGGGGTGCGTTCGTCCCGGCTGCGGGCGGGCGCCGGCTCCTCGGCACGGGGATCGCGCAGTTGGGGGGCGAGGCTCGCCTGCCGGACCCGGCGCGGGAGGTCGTCGTCGGAGGGTTCGGAGTCGTGCGGTGGGCGGTGCGGCCTCAAGGTGGTGACTCCGGGGGGCGGGGGCTCGGGCGCGGGGCGCGGTGAGGTGCGGGTGGCGGCGAGGGCCGGCCGGGCGGCGGGGGCGGGCTCCGGGAGGGCGGCGCCGGGCAGGCGCGCATAGGAGTGTGCCGGTGCCTGTTGGGTGTCGGCCGGCGAAGGGCTGGGACGTTCCGGCGAGCCGCCGTGCAGCAGGGCCTTGGGCAGCAGGACCACCGCGGTGGTGCCGCCGTACGGGGAGGTGCGCAGATGCACCTTGATGCCTTGGCGGGCCGCGAGCCTGCTGACCACGAAGAGACCGAGCCGGTCGCTGTCGAACAGGTCGAGGGCCTCGGACTGCTCGATGCGCCGGTTGGCCTCCGCGAGGGTCTCCGGGCCCATGCCGAGCCCGCGGTCCTCGACCTCCAGGGCGTAGCCGTTGCCGACGGGCTCTCCGGTGACGCGCACGCGCGTGTGCGGCGGCGAGAACTGGGCGGCGTTCTCCACGACCTCGGCGAGCAGATGCGTGAGGTCGGCGACGGCCGCGCCGATGACGGCCGCCTCGGGGAGCTGTCGTACCTCCACGCGCGCGTAGTCCTCGACTTCGGACACGGCGGCCCGGACGACGTTGGTCAGGGACACGGGCATCCGCCAGGCCCGGCCGGGGGCGGCTCCGGAGAGAATGATCAGGCTCTCCGCGTGGCGGCGCATGCGGGTGGTGAGGTGGTCGAGGCGGAAGAGGTCGCTCAGTTCGCTGGGGTCGTCGGAGCGGCGTTCCATGCTGTCCAGCAGGCTCAGCTGGCGGTGCACCAGGATCTGGCTCCGGCGGGCGAGGTTGACGAAGACTCCCGAGATGCCGCTGGCGAGTTCGGCGCGTTCCACGGCGGCCCGCAGGGCGGCGCGGTGCACGGTGGCGAGGGCCTCGGCGACCTGTCCGGTCTCGTCCTCGGCGGGTGGCCCCAGGGGCGCCTCGGCACGGACGTCGATCTCCTCGCCGGCCCGCAGCCTGCGCATCGCCTCGGGGAGTTTGCGGCGGGCGATCTCCAGGGCGCTGTTGCGCAGGCTCACCAGCTCGACGACCAGGCCGCGTCCGATGCGCACGGAGATGACGAGCGAGGCGGCCACGGCGAGCAGGCCGAAGAGGACGGCGGCGCCGGCCGGGGTGAGCAGGCCGCGGGCGAACGGATCGGCCCGGCCCGCCACCGCGCGTGCCGTGTCGGCCTCGATGTTCCGCATGCCGTCCTGCACGCGCGCGTGCGTGGTGTCCCAGGTGGCTTCGGGGGCCGCGCCGACCGCTTTGGCTCCGGGTGAGCTCGCGAGGATCCGGTCCTCGGCGGCGCTCAGCGCGGTGTAGTCGTCGCCGTCGGCGAGCCGGTGCCAGGCGGCGCGCTGAGCCCCGGGCAGGTCGGCGACAGCCGCGTCGGTGAGGACGCGGCGGGTGTCGACGGCGCCGGTGAACAACCGCAGTCGCTCGCCGGCGAGGCCGCCGGCCGGCCGGGCGCCGCCGAGGACCGCGTCCTCCTGGGCCAGTGCCTCGCCCGCGCGGGAGAATTCGAGCAGCACGCGCGCGTCGGAGCCCATGTCGTCGGCCTGGATGCCGGTGAGGGCACCGTCCACGGCGAAGGCCGAGGCGATGGCCTGTGTGTACTGCCCGTAGGCGGCGTCCCAGCCGACGCCGCGGCTGCGCACCGCTCGGCGCAGCGTGGGCAGCCGCTCGGCGCCGGTGACGAACGCCTTCAGGCGCAGGGCGACACCGGAGGGCAGTTCCCCGCTGTCGGCGACGGTGCTGTCCTTGCCGAGCCGCAGTGCGGCCACGGCCTGGTCGGTGCGGGCACCGAGCCTCTTGAGGTCGGCGGTCTGTTCGGACGCGGGGTCGGTCGCGTACCGGACCGCGGCGGCCCGCTCGGCCTGGAGCGCGGCCACGGCGGTGGCGACCGGGGTGCGCAGGCCGGCGTCGACGCGCTGGGACTGGCGCAGCCGGGCGACGTCCTGTGCCGTGGTGACCGTGGCGTACGCCCACAGTGCGAGCAGGGACATGACCGGCACCATGAGCAGGCAGACGACCTTGGCCCGCACGGTCCGGGGGCGGATCCGCCAGCCTCCCGCCCGCGCCGGCGCGTTGTCCGCCGCGGTGCCGACGACGACGTCGGCCGGTTCGTCGGCGGGTGGTCCGGCGTGCGCGCGGCGGCCGCGCGGCGGCCGCGGTGACGGTGTCTCCGGGCCTGCTGTGGGGGTCCTACGGGGTGTACGCATGGCCTCCTCGCTCGGGAAAGGGTGGGTCGGCCCCGGGTCAGCGCGCGGCGCCCATGACGGGCCGCTGGGCCGAGGCGGACGCCTCGCGCTCCCCGGCCGTGGGCGAGAGCGCGACGAAGGCCGAGGTGAGGAACAGATAGGAACCGAGGCCGACGGCCAGAGGGAAGATGAACTGCATCGCCGTGGCCCCGGGCAGGGGGCTGCCGGAGGGCGTGACGTGCACGCTGACCGCGAACATCCCGGTGTAGTGCATGCTGCTGACGGCCGCTCCCATGACCAGGGAGGCGACGGTGACCGCGACGGGCGACCTGATGTTGAGCGCCGCCCAGAGGGCCGCGGTCGCGGCGGCCACGGCGATGAGGACGGAGAGCCCGACGAGCGTCGGGTCGTAGCGGACGGCGCCGTGCAGCCGGACGGCCGCCATGCCGATGTAGTGCATGCTGGCGACGCCCAGTCCGGTGGTGAGTCCGCCGAGCAGGAGCGCCCGGTTGCGGTCGCGGCTGTAGCCGACGGCGAAGACGCCGGCGCTGACGACGACCACGGCGACGAGCAGGCTGAGGATGGTCAGCGGCACGTCGTAACGGATGGCGGTGCCGCTGACGCCGAAGCCGAGCATGGCCACGAAGTGCATGGTCCAGATGCCGGTGCCGAGCGCCGAGGCCGCCGTGAGCAGCCAGTTGCGGCGCGAGCGGCCGGTGCTGCCGAGCGCGCGGACGGTGCAGCGCAGCCCCAGTGCGGCGCCTATGCAGGCCATGGCGTACGACAGCACGGGGGTCAGCCAGCCGAAGGTGGCGTGGTCCAGATGTCCCATGGCCCAGGGACGCTAGGGGGCACGGGCGCACAAAGGGGGCGCGTTTCGAAAGGTGCCGCAATATGACTCAGAGATGCGCCGGAACGATCGCGTCCGGCTCGAACATGTGCGCAGGGTCGTCCTCCGTGACGGTGAGGGATCATGCGGACCATGAGCGATGACCACACACATGTCCGGGAGTTCTTCACCGCGCGGGCGGCCGACTGGGACAGCAGGTTCCCCGACGACGGTCCCGCGTACGCTGCCGCCGTCGCCGATCTGAGGCTGCGCGCGGGCGACCGGGTGCTCGACGCGGGCTGCGGCACCGGGCGCGCGCTGCCGCCGCTGCGCCGGGCCGTGGGACCCACCGGCGCTGTCCTCGGGGTGGACCTCACCCCGGCGATGCTCCACGCCGCCCGGCGGGCCGGCCGGGACCGTGACGGGCGGTTGCTGCTCGCCGACGTCGGCGCGCTGCCGGTGCGTTCGGAATCCCTCGACGCCGTGTTCGCCGCGGGCCTGATCGCCCATCTGCCCCGTCCGGCGGAGAACCTGCGGGAGCTCGCGCGCGTCGTCCGCCCCGGCGGCACCCTGGCCCTGTTCCACCCCATCGGCCGGTCCGCTCTGGCGGCGCGGCAGGGACGGCAGATCACGCCGGACGACCTGCGCGCGGAGGGCAACCTCCGCCCACTGCTGGCCGGTTCCGGGTGGCGCATGACGTCGTACGTGGACGAGGACGCCCGGTTCCTGGCACTGGCGGTCCGGGCGGGCTAGCTAGCTAGCTAGCCGGCGACCGCCACGGCGAAGGCGTCGAGGTTCGCCCCGGTGAGCGCCGGCCGCGAGACCGGACCCGGCCGCCGGCGGGGCGGCAGGACGGCGACGCCCCCTTGCGCGGCCCCGTCCTGCGCAAGCACATCGCCGCGCCGACCGGGCATGTGCGGCCCGTCGCCGGGGGCACCCGCCATCTGGTGGTCGAGCGGCTGGAGAGGGCGGGCCCGAAGCCGGGGCCGGCCGAGGTGTCCAGGCGACGCCCTCTTCTGTTGCCGGAGCTTCAACTCTAGGTTCGACAGAGGAAAGCACAGGTTCGGAGGCGACAGCCGACAGGGGCAAGGGGGCCCGCGTGTTCGACCGGATCCGCAGGTACGCAGGCAGATTTCGTGGCACCGAGGACGAGAAAGCGCCGGAATCGCGTCCGAGCCGTGAGCGGCGTACGCATAACTTGTTCGAGGCCGCGGCCGTCTATGTCGCGGCCCGGGCGGAGGACGACCAGGACCGGATCGAGGAAGCGGCGGGCTGGGTGTCGCCGGAGGCGCTGTCGTTCGGGGTGAGCGAGCTGGCGTACCGAGCCGTGATGACCCTGGCACGGGAGCGCGACGAGTCGCCGTCCGCGGTGGCCCGCGCCCTCCTGGGGCTGCCGGTGGCCTGACCCTTCGGTACCGCCGGGGCCGGCGCCGCTTCATCCTCGCCGCCGAGGTCGTTTCGTCCGGTCCCGGTGGAAAACTGCAGCTCCCCATGGAGTGGGCGGTCGTGACAACGGCCTTCCCGTCGCACTAGGGTGCGCGCCGTTGGAAGAACCACTGGGGAGGCAGGGATGGCCGGGACCGACGAGGAGGCCGTCGCCGCGGACGAGGCACTGTATGTGCTCACCGCGGTGCTGCTGACGCCCGCGCAGTTTCCGAGCGTGCTGGGCGACGACTATCCGGAGGCCTGCGCGGCGCTGGAGCTGGCGCCGCGCGTCGACGGCTACGGCCTGGTGCTCGGCCAGGACGGCGACGGGGCACGCTGGACGGTCGTCATCGACGACGTCTCGCTGGTCGCCGTGGCGATCGCGTCCTGGGACTGCGGCATGGAGTACGACCTGTCGCCGGACGAGCGCACGGTGGTCGCCGCCCTGCCCGGCTGGCCGCTGGCGGTCGCCGTGGCGGCCCCCAACGTGCCCGCGCCGCACGACCCCGGGCCGGAGCTGGCGGACCGCGCCGCGCTGGCCCCGCCGGACACCAGCACCTGGGGCCCGGCCCAGCGGCGGCTGGGCGCCGACGAGATCGCCCTCCGGTGGGCGGTCTGGCGGGAGCAGATCAGCGACGACCACTTCCGGACACCGGCGGCCGCGGACGCAGAAGCGTCCGAGGAGGCCACCGAGGACGCCGAGGCGGCCCCGAAGGGTCACCTCGGGATCCGGCGCGTACTGACCGAGGCACGGGCCTACGTGGACACTCCGCCGCCCCTGGGCCGGGTCCGCTCCTCGTTCGCCCCGGGCGACGCCCGTACGCTGCGCGCCGACGGGCCGGGCTGGTCGCTGGTGGCCCGCACCGACGACATCGCCTTCGTGCTCCTCGACGAGGAACCGGGCGAGGTCCTGCCGGTCGGCCGGGGCTCCGAGCTCCCCGGCCTCCTGGAAGCCCTCGACAAGATGGCCGTAAGGCCCCTGTGAGCCCTCCCGGGCCGTATCCCGCCCGCAGCGCGCGTCGGAGCGGGGCCACCGCCCCGGGGCAGGCGACTCAGCGGCCGGTCAGCGGCCGATCTCCTTGCGCGTGACCCGGCGCAGCCTGCGCCGCTGCGAGGGGTCGAGGGTGAGGTAGGCGGCCACCGGGACGCCGACCACGATCAGGAACGTCACCCACCAGGGCAGCCATATCAGCAGGATGAGCCCGACCGCCACACCTCCTGCGGCGATCTTCGCGTTCTTCGACATCTGCGTCGCCTCCTTCGCGGCCCTTGCCGCTCTCTGATCTGAAAACGGGCCCGCGCTTCCCGCGGTTCCGGACGGCGACCCTGAGACATCCCTGACGAACGCCCCCTAGTGGCCCCTGAGCGCAGAGTCGAACACATTGTGAAGCAGCCCCGCTCTCAGCGTAACCATTCCGCCGCCGCACCGGACGTTCAGGACGACTCCCTCCTGCAAGAACCCCACCCGCACCCGCCTGAGGGGGACGAGCAGGCCGTCGACGCGAACACGGCCCACTGCCACGCCGCCCTGCGCGAAGCGGTCGAGAGGCGGCGCGGGCCGCGGAATCGACGGTCCGCCGCCAAGGGGCGGAAGGCCATGGCCGAGTATGCCTACCGCTTCGACCCGGTGAGCGTGGTGGACCCGAGCGAGGACGACACCTCCGAGCTGAAGATCTCCTCGATCGTGGCCGTCGGCGGCGACCGGCTGCTGGTCGAGGAGCGCACCGACAACGCCGCTCGGCTGCAGGTGGTGAAGCTGGACCACAGGTCGGACATCCTCGGCGGTGCCTGCGACGACGACACCACGTCCCCCTCGCTGGAGCAGTTGGAGGACCCGGCCGCCGCCGGGGTCCCGGTGCTCGGCAAGCGTCTTGTCGTCGATCTGAACACGGTGACCGGGGTGCCGCTGAAGATCGAGGGCATCGCGCGGGTGGACCACGACACGCTCGCCCTGAGCAACGACAACGACTTCGGGATGACAGACGGCGCGGGCACGTTCGACGCACAGGGCCGTCTCGTCGACAGCGGCGTCGAGACGACCCTGGTGTACGTCCGGCTGTCCAAGGGGCTGTGACCAAAGGAGCTGCGGCCAATGGGAACTGTGGCCACAGGAACTTCGGGTCAAAGCAAGGTCGGCCAAAGGGCTGTGTCCTAGCCCAGCAGTGAGGGCAGCAGGGAGTCCAGGCCGCCCGACAGCTCGCTGGGCAGCCCTGAGGGCCACTGCGAAGGGAGTCCGCTCGGCAGCCCCGACGGCAGGCTGCTGGGGAGCTCGGTCGGCAGGCTGAACGAGGGACTGATCGAGCCGGACGGGCTGGGGCTGCTCGTGGTGGGTCTGTCGTCGGCCGAGCCGTCGCCGCCGGACACCGTCAGAACGACGGCGGCGACGGCCACCGCGGCGACCAGCAGGGCCAGTACGGCGAACAGCGGCCCCCTTCGTCCACGGGGCGGCCGCGGCGGACGTGGCGGCATCCGGCCGACGGCGGTGGTCGGGTCCTGGCCGCCGGGCGGGGCACCGAAACCGGCGTGCGGGGGCCGGTCGAAAACGTCGTCCGACGACGGGCCGAAGCCCTCGCCGAAGGACGTGCCGAAGCGGTCGCCCGGGTGCGGTCCGAAGTCCCCGTTCGGAGGCGGGTCGTAGCCGCCGGGCGGCGGGGTGCCCTCCGGCGGGCCGGGCGGTCGTGGTGGTACGGGTGGCATGGCCATACCGCCAAGAGTCACCGCGTTCCGGTCATCGCGCGAGCTCCGTAGGAGAGTTGACACGGCCTCATGCCGTGGACCGCACGATTCCGGAGCATTTCCGGAACGAACCCGCCGTCCGGGCACAGGAAACGTCACGCGCGCGTGCGGGCCGCCGCCGAAGCGGACGCCCTCACGCGCGCGTGCGTGGTCAGCCCCGGGCACCCAGCAGGTGGTCCATCGCCAGCTGGTCGAGCCGCTCGAAGGCCATCCCGCGCGCGGCGGTCGCGTCCGCGTCGAACTCCTCGAAGGCCGTGCGGTCGGCGAGCAGCGCCTGGAGGCCGTCCGCCGCGGTCGGCAGGGCCAGCTGGTCGAGGCGGGAGGCGCGCAGGGCCTCCTGGACCTCCGGGTCCGCGCGGAAGGCGGCCGCACGCTCCTTGAGGATCAGGTAGTTGCGCATGCAGCCGGCGGCCGACGCCCACACGCCGTCCAGGTCCTCGGTCCGCGGCGGCTTGAAGTCGAAGTGCTTCGGCCCCGCGTAACCGGCGCTCTCCAGGAGGTCCACCAGCCAGAAGGCGGCACGCAGGTCGCCGGCGCCGAAGCGCAGGTCCTGGTCGTACTTGATGCCGGACTGGCCGTTGAGGTCGATGTGGAAGAGCTTGCCCGCCCACAGGGCCTGCGCGATGCCGTGCGGGAAGTTCAGGCCGGCCATCTGTTCGTGGCCCACCTCGGGGTTGACGCCGTACAGCTCGGGGCGCTCCAGGCGCTCGATGAACGCGAGGGCGTGGCCGACGGTGGGGAGGAGGATGTCACCGCGCGGCTCGTTCGGCTTGGGCTCGATGGCGAAGCGCAGGTCGTAGCCCTGGGAGGTGACGTACTCGCCGAGGAGGTCGAAGGCCTCCTTCATGCGGTCGAGGGCGACCCGGACGTCCTTGGCGGCGCCGGACTCGGCGCCCTCGCGGCCGCCCCAGGCGACGTACGTCTCGGCACCCAGCTCGACGGCCAGGTCGATGTTGCGGATGGTCTTGCGCAGCGCGTAACGGCGCACCTCACGGTCGTTCGCGGTGAACGCGCCGTCCTTGAAGACCGGGTGGGTGAAGAGGTTGGTGGTGGCCATCGGCACCTTCATGCCGGTGGCGTCGAGGGCCTGGCGGAAGCGCTTGATGTGCGATTCGCGCTCGGTGTCCGAGGACCCGAAGGGGATCAGGTCGTCGTCGTGGAACGTCACACCGTGGGCGCCCAGTTCGGACAGGCGCTGGACCGTCTCGACGGGGTCGAGGGCACGGCGGGTGGCGTCGCCGAAGGGGTCCCTTCCCTGCCAGCCGACGGTCCACAGGCCGAAGGTGAACCTGTCCTCGGGGGTGGGCTGGAAGCTCATGCCGCGGCTCCTTGCTCGGGGGCTGTGCTCGATGACTGCGGTGGATGACTGGTGGACGACTGTCGTGCCGACTATTTCGTCATCGCGGTTTACAAATTAGTATGCCAACGCGTCCCTGGGAAGGGTCACCATGTCCCCGAAGGGCGCCAACCGGGTCGCGACACCCCGACGAACCGGGAAAACTGCAGGTCAGGTCAGGCGCGAGCCGCGCAAAAAGGGAGAGCCCGATGTCAGCAGCCGAGGGTCCGCTCGTCGTCGGTGTGGACACGTCCACCCAGTCCACCAAGGCGCTGGTCGTCGACGCCGCCACCGGCGAGGTCGTGGCGAGCGGCCAGGCGCCGCACACCGTGACCACCGGAGCGGGCCGCGAGAGTGATCCGCGCCAGTGGTGGGACGCGCTGTGCGAGGCGCTGCGCCAGTGCGGGGACGCGGCGCACCAGGCGGCGGCCGTGTCGATCGGCGGCCAGCAGCACGGCCTGGTCACGCTGGACGAGCGCGGCGAGCCGGTGCGGCCCGCGCTGCTGTGGAACGACGTCCGATCGGCGCCGCAGGCGCAGCGGCTGATCGAGGAGCTGGGCGGACCGAAGGCCTGGGCGGAGCGCACGGGCAGCGTGCCGGGCGCGTCGTTCACGGTCACGAAGTGGGCGTGGCTGGCGGAGCACGAGCCGGAGGCGGTCCGCGCGACCAGGGCCGTACGGCTCCCCCACGACTACCTCACCGAGCGCCTGACCGGGCAGGGCACGACCGACCGCGGCGACGCGTCCGGGACCGGCTGGTGGGCGTCGGCGACCGAGGCGTACGACGAGGAGACCCTCGCGCACGTGGGCCTGGATCCGGCGTTCCTGCCCCGGGTGGTCCGGCCCGGCGAGGTCGCCGGCACCGTCCGCGACAGCCACGACCTGCCGTTCTCCAAGGGCACCCTGGTGGCGCCCGGCACCGGCGACAACGCGGCGGCCGCGCTGGGGCTCGGACTGCGCCCGGGCACCCCGGTGCTGAGCCTCGGCACCTCGGGCACGGTGTACGCCGTCTCCAAGCACCGCCCGGCCGACCCCACGGGCACGGTGGCGGGCTTCGCCGACGCGCACGGCGACTGGCTGCCGCTGGCCTGCACCCTGAACTGCACCCTCGCGGTCGACCGGGTCGCGGCGCTCCTCGGTCTGGACCGCGAGGCGGTCGAGCCCGGCACCTCGGTGACCCTGCTGCCGTACCTGGACGGCGAGCGCACCCCGAACCTGCCGCACGCCTCCGGGCTGCTGCACGGCCTGCGCCACGACACCACCGCGGGCCAGCTCCTCCAGGCCGCCTACGACGGCGCCGTGCACGCCCTGCTGGGCGCCCTGGACCTGGTGCTCGACGAGGACGCGGACCGGACCACCCCGTTGCTGCTGATCGGCGGCGGCGCCCGGGGCCGGGCCTGGCAGGAGACGGTACGGCGGCTGTCGGGGCGACCGGTGCAGGTGCCCGAGGCGAAGGAACTGGTCGCCCTCGGCGCCGCCGCGCAGGCGGCCGGGCTGCTCACCGGCGAGGACCCGGCGGCGGTGGCCCGGCGCTGGAACACGGCCGCGGGGCCGGTGCTGGACGCGGTGGAGCGGGACGCGGCGACGCTCGCCAGGATCTCCGGGGTACTCTCCGACGCGGCCCCGTTGCTGGAACAGGCGCCGGAGAACCGCTGATCAGCAAAGGACAGTGTCCAGAGGATTGATGGAGGCATGACCGCACCGCTGCACGAGGCCCGCCCGACGGGGACCGGCCGTGCCCTGCCGGACACCCAGCAGGGCATGCGCCGGCGCAACCTCGCGCGCGTGATGCACGCGGTCAGCGCGGAGGGTTCGCTGTCGCGGGCCGCGGTCGCCTCCCGCATCGGTCTCACCAGAGCGGCCGTGTCGACCCTCGTCGACGAGCTGATCCGCTGGGGGCTGCTGGAGGAACTGGGCCCCGAGCGGCCCAGCCGTGTCGGGCGGCCGGGTTCGGCGCTCGCGGTCAGCGGGCACGGCCCGGCCGGTGTCGGGGCGGAAGTCGGGGTCGACCATCTCGCCGTGTGCGCGGTGGACCTGCGCGGCGAGGTACGCGCGCGTGCCGTGCGGCACGGCACGAACCGGGGCCGGGATCCGCGCCCGGTGCTGGCGGAGCTGACCGGGCTGGTACGGCGGGTCGTGGCGGACGCGGAGCGCGAAGGCCTGTGGCCGGCCGGTCTCGCGGTCGCCGTCCCCGGCCTGGTGGCCCGCGACGGACACACGGTCGTCCACGCCCCCAACCTCGACTGGCACGACACCGACCTCGGCGCGCTGCTGCCCCCCGACCTCCCGCTGACGGTCGACAACGAGGCCAACTTCGGCGCCCTGGCCGAGCTGTGGCTCGGGGACGCCACACCGCGCGACTTCCTGCACGTGTCCGCGGAGATCGGCATCGGCGCCGCCGTCGTCGTGGACGGGCAGCTGCTGCGCGGGAAGCGCGGTTTCGCGGGCGAGCTCGGCCATGTGCCGGTCCGCCCCGACGGGCCGCGCTGCGCCTGTGGCGGACGCGGATGCCTGGAGCAGTACGCCGGCGAGGAGGCGGTGCTGCGCGCGGCCGGTCTCGAATCCCGGGACGACGCGGCGGGCCTGCTGGCACAGCGGGCGGGCGCGGACGACGAGGACGTACGGCGCGCCCTGCGCGACGCCGGTACCGCCCTGGGGATCGCCCTGACCGGCGCCGTCAACCTCCTGGACCCCGAGTCGGTGGTGCTGGGCGGCGCCCTGGCCGGGTTCGCCCCCTGGCTCCTCCCCGCCCTGGAAGCCGAACTGGCCGACCGCACCACAGGACCCGCCTGCCCGGTCTCCGTCTCCCGCCTGGGCTCCGAGGGCCCCCTCCTGGGCGCGGCCCACTCGGTGATCCGGGCCGTCCTCGACGATCCGGCGACGGTGGCGGAGCGGGTCTGACCGAGGCCGCCGCCTCGCACCCCCCCTTCACTCGTGTGAGTGAGGAAGTTGTCCACAGCCCGCGCCCTGTCCACGGAACCCCAGGCGCTCTTCTGCCCGGCCCCCGGCCGCCGTACCGTGATTCACGCGAGGCATCCGCCGGCACGAGGGGAACACGCACGTCAGGGGGACGTATGTCGGGAGAGCCGGCCGTGGGGCTGCGGCGGGACGCGGTGGGGTTGCGGGAGGTGCTGTTCCAGAGCGTCACGGCGATGGCGCCTGCCGCCGCCGTCGCCGCGTCCATTCCGGCGGGGGCGGTGTTCGCCGGTGGCAGTCTGCCTCTGGCCGTGGTGATCGCTCTGGTGGCCTGTCTGTTCACCGCGTCGTGCGTGGCCGAGCTGGCACGGGAGTTACCAGCCGCGGGCTCCGTCGCCACGTACGCGGCGCAGGGGCTGCATCCGGCCGTCGGGTTCCTGGTCGGCTGGGGCTACGTGTTCGTGGAGGCGCTGGTTCCGCCGCTGCTGCTGCTCCAGCTCGGGTTCACCGCGGCGGGGACCCTGCATGACGAGTGGGCCTCCTACCCGGTGGACCTGTGGTGGCCGTGGGCGCTGGCCGGCGCGGCCGTCATCGCCGTCACCGGGTATCTGGGCGTACGTGCCTCGGCCCGGTTCGGGACGGTCCTCGGGGTCTTCGAGATCGCGGTGTTCCTCGTCTTCGCCGGATGGCTGATCGTCAGGGCCGGCGGTCACAACACCCTCTCCGTGTTCGGGACCTCGCACACGGCGCGGGGCTACGCAGGGGTCAGCGGGGTCTTCGCCGGTTCCGTCTACACCGTGCTGGCGTTCGCCGGCTTCGAGGCGGCCGCGCCGCTCGCCGAGGAGACCCGCGACCCGCGCCGCACCATGCACCGCGCGGTACTCGGCGCGGCTCTGGGGATCGGCGTGTTCTACGTGGTCACGACCTATGCGATGGCCGTGTACGTCGGCCCGGACCGGTTCGCCTCCTTCGGGGCGGCGGGCGAGGCGTCCTGGGAGGGCGTCGCCCGGGCCTCCTTCGGGCTCTTCTGGGTGCTCGTGTTCCTCGCGGTCGTGAACTCGACGATCGCCAACGCCAACGCCTGCGCCAACGTGTCCACACGGACCGCCTTCGCGCTGGCCCGCATCCGGGTCCTTCCGCGCGTCCTCGCCACGCTCCATCCCCGGTACCGCTCCCCCGTCGCCGGCATCGCGGTGCAGACGGCCGTGGCGGTCGGGGCGGTGCTGGGGCTGGGCTTCGGCTACGACCCGGTGACCGCGTTCCTGCTGCTGGCCACGGTGATCGTGACGGTCGTCATCGGCGTCTACATCGTCGTCAACCTCGCCTGCGCCGGCTACTTCCTGCGTCACGGCCGCCAGTCCCTCAAGCCCGTACGGCACCTGCTCCTCCCGCTGCTGGGCATCGTGGCCTTCGTCCCCGCCCTGCTCACCGCGGCCGGTCTGCCCGTCTTCGACTTCGTGACGAAGCTGACCGCGCCGGTGTCGTACGCCGGTCTGGTGGTCGGCGTCTGGATGGCGGTCGGAGCGGTCGTCCTCCTGGTGCTGATCCGGCGTCACCCCGAGCACATAGCCGAGACCGCGCGGGTCCACCTCGAAGAGAACACCCCTGGCACGGTCGCCCCACAGAACGGAGCAGCAGCGCGATGACCGAACCCCGTATCCTCACCGTCCGGCCCGGACCGGACGACTACGCCTGGACGTTCGGCGGGGCGCCGCCGGTGGCGCGGATCGCGCCCGGCACGGTCCTCGACCTGTACACGGAGGACTGCTTCGCCGGACGGGTGCGGTCCGAGAAAGACCTGGTCTCCGAGGTGTGCGAGTTCCCGTTCCTCAACCCGCAGACCGGTCCCTTCCACATCGAGGGCGCGGAGCCGGGCGACACGGTCGCCGTGCACTTCGTGTCGGTCGAACCGGCCCGGGACTGGGCGGCGTCGACGACGGTCCCCCTGTTCGGCGCGCTCACCTCGACACACACGACGGCCACCCTGCAACCGCCCCTGCCGGAGACGGTCTGGATCTGGCAGCTGGACCGCACCCGGCGCACGGCCCTGTTCCGGGCCCACGAGGGCGGCATCGAGCTGGAGCTGCCGCTGGACCCGATGCACGGCACGGTCGGAGTGGCCCCGGCGAATCTGGAGGTGCGCTCGGCCCTGGTGCCGGACGCGCACGGCGGGAACATGGACACACCCGAGATGCGGGCCGGCGTCACCTGCTACCTGGGGGTCAACGTCGAGGGCGCGCTGCTCAGCCTCGGCGACGGGCACGCCCGGCAGGGCGAGGGCGAGACCTGCGGGGTGGCCGTGGAGTGGTCGTGGGGGATCGCCGAGGTAAGCCCAGAAGCCGCCATTAGCCTCAATACCAGTGACTTAGTCGGGATCGTGGTCCCAGACGCGTCGCACTTTGACGGGTGGGTTGATCGGGGCTGTCTTGTGGTGGGGTGCGATGGTCACGGCTTCGGCTGGGTCACGGGTCGGCCGGGGCCAGTTGCGGTGGTCGAGACGTTTGACGCCGAAGTTCGACATTTTGCGTTTGACGACGCGGGGGTTGGTACGTCTGCAGCGAGCCGGCAGTAGGTGGCGGGCTATCTCGCGCAGCCCCTGGGCGAGGGATACGGCCAAGCGGTCAGGGGGAAAAGGCCGCCTGCGCGGTGACCTGACGTCGGGCGAGGCGGAGGGTGCGGGTGAAGGAAAGCCGGTCCGGGTCCATGTCGACGCCCTCGGCGGCGATGTGCATGAGCTGGCGGATTGCGTGGTGGACCAGCAGATGGGCCCAGACTTCCTGCTCGACACCGTCCGGCGAGCGGGACCGCAAGACCTCGGCGGGGCCACGCTGGTGGGTCTTGAGTTCATCCAGAGCGGTCTCGATCTCCCACCGCTGGTTGTACAGGGCCGCCAGTTCCGTGGCGGGTGCTGCCTCGTGGTCGAGGATGGTGGTGATCAGCCGGTAAGGCGCTGACTGTACCGGTCGGCCGGGGTCGTCCAGGGTGTACTCGATGACCCGCACCACACTCGGATCCGTGCGCTTGAGGTGGTCTTTGGCGGCGACGATGTCCGACAGGTATGAGCCGTCGGGAAGCTCCCGCCGCACCGGCAGCACGGCAGTGGACTTGATCCGCCACAGCAGGTCCGCGCCGCCGACCGAGGCGGCCCGCCACTGCGCCAGGCCGGCGAACCCACGGTCGGCCATCAACAGATCGCCCGAGCCCAGGGCGGGAAACAGCTCATGCGCCAGGACCGACTCGGCGGTCGTGAACGGCCCCAGGGTCGCATGTGTGATCGCATGCGTGCCGCACTCGGCCAGTGCCACCACCCGTACCTGCGGGAACGCCGACCGCTCGCCCCGATGGGTCTTCGCCCGCCCGAACCGCGCGCCGTTCTCGGGGCCGAGACCCAGCTCGCGCTCCAGGTCGGCGGGGGAGTGGTCGCGCAGGAAACCGGCGAACTTCGCGGTCACCACGGCCATGTGCTCCTCGGCGGTCTTCTTGCTGATGAACAGCCGCTCGGCGATGCTGCGGAACGTCTCCCCACGGGCCCTGGCCGACAGAATCTCCCGCTGCCGCGATGTCAGGCTCGGCAGAGTGCCCCGGCGCTCCGCCAACTCAGCCAGTCCCACCAGGGCCTGCGTGACGACCACACGGCCGGCCGCCACCTCCGCCACCGCCTCGGCCAGAGCCGCCAGTGGCTCCGCCTTGTGGATCACGCCGCGAGCACTTGCTGCCACACAGCCGACCAGCACCTCGCGGCGGCGCTCGTTCGTGTAGATCAACACCTGGTATCCGGCTCGCGCAACGGCTTCCACGGCGACCGCTCCCTGGCGTACGCCGGTGCGACCGGTACCGGTCAGCACTAGATCGAGCAGGACGACGTCCGTCTCCGGCCGCGCGGCCAGTAGTTCTTCCACACTGCTGACCGCCAAGTGCACCCGCAGTTCCGGAATGAGGCGGGGCAGTCCCTCCCGGATGACCGTGTCGTCATCGACGACGACCACACGGATCCCCGTCCTTCCAGGGACGGTTCGCCCATGGACACTCACTGGCCCTCCAACCTTCCGCGCAGCAGCACGACCGTTCCCTCACCGACCGCGGACCGGATCTCCGCTTCCACTCCGACCTCGGCCAGCGCACGGCCCACCTGCACCCGCAGCCCGAAGCCGAGCGGCCGACGGGACTGGTCGAATCCACGTCCGTCATCGCGGACGCTGACCTCCCAGCAGCCCAGGCCCGGCGGCGCATCGGCGTGGACGACGACATGGCCGGCCGCAGCGTGGGTCCGCACGTTGTGCAACACCGTCGCCAGCGCCTCCCGCAGCGCATCGGCGACCGCCGGAACAATCACCACATCGGTCGCGAGATCCACCGCGTAGTCGATCGGCAGATCGCTGAAGCCCTCACCGGCATACCTCACCACCGCGGCCAAGGTTCCCGGCGATCCGGCCGTCGCACCATCCGGCTCGGCCAGGAAGCTGCGCACCCGGGCCGCCCCGGCGGCGGCCTGACCACGCAGCGCCTCCACCAACGCGGGCTCAAGACCCGGCTCGGACAGCAGGCGCAGGATCGTGGCGTGATCGTGCAGCAGCAGCCGGTGCCGGTCCCGTTCGGCTTGTCCGGCCGCGATCGCGGCACTCTCGCGTGCGCGGTCCGCGTCACGGCCCAGGCGGCGGATGAACGTGGCCGATGACCGGGCCGCCACAGCGAACACGGCGTAGCTCACCAGGTTGCTGGCCGCGGTCGAGGCATGCGCGTGCGACAAGACCACGCTGGGAAGCGCGTAGGCCGTGGAGACCCCGCATGTCGCCACCGCGGTCTGCCACCGGGCCGGAAACCCGATCGCCGCGCCGAACACCGCGTTCACGCTGAGCGCACCGCCCCACGCCGTCCAGGTTCCGACCCAGTCATCGGGGCTCAGATACCAGGGCTCACACAGCAGGACCGCCATCGCCAGGCCCACGTCGGCCCACGCCCACCACCCTGCCGGATATCGCCGCCGACGCACCGCCACCGTGCACAGCGCCACCGACTCCACCAGCGCGACCCCCATCAACGCCGCGTCGAGAACCGGGTCGGACGCCCGGGCCAGACCGTGCGGGGCCGCGGGGAGAATCTCCAGCAGCGTGCCGATCCGCAGCGAGACGAACGCGATCACCACGGCCGACTCCGCACCGGCCGCGGTCGTCGACAGAGCCCCGTCGCCGCGCCACGGCCACCACAGCCGCAGTCCCCTCCGCCCGGACCCGTCGTGTGTGGGCGGCGAGGGCGCGGTGGGCGGTGGCGAGGACACCCGCACATCCTGCCCCAGGCCCGGGCCTGTCGGACCCCGGACGATTCCGGGTTCAGTCGGGTCCCGGTGGCGGTGACACTGGCGGCACAGCAGTTCGGGACGATCGGTCGGCAGCGCCGATGGTCGGGGGCGAAGGGAAACCATGAGCGGCGTTCGGTGGTGGCTGAGGCGAGCGGCGGTTGGACTCGTCGGCGTGGCGTGCGTGGGCGGGATGGCGGCGTGTGACGGCGGCGGTTCCGGCACGGCGGTGGCGCCGGCTGCGGACGCCACCACGTCCCTGGCCCCGACCACAGGCACGAAGTCGACGTCCGGCTCCGGATCGACGGACGCGAACACCCAGCCGTGCGATCTGCTGACCCAGAGCATGGCCGGCCAGATCCTCGGGAAGACGGTGCCCGCCGCCGACATTAACGGCCCGACGATGTGCGAGTACTCCATGTCCGGTGCCGATTACGGCAACAGCGTCGCTCTGGCCATCGAGAAGTGGCAGGACGGCCGGACCGTGCAGGACGAGGTACGGGATCTCGACATCGTCGGCAGCGACGGCAACAGGACACAGCAGTCGGTATCGGGTCTGAGCCCCGACGCCGTCGTCGTCTCCGACGACTCCGATATCACGGTGATGTGGAAAGCCGGCGATGTCCAGAAGATGTCTCTACCACGAGCGACCTCAACACGACACGCGACCGGCTTCTCGATGTCGCCCGGCAGATCTACGCGGCCGAGCAGCGGTAGCCACGCGACGCCGCTCGGAGATCTCCGCCATCCGCCCCTACCGGCTGATTGCCAACCCTCCACGCAATCACGGAACTTGATGGAGCTCTGACCAGAGGGCGACGGTTCTGTCGGGACGGATGCAGGGGTCAGTGCTCGGTGAGGTCCCGGACGTCCCAGCCCGCGTCGGTCATCACCTCCACGTACCGCTTGCTGCGGTCGCGGTGGGCGGCGAGCACCAGCAGGTGGGTGGGGCGCGTCGCCCCGACGAAGACGAGCTGCACAGCGGCCTGGACACTCTTCAGTTCCCGCTGGGGTCGCTCCCCTCCGCGACTATGCGGAGCGCCTCGGTCACGTCGAACTTCTTGCCGTTCTTCTCAAGGCACTCCAGGATCAGCGTCGCCGCATGGGTCTCGCCCTTCGCGCTCTGGATGGTCCCGGGTACGGCCCGCACCACCGGCGCTGCGGCGGAGCTCTCGGGGACGCCACCCGCTGCTGCTGCGGCCGCCTCGGCCGCCGGAGTGAACTCCAGGCCGACGGCCTTCAGCGGCCGGTCGGCGAGCAGCTTCATCTGGACGACCAACTGCTCGGTGATCACGCCCCAGCCCGCCTCGTCGAACGCAGCTCCGTGGACGAGGAGTTCACGCAGCAGGATCCGCACCCTGCCGCCGGGGGTCGCCGCAGATCTCTCAAGGCGGCCCAGCGCCGGTAGCCCTTCGCCGGTCAGGGGCGTGGAGGACGCGCGCAGGGCGTTCCACAACTCGGTGGCCGATTCGTGGCTGTCCGCGCCGGACCTCCACTGGGTCCCTGCCGCGCGCCCAGCACACGCGGCGGACGCCTGAGAAGGACGTCCTCGGGGACGATCACGGAATGGCTTCCCGGGGATCAAGCATCCAACTTCTCGGCGGAGGATGCCGATCACTCGCTCGCAGTGGGCGTTGACCCCCGGCGCGCGGACCGGTGTCTTGATGATCTCGATATCTTCGGCGTGGAACACCGCGCCGAATGCCTCGGCGTACTTGCTGTCGCGGCCTCGGATCAAGATGCGCAGCGGGTCCATGCTCGCGCCGGGTTCGGCGGCCAGGTTGCGGGCTTGCCGGGTGGCCCAGGCAGCGGTCGGGTGTGCAGTGACGCCGGCGATGTGCAGGCGCCGAGTGTGGTGTTCGAGGAAGACCAGGGCGTACAGCCGGCGCAGGCCGATGGTGTCGATGTGGAGGAAGTCGCAGGCCATCACACCGGCTGCCTGGGCGAAGAGGAACTCGCGCCGGGTGGGGCCAGTGCGGCGCGGGGCCGGATCGATGCCGGCCACGTGCAGGATCTCCCAGACGGCCGAGGCGGCGATCAGGGTGACCGAGGAACGGTGGTGAGCCGCCTCGAACTCCTCGGGTGGCAGGTAGTCCGGTGCGGAGTGCAGCGCAGGTATGGAACAGCTCGCGCAACGAGATCGCAAAGGGGTGTCCACCAGGATCTTGACGTGGTCGCGGCCGAGGGTCAGGTCGTGCGATTCACAGAGCGCGGCCGAAGAGGTCCAGCAGCGCGGCCCAGTGCCGGTCGGCGGCCGCGGCGTGGTAGGCGTCGGTGTCGGCCTGGGTGTAGCCGTGGGGTGCACCTCGGTAGACCTCGGTGTGGTGGCGTACGCCTGCTGCGGTCAGGGACTTGTCGAGGCGCTCGATCTGCTCGGGCGGCAGTGCGGGGTCCTCGTCGGCGTGACCGAAGTACAGCTCTGCCTTGATTCGGTTGGCGAGCAGATGCGGGCTGTCGGGGGCGTCCGTGGCCAGGTGAGCGCCGTGGAAGCCGGCCGCCGCGGCGACCCGGTCGGGGTGAGCGGCGGCGGTGCGCAGGGCGAGCCCGGCGCCCAGGCAGTAGCCGGTGACGCCGGCCGGCCCGTCGGTGGTCTCCGGGCGGGCGGCCAGCCAGGACAGGTAGCTGTCGGCGTCCCGCATGGCCAGGTCGGGCGTGAGCTCCGCCACGACCGGGCGGATCCGCGCGAACAGCTCCGGGCGGTGGGTCGTTCCGATGAAGTCGGGGAGGTCCACCACAGGAGCCCGCCCATGGCGGTAAAGGATGTTGGGGACGAGGACGGTGTAGCCGGCTCCGGCGAGCCGGTCGGCCATTCGCTTCAGTCCGGGACGAAGTCCGAAGGCGTCCATGTAGAGCAGTACGGCGGGGTGGGCGGCACCGTCGGCGGAACGGGCCAGGTAGGCGTCAGCAGTGCCGTCCGCCGTGGGTATCTCAACGCTCGTTCCGACTACAGCTTCCATCGGCGATCTTCTCTCTGCTCGCGATCTGGTGTGTCAGCAGG
The DNA here is from genome assembly GCF_040686075.1 of Streptomyces sp. NPDC086519. Lineage (NCBI taxonomy): Bacteria > Bacillati > Actinomycetota > Actinomycetes > Kitasatosporales > Streptomycetaceae > Streptomyces > Streptomyces sp. NPDC086519. The sequence continues at coordinate 189,415 of NZ_JBFBJL010000009.1, forward strand.
TGACGGGCCGCCCGGCGAGGCCAGCTCAGCCCTTCGCGGTTCCAGGGTCCTCGGGGTGGAACTCGATGCCGAATTCCTTGCCGGTGGCCTCGTAGTCCTCGAGAACCCGAGGAATCAGGTGGTCCGGGAGCGTCTGGGAACCGGTCGGTACGCCCGTGGCGTGCACGAACTGCTCGAGGCCGCCGGTGTTGAGGCCCACCAGCTGGTGGTCACCGGGCTGTTCTTGCTCCCACAGCGGGTGGTGGCGCTTGGCCCATGAGCGGGGAACCAGGCCGGTGCGCAGGCCGGTACGCGCCTCGGGATCCCGGGACGCCATCCAGATATGGCCGCCGACCAGGGCACCAATGAGCAGGGCCAGCCAGTCATGGACGAATGTCGCCCCCGTACGCAGGAAAAGCGGCGTGAGACGCGGGAACCACATGATGAGGCCGGTGCCGATCATCACCAACGCGGCTCCGGAGATCATGGCCGCGTACAGCTTCTGACCCGCGTTGAACTTCCCCGACGGGTGAGGGCGCCGACGCAGCGTCGCCCGCAGCCAGCCGCGGTCGTGGGGACCGAACCGGTTGAGGCGGACGAGGTCGGCACGGAAGGCTCGTGAGACCAGTCCGGCCAGCAGCGGGACGGGCATGGTGATGCCCGCCCATTCGTGCACGGTCACCAGCAGGCTTCGCCGGCCGATGAGCTCGGCCAGTGCGGGCAGGTACAGGAAGGCGGCGGTGATCAGGGCGGTGCCCATCAGCGCGGCCGTGGTGCGGTGGATCCAGCGTTCGGCGGCGGTGAAGCGCCGTATCAGCTCGGACGGTTCAGCCGGTCGAGTCATCGTCGCGTCCGTTCGACTTGCCGACCCACGCGTCGATGTCGTAGCCGCGCGGCTCCCAGTAGCCGGGTATGACGCGGTCGGTGACCGTGATCCCGGCGAGCCACTTCGCCGACTTGTAGAAGTACATCGGCGCGGCGTAGAGCCGTACGGGTCCGCCGTGCGGGGTGGTGACCGGCTTGTCCTGCATCTCGTAGGCGACGAGCATGTCGGGGCGTCTCGCCTGCTCCAGGGTGAGGCTTTCGGTGTAGACGCCGTCGAAGCACGTGAAGTGCACCGCCTTGGCCCCGGGTTTCACCCCGGCCGTCTCAAGCAAGTGCGACAGTTGCACCCCTGCGAATGGCGTCTGCGGCACCCGCCAGCCGGTGACGCACTGGACGTCCCTGACCAGGCGGGTGCGCGGCATGCCTTTCAACTGCTCCAGCGTGTACGTCGCCGGGCGGTCGACAAGGCCGTTCACCGTGAGCCGGTAGTCGGCGGGAGAGCGATGCGGGATGCTGTCGGCCACGGAGTAGAAGCGGAAACCGCCGCCGCCCGGCAGCAGCCCTGTCAGACCGGTGGGGTCCTTGCTGCTCACGGTGGCCAGCAGTTGGTCCGTCACGTTCTGCAGGCGCGCGCCGAGGGGCACCCCGACGGCGCCGAGTCCGAGGATGCCGAGGATGACCCGTCGCCCGACTGGCCTGCCCTCGCCGTCCGCGCTCTCGGTCACCCCCTCTCCCCTGCCCGCAGCTTCCTGACTCCGCCGACGAGCAGGATCGCGCCAACGACGGCCACGAACAACCCGATCACCAGCCACTGGCCTTGCCCCGACATGCTGCTGCCGCCGACCGCGCCAGAGCCTTGCAAGCTCCACACCACGCCGGAGAAGAGCAACAGGGCCCCGCCGACCATCCGTATCCAGATCTTCATTCCGTGCTCCTAAGAGGGTGTTGCAGGCTCCGCAGCCTTTTTCGATGCACACTCCGTGATCTGTCGGAGAGCGGAGATCAGGAAGCTCGTGGTGAGGCCCGCAGCCGACCGCGCGGCCGGTGGAGTCGTGTGCGTGCGGGGACGAGTACGCCGTCCTTGGCATCGTCGGCAACGAGCCGACGTGCGGCTTCGATGTGACGTAACCAGGGTGGTCCCGTACACGGCCGCCCCCCGCACCACACCTTCCGCGTGGCCGCCGCCCCCGGCTGCATCATCGACCACGCCCCAACCGTGCCGCGCGCGCAGTCGCCTCAGCGAGCCCCGCGGGCAAACTGCCGACGCCTCGGCTTCAGGTGAGGCATCGCCTGTCACACGCAACCAGTACCGTGTCAACGCCTCGCCGGGTCAGCCCTGTCGCAACCAGGTTGGCCGTGTAGCCACCGCCACCGCAGATCACGGTCGTCATGCCTGTCTCCGTGTGCATCGTGCGGACGTTGATCATCCGCTCCGAGCTCACGTTATGCCGAGAGAGGGAGGCGCCCAATAAGTGCAACGCTCAACTTCATGCGCCAAACTCTCGCTGGTGGTCATAGGCTGCCCTCATGGATGTGCTCAGCGACGTGATCGCGGCCATGCGCATCGGTCGCCCGCACTCTGCCCGCGTCGAGCACCACGGCCCATTCGGCAGACGCCTGCCCACCACCGTCCCTGGAGCCGGCTTCCACGTCGTGCTTCAGGGGAAATGCTGGCTGGTACCGCCACACAGCGCACCGATCCCGCTCACCGCCGGCGACGTAGCGTTCCTGCGTCATGGCACCGAGGTCGGGATTGCCGACCACCCCTCCACTCCCATGCCCGACACACCCCTCCCCGCACCCGCCAGCTTCCCGATCAGGCGTAACGAACAACCCGCTGCGATTGCGGGGAATGCGCCCGGCTCCGTGGCCGTCCCCACCGTCATGCTGTGCGGCGCATATCTGCTGGACGAGTCGAGACCCCACCCCCTGCTCCAGGAGCTTCCACAGATCCTCCACCTTCCCGCCAGTCAGGGACACCGCCCGGAGCTGCGCTCCGCCATCGAGCTGCTCAACAGCGAGGTGATAGAGCCCCGCGAAGGTGCCGACGTCATCGTGCGCGCACTGCTGGACATGCTCCTGCTCTATATTCTGCGCACCTGGCACGACAAACAGGCAAGCCACCACAAGACCACCGGCTGGGCCGCTGCGCTGCGCGACCCCGCCACAGCTTCCGCGCTTCAGGCCATCCACGCTGATCCGGCCCGGCAGTGGACCGTCGAGGAACTGGCCGCTCATGCCGGACTTTCACGGCCCGCCCTTGCCCGGCGATTCACCGCTCTGCTCGGCCAGCCGCCATCGAGCTACCTGACCTGGTGGCGCATGACAATCGCCGCCAGACTTCTGCGTGAATCCGAAGCCCCACTGGCCACCGTGGCCAACAACGTCGGCTACACCTCGGAGTTCGCGTTTGCCAATGCATTCAAGAGAGCGCACGGCACGGCTCCGGGCCGGTACCGGCGACAGTTGTGACCGCGCGCCCTGCGCCGCGGGTTGAAGTACAGGCCCACGACTGCACCATCGACGTGCGCGACCATCGGCCCCTGCGCGTCGTGAAAGCTGCATGTCAGACGGCTTGGTGTGCGAAGGTGTCGGGAGACCAGGGCATGTCCAGGGCGGTAGTCGACCACAAGATCATCCGCCGGTAAGCGACTTCCGGATCCATTCCGGAAAATTACGGTTTGCGATGCTTTGTCAAACAGTGCTGGACGGCGTGTTCGTGACGGCGTGCGACTGCGTGAGGGAGGCCGCCGCCGACTGCTCGGGGAGCTTGCAGGTTACTGACCCGGTCTTGACCAGCAGGTTCTTACATGCCCCAAGCACTTAGGTGCATCGCGAGGGTGCTTTGTTCGACGGTGTTCAGCGCTGCGGTGATCTCACAGGCGTGCCAGTGGCGGCGCGGAGCGGTGGCCATGACGGCGAGGACGTCCCCGTGGCGGACCGCGGACTCAGGACAGCTCACGCGATCGAGGCGAACTCGCGGTGGAGCCAAACAGACGAATGGAAAACGAACGTTCGCCCTGTTCAGACCTCACGGCGCCGTTCATCGACGGGTGTCGCCAGATGCTCCGTGAACCGTGACGAGCGCAAGTGGGAGCGAGCGGACGAGCTCGACTTCCGCCGCACTCCACTTGGCGACCCCGATTCGAATACGGCGCGTACGGCCATACCGGTCAGGGTGTCGCCCGCGTCGAGTCGCACGCCCAAATCCACGCCGCCCCAGAGCCCGCAGAGCGCATGCGATCACCGGCGATCCGGTGATCGCGGAGAACACGATGGTGAAACACGTACTCAGGGATCCGCATCGGACTCACCGTGCAGAAAGCGACCTGATCCGCATCGAGATGGTGCGTGAGTGCCGTGAGGGACGCGAGCTCCGCGGAGGGCGGACGCCGACGATCGCGGTCCCGACAAGCACCGATGACCCGTACGCGCCGGCGAACAAGGTCGATGCGGCGATTGTCGGTGCCAGTGTCTACCCGGTGACCGCGTTGCTGGTAGAGGTGGAGTGAGGCGTCAAGCCGCATTCACCCGTCCATCGTTGGCGGATGCAAGCCCCCACCCCGACCGTGGAGGCATCGCGTAGTCCCTCCTCGTCGCCGGCGGAGATCGTCCTGCACCGCGAAAAATATTGCAGCCACCCTCTTCCATTGAGACATCAGCAAGGATACCGTGACACATCACATAGCCGACTGCCCCGGAAAGCTTTGAAGCCCGCCCAACGCGGTGTCACGGCCGAAGGTTCTCATGCATCGGCGCAATAAAGAGCCGACAAGGCGGTTGATCTTCCGCCTGAAGCCAAAGGCCGGAAATCGGCCTCCCTCAGACTCCAACGGGCCCGCCTGGGCTAGCGACGATCTTCCCACTGGTTTTGGCCGCCGGCCGAGCATGACGGCATGCGCGAAGACCGTGACACTGTCCGATCGTTCCTCGGGACGCTCACCACCAGGCCACTATCCGCTCAAGACAGCGAGGTAAATCATGAGCAACGAACAGCTCGACAAGAACAAGGAGCTCGTGGCCAAGCTCATGCACGGACTCTTCGAGGGCGAGAACCCACCCCAGAATATCGACGTAATCGATGAGCTCGTGCACGAGAACTACATACAACACAACCCATTGGCAGGCCAAGGTCCCGAAGGTCTTCGCAACTTCGTACTGGAAGTAATGCCGAAGATAACTCCAAAATCGATGATCGAATCACGACAGCTGGCAGTCAACCTGATCGCGGAAGGTGATTTCGTCGTCCGGCAAGAAGTACGGACGGACTGGATGCTGATCGATATCTTCCGGGTCAAGGACGGTTTGCTCATAGAGCATTGGGACGCGCTTCGATCCGACCCGGGAAGTGAACGAATTGGCGGTTTCTAGTTAGTAAATTGACACTCCCGTGCCTCCCACTGCGCGCGCAGCTTGAGAAACAGCATGAGGAATCACTGGGTCGGTGGCGACTTGGCGGCGGGCCCAGATGGTGCTGCTGTCTGTCCAGGGCATGCCGGTGGCGAATACCGCCGAGGTGCCATTCACCAGTGATGACCGGGTCGGCAACATGATCCACAGCTTCAACGCCGACGGCTTCGACTCCTTGTGCTCGCAATAGCGGGGCAGCCTCCCCAAGACGTTCACGCCGCCAAGTCGTACGGGCCGCTGCCCGATCGGCGCCGACGGCGGACGGAGCACCGGCGCCGAGCAGGTCGGTCTGCCTGTGGACAGCCAGGTGGGCAAGGGCGGAAGCGTGAACATCAGCTTCAAGGCTGACCTTTCCCAGCGCTGCGCCCACCGCCCGAGCGCCCTGCACTGGGGGAATCTGATCGTGAAACGCGATGTGAAACCCTTCGCCGCTGAGGGGAGCGAGCGGGTTCGCCATTGGTCGTGCCACGCCTTGGATGCCGCTCGGTACCGCTCCGTCAGCCGGACGTCTGTTCCGTCGCCGCTGCCGCAGCGATACGGCCAGGCTCGGACGCGGTCATCGCCGCTCCCACGCGGGCGGCGATCTCGCGCAGCCAGATGTGGGCCGCGTCGTGGGTGTGGACGGGGTGCCACCAGAACGCCTCCTGCAGAGGCACCGTCTCGTAGGGCGGCTCCATGACGCGTACTGCGGCAACCCCGCTCAGCCGCTCGGCCAGGCGCTGCTGGACCAGGGCGATCCGGCGGGTGCCGGCGACCAGGAAGGGCAGCGCCTGGAAGGTGTCGACAGAGACCTCGACGCGGGGGTCGATGCCGAGCATGCTCAGCTGCCGGGCGGCCGGCGCGTCGTAGGTGCGCTGGTAGGTGACCCAGGGCAGGCTCGCCAGATCCTCCATGGTCAGCCGGTCGCCGACCTCGTCGTTGGTGTCGGCGACGAGGAAGGCCCAGCGGTCGGTGAACAGCTCGACGGCGGGGAAACCGCTGATGATGCCGTGTGGCATGAACAGGCCGTCCGCAGTGCTCAGCATGGTCGCGGTGTTCTCCGTGACATCGGGCGGTGTGCGCTGGAAGCGCAGCCGCACGCCTGGTGCCTGGGCGTGCACGGCACGGGCGAGTTCTGCACCGAACACGGCGGTGGCGTAGTCGGAGCTGAGCAGGGTGAACTCATGCTCCTCGTTGCCCGGCATGAAATCGGCCCTGCTGCTGAAGACCCGCTCCAGCAGGTCGCATGCGGTGGCCGTGCGGTCAAGCAGGGCGCGGCCGAGAGCCGTCAGTTCATAGTGTCCGCCGCTGCGGACGAGCAACTCGTCGTCGAAGTGACGGCGCAGGCGCGCCAGGGCCGCGCTCATCGCGGGCTGGCTGAGCCCGACGCGCTGCCCGGCGCGGGTGACGTTGCGTTCCTCCAGCAGGGCTCGCAACGACAGGACGAGATTGAGATCGAGGCCGGACAGGGACACGACGCCTCCAGACCGAGACCGCCAGAGGCAGCTCTATTCACGTGGCAGATGATCCATATAAGAAAGATTGATTTCCCAGATCGGGCGGGACAGCGCCAGATTAGTCCCACCGCAATTTGGAGGACACGCCCGTGAAACCCGAAGCCCCTTCCGCGCCCTTCGTCGGCCCTTTCGCCCTCGGTACCCTCTCAGGTCCTGACCAGGCCTCTTTCCCCGGTCTGGTGATCCCCCAGGGGCGCGTGCTGGATCTTCGTACGGCCCTTGCCGAGCCCGCCCTGACTACTCGGGGCGTCTTCGAGCGCTGGGACACGGTACTGCCCCGTCTGCACGAGCTGGCGGCGGCCACGGACGCCGGGTGGCGGTCACTGGAGGGCCTGCGGGTGCACGCTCCCGTCGAACCGCGCCAGGTCTTCCAGTCCGGCGCCAACTACCGGCAGCACGTGATCGATCTGGAGGTGGCTCACCGCACGCCCGACGATCCGCGCACGGTGGAGGAGGCCCGCGCCGAGATCGCCGCGGTCATGGACCGGCGGGCCGCCGAGGACCTGCCGTACGTGTTCATCGGGCTGCCGAGCGCCGTCACCGGCCCGTACGACGACGTCGTGCTGCCGGCGTGGGCGAAGAAGCCGGACTGGGAGCTGGAGTTGGCGGCGGTGGTCGCCAGGCCGGCGTACCGGGTCTCCGTGGAGGAGGCACTGGAGCATGTCGCCGGGTACACGATCGCCAATGACCTCACCGACCGCGCCACCGTCTTCCGCCGCGACATGCCCGCCATCGGCACCGACTGGCTGCGCGGCAAGAACGCCCCCGGCTTCACCCCGCTCGGGCCCTGGATCGTCCCCGCCGAGTCCATCGCCGACCCCGGTGACCTGCGCGTCACGCTGAAGCTGAACGGCGAGACCATGCAGGACGAGTCCACCAAGGACATGCTCTTCGGTATCGCGCGGCTGGTGTCGTACATCTCCCAGACCTCCCGGCTCCTGCCCGGCGACCTGGTGCTGACCGGCAGCCCGGCGGGCAACGGCATCCACTGGGGACGGCTGCTGCGCGACGAAGACGTGATGGACGGATCGATCACCGGCCTGGGCGCCCAGCGCACGCGATGTGTGGCGGAGTCGACGTGAACCGGCAGGACCCCGAGGGCGCGATCGCCGAAGCCGCCAAGGCGTACTCCAACTGGGGGCGCTGGGGTGAGGACGACGTGCTCGGCACACTGAACTTCCTCGACGAGGCCAAGCGCCGGGAGGGAGCCGCGCTGGTCCGGCGGGGCGTGAGTTTCTCGCTGTCGCAGTCCTTCGACATGAACGGCCCGCAGAAGGGCTGGCGTCGCCGCACCAACCCGGTGCACACGATGCTCGACACCGGCACCGACGCGGCCTTCGGCAACCAGGGCTTCCCGCACGGCATCGGCGGTGCCGACGACGTGATCGCGATGCCCCTGCAGTGCTCCACCCAGTGGGACGGGCTCGGCCACATCTTCGACCACGGCATGGCCTGGAACGGGCGGGCCGCCGAGAAGGTCGTCACCTCCGACGGCGACCTCGTCACCGGCATCGAGCACATGGCGCCGTACGTGGCCGGGCGGGGGGTCCTCCTGGACGTCGGCCGAGTCATCGGCACCGGTGGGGGCACCTCCCGCTCGAACGGAGCCGAGAGTGGGGGAGAGTTGCCCGACGGATTCGCCATCACCGAAGAACATCTCCTGGCCACGGCCGAGGCGCACGGCGTGGGAGTCGGCCGTGGCGACATCGTCGTCGTCCGCACTGGCGGCCTGGCCCGCGCCCGCCGCGAGGGCTGGGGCGACTACGCGGGCGGCGACTCGCCCGGGCTGTCGTTCGCCACGGCCGGCTGGCTGCACCGCACCGAGATCGCCGCGATCGCCACGGACACCTGGGGCTTCGAGGTCCGGCCCAACGAGTTCGAGCACGCCTTCCAGCCGCTGCACCAGGTCGTCATCCCCAACATGGGTCTGCTCATCGGGGAGATGTGGGACCTCGACGCGCTCGCGGAGGACTGCGCGCGCGACGGCGTGTACGAGTTCTGGCTCACCGCCGCTCCCCTGCCCATCACCGGAGCCGTCGGCTCACCGGTCAACCCGATAGCCGTCAAGTAACCGTCGGAACAAGGGAGTTCCCTATGCCCCAGACCCTCCCCCAGCCTTCGGCCGGGGGTACCCCCGCCGTCCTCGTCATCGGCGGCGGCGCCTCCGGCAACGCCGTGACCGTCCTGCTCCGCCATGCCGGCCTCGCCGTCGACCTGATCGAGGCGAGACCCGACTGGAACGCCGGTACCGGCTCCGGCATCACCCTCCAGGGCAACGCCCTGCGGGTGCTGCGCGAAATCGGTGTCTGGGAGCAGGTGGAGGCGTCCGGGTACACCTTCGAGTCGCTGGGAGTGACCGCCCCCGACGGCACGGTCCTGTTCGTCGGCGACGTCATCAAGACGGGCGGCGAGGACCTGCCCGCCACTCTCGGCATGCAACGCCCCCGCCTCCAGCAGATCCTCAGCGACGCGGTCCGCGCCTCCGGCGCCGGCGTGCGTCTGGGCACCACCGTCGAGACCCTGGAGCAGGATGCCGACGGAGTCTCGGTGCGCTTCAGCGACGGCACGAGCGGCCGCTACGACCTGGTGATCGCCGCGGACGGCCTCAACTCGGCCACCCGCGCCGCGATCGGCATCACCGAGAGACCCGAACCCACCGGCATGGCGATCTGGCGCATGCCCGCCCCGCGCCCCGAGGGCGTCACCCGGTCCGACCTGGCCTACGGCGGGCCCGCCTTCATAGCGGGCTACACCCCCACCAGCGAGAACACCATCTACGCCTATGTGGTCGAGCGCGGCCGCGACCGCGCCTCGGTCCGTCCGGAGTCATACGCGGACGAGATGCGCCGACTCGCCTACCAGTACGGCGGCGCATGGCCCGAGATCACCAAGCACATCACCGACCCGGCGAAGGTCAACTACACCTGGTTCCAGCGGCTGTTGGTCGAGGGCTCCTGGCATCGCGGCCGGGTCGTCCTGGTCGGCGACGCCGCCCACTGCTGCCCGCCCACCCTCGCGCAGGGTGCGGCGCTGTCCCTGGAGGACGCCTCCGTGCTGGCGGAACTGCTGACCGGCGATCGGGAGTGGGACGACGACCTTCTCCAGGCCTACTACGAGCGCCGCGTCAAGCGGGTGCGGACCGTCGTCGAGGCGTCCCTCCAGATCGGCCAATGGCAGCTGGACGACGTCCGGGACGCCGACGTGCCCGGGCTGATCAACCGCACGATGGACTTCCTCAAGGAGCTGCCGTGACGACGCCCACGATCGACGTGCACGCGCACGTCCTGCTCCCCGAGGTCGAGGCCCTGGTGGCCGGCCTGCCCGGTCTCGCCGAGGCACGGGCGCTGGACGCCCGCCGCAACGGCCCGGCCGCCCTCGCCGCCAACGGCCCCATGGTGCGCGAGCGCATCCCGAAGCTGACCGACGTGGCCGTGCGCCTCGCCGCGATGGACGCGCAGGGCGTGGACGTCCAGTTGGTCAGCCCTTCCCCCTCCCACTATCACTACTGGTCGGACGAGGAGACGGCCGAGAAGCTGTACCTGCTCGCCAACCAGGCGACGGCCGCGCACTGCGCCCAGGCACCCGGCCGGTTGCACGGCCTGGGTCTCGCCCCCTTGCAGCACCCGAAGCTGGCGGTACGTGCCCTTGAACACGCCGTCGGACTGGGCCTGTCGGGCGTCGAGATCTCCTCGCACGCACCGGGCCGCGAGCTCTCGGACCCGGCGTACGAGCCCTTCTGGGCTCGGGCCGAGGAGGCGGGCGCGATCCTCTTCCTGCACCCGTTCGGCTGCACCCTCGACGAGCGCCTGGACCGGTGGTACCTCTCCAACACCGTCGGCCAGCCCACGGAGAACGCCGTCGCGCTCTCCCACCTCATCTTCTCCGGTGTCCTGGACCGCCATCCGGGACTGAAGCTGATCGCCGCACACGGCGGAGGCTACCTGCCCACCCACATCGGCCGCTCCGACCACGCCTGGACCTCCCGCTCCGACGCGGGCGTGGGCTGCGCCCACCTGCCCAGCAGCTACCTCAAGCGGCTGTACTTCGACTCCTTGGTCCACGACCCTTACGTGCTGCGGGAGTTGATCCGGGTCGCCGGTGCCGACCGGGTGCTGCTCGGCTCTGACTTCCCCTTCGACATGGGCACCGAGGATCCGGTCGGCGCACTGCGCGCGGCCCGGCTGTCCGATGCCGACCGCCACGCCGTACAGGGCGGCAACGCGGTTGCCCTGCTGCGGCTCACCTGACCCCCACACAGGAGGGAACCCACCATGAGCGCACGTCTGCTCACCCATCTGCGGCACGTCGACCTGGCCGTGCCCGACTACGACAAGCAGCTCGACTTCTACGCCGGTGTCTGGGGCCTGACCAAGGTCGCCGAGGACTCCGGCATCTCCTTCCTGGCCGCCGAGGGCAGCCCCGAGCAGTACGTCATCCGGCTGCGCAAGGCCGACGAGAAGCGTCTCGACCTGGTTTCCTACGGCGCCGCGAGCGCAGCCGATGTCGACACCCTGGCGGAGCAACTCCTTTCTGGAGGCGTGCAGTTGGTCTCCCAGCCGGGGAAGGCGGACACCCCCGGTGGCGGCTACGGCTTCCGCTTCTTCGATGTCGACGGGCGGACCATAGAGGTCTCGGCCGACGTCGAGGTGCGGCAGCACCGCAGGATCGAGGAGAAGGAGTCGATCCCGGTCAAGCTGTCGCACGTCGTCCTCAACTCGCCGGATCTGAACAGGACCCGGGAGTGGTACGAGACCCACCTCGGCTTCCGTCACTCCGACACGCTCAGCTCGCCGCACATGGGCGAGGTCATGCACTTCATGCGGATCAGCAACCAGCACCACTCCATGGCCATCTCCCAGGGACCGCACACCTCACTGCACCATGTCTCCTTCGAGATGCGCGGCATCGACGAGTACATGCGCGGCTCCGGCCGGGTGATGCGGGCCGGGTTCAAGAAGGTCTGGGGGCCGGGCCGGCACATGGCGGGCGACAACACCTTCACCTACTTCCTCGACCCGCACGGCAACACCGTCGAGTACACGACCGAGTTGGAGGTCCTCGACGAGGACACCTGGCACCCGCACGTCTACGACTTCTCCCAGCCCGAGGTCTCGGACCAGTGGGGCACCGCCAATCCGATGAATGAACTGGTCGCCAAGGAGTCGTTCAACGACGTCGACCGCGGTGTGTTCGTCGCCCCGCCGGTCTGATTCCTCGAGTTCCGGGGGCGCGGTGGCCCTGTCAACTGCCCTGACTTCCCACCCCGCGTCCCCGGTCCCCCCTCTTCCCACTCCCGTCGGGGCCTGGAGCCTTACATGCGTTTCGCCACCTATGAACACCAGCACCGACGCCGGGTCGCGGTCGTCGCGGAGGACGGGACCCTTTACCCGGTCCCCGGGGTGCGCTCACTCGCGGAACTGATCCGGTCCGGCGACGGACTCGACGCGCTGCTCGACATCGGCGCCGGCGCCCTCGACGTCCCGCCGGGACCTCATGTCTCCGAGGCACGGCTGCTGCCCCCGCTGCAGCCGTCCACCGTGCGGGACTTCGTCACCTTCGAGGAGCATGTCGAGGGCGTACGGCGGTCCGTTGACGGGGCCGACGGAGTACCGGATGCCTGGTACGACGCCCCGACCTTCTACTTCACCAACCCGTACGCGATCATCGGCCCCCACGACGACGTGCCCGTTCCCCCGGGCAGTGGCGTCCTCGACTTCGAGCTGGAGGTCGCCGCCGTCATCGGCCGGGAAGGGCGCGACCTCACCCCTGAGAACGCCCGCGACCACATCATCGGCTACACGATCTTCAACGACTGGTCCGCGCGCGATCTCCAGTCCCGCGAGATGCAGGTCCGCCTCGGCCCCTGCAAGGGCAAGGACACGGCCGCCACCCTCGGCCCGTACCTCGTCACCGCCGAGGAACTGGAGCCGTACCGCGACGCCGAGGGGTTCCTGCGCCTCGCGCTGACCGCCGAGGTCAATGGCGAGGTGGTCGGCAGGGACCTGCTGTCCAACATGAGCTGGACCTTCGAGGAGATGGTCGCCTACGCCTCGCGCGGCACCGTCGTGGTCCCTGGTGACGTCCTCGGCTCGGGCACCTGCGGCAACGGGGGCTGCCTGGCGGAACTGTGGGGCGTCCGAGGCGAGCAGTCCCCGCCCCCGCTGAAGCCCGGCGACACCGTCACCCTCACCGTGGAGGGCCTCGGCTCCGTCTCCAACACGGTGGTCGCGGGCGCCGATCCGGTGCCGTTGCCGACCGCTCGCCGCCGCACCCGGGAGCGGCCGTGAACGACCCGTACCCCAAGAGGCTCCTCGGTAAGGTCGTCGTCGTCACCGGCGCGGCCCGCGGCCAGGGCGCCGCCGAGGCCGAGGCCCTGGTGCGGGAAGGTGCCCGAGTGATCGCCACCGACGTCACCGAAGCACCCGGCTGCCGCCGCCTCGACGTCACCAGCGAGGAGGACTGGGCCGAACTCGCCGCGACACTGCGGGAGTCGTACGGCCAGGTCCACGGCCTGGTCAACAACGCGGGCATCACGTGGCGCGCCCGCATCGACGACGTCCGCCCCGAGGACTTCGCCCGCGTCCACGCCGTCAACGTCACCGGCCCGCTCCTTGCCATCCAGCACCTCGCCCCGCTCATGCCGCCCGGCTCCGCCATCGTCAACGTCGGCTCCACCGCCGCGCTCACCGGCCACTACCCGGTCGCGTACACGGCCAGCAAATGGGCCCTGCGTGGTCTGTCGAAGAGCGCCGCGGCGGAGCTCGGCCCGCGCGGGATCCGCGTGAACACGATCCACCCCGGCTTCATCGAGACCGAGATGACCGCATCCGCCGCGCCCGCCTTCCGCGAGGCGAACCTCCGCGAGACACCGCTCGGCCGCACCGGCACGGTCGACGAGGTCACCCCGCTCGTGGTCTTCCTCCTCTCCGACGACGCGTCCTTCATCACCGGAGCGGAGATCCCCGTGGACGGCGGGCTCACCGCGCACGGCGGCGTCAAGTCCATCTCCGACGCGCTGCGCGCGGACGCGACGCCGGGGCCGCGGCCGAGGAGGATTTCGTAGTCGTCGGCGTCTCCGACGGTCACGGTCGCGGTGACGTCCGCCCGGTGCAGGAGGATGCGGGCCTCGGAGGCGTGGGGCGTGCTCACGGCGCCCTGGCCCGGTACTGGGAGGTGTCGCTGCCGAGCAGGCTGACGGAGAAGAACCCGGCCGCGAACCCGGCCGGCATCAGCCCGCTGACGGTGCGCCAGACGTCCGGTGGGTCGTCGCTGAGCCTGCGCCCGGCCGGCAGGGTCGCCGGCCGCCTGGCGGAGCGGCCCACCAGACGGCCGAGCCGGTCCACCACCCGGGGGCCGGACAGCCCAGAACCCGGCGCAGAACAGCAGGAGCAGGAGGATTGCCTGCTCCGAACTAACGCCCCCGCCGTTGTTCAGTGGTGCTGCACATGTCCGCTCTGGAGAGAAGCCGCTGCGTCTCCCGCCGCCGTGCCGCCGGTCGCGCGCATCCGGCGCCTCACGAAAGGCGTGAGCCTGCGCGCCCTCGCGCGGGAGGTCGTCGCCCACTTCGGGTCGGTGCCCCGCGAGCCGGCGAGCGCCGCCGTCGCTCGGGCACTCGTCCGGACCCGCCTGGGGCCCGGAGAGCTAACCGGCGCCGCAGCCCTGGTCATCGCCGAGCTGGTCGCCAACGTCGCCGACCACGGCCGCATGTCTTCCATCCGGATCGTGTTCACCCGCCCTGGCGAGGACTGGGACCGGGACGCGGGCCGGCCGAAGGACCGGCGGGCCGAGCCAGGCCGCCCGCCTTGTGTTCGCCGACCGTCACAGGCGCCGTCACCACGGGCTGACGGCCTCGGTTTGAGCGCGGCGCCGTGCAGAGGGAGGCTTGAGGGGGCGTGACCCCCGCGAGAACGAGTGTAAGGCGGCCGATGGACAGGAAGGACGTCACCGTGCCGGCCGACTCGGCGGTCGTCGTGGACGCCGACGGGACGTTTCTGGTGTGGTCCGCAGGGGCCCGGCAGCTGCTCGGGTACGAACCCGGCGAGGCGGTCGGCCGGCGCGCCACCGATCTGCTCGCCGCGGACCTGCCCGCGTCCGTACGGCGACACATGGCCGACGGGCAGCCCTGGACCGGTCTGGTGGCGCTGCGGCACCGGGACGGAGGCCAGCTCCTCGTGCGGCTGCGGGGGGCGCCGTTGCTGGACGCCGCCCGGGGCCGGCTCTGGCTGGTGACCGGTGCGGCCGAGACGTACCCGGCCGGTCCGGGGGACCCCGGGGCGGCGGCCCTGTGGGACCGAGCGCTCGCGCAGCTCCCGGTGCCGGTAGCGATCTACGACCGGCAGGCCCGGTTCCTGGCAGCCAACGAGATGATGACCCGGGCGATGGGCAGGAGCGAGGAGGAGATGCGCGGCCTGACCCTGTGGGAGATCGAGCCCCACCGGCCGTTCGACGAGTACGACCGCATACAGCGGCAGGTGCTGCGCACCGGCGAGATGATCTTTTACGAGGGAGTCGGTCAAGCCCCGGGCGAGAGCCGGGAACACTCCCGGTCGATGTTCATCTCGCCGCTGAAGGACCCGGACGGCACCGTACAAGGGGTGTCGGCGGCCGTGTTCGACACCACCGAGCAGTACTGGGCCCGTCGGAGCCTGGCGGTGCTGAACGACGCAAGCCTCCGGATCGGCAGCACCCTGGACGTGACGCGGACGGCCGAGGAGCTGGTCGAGGTGGCCGTGACCGGGTTCGCGGACTTCGTCGTGGTGGATCTGCTGGAGTCCGTCGCGCAGGGTGACGAACCGGAACGGGTGCCGCCCGGCGAGCCGGTCAAGGTCCGCCGCACCGCGCAGGCGTCGGTGCTGGAGGGCTGCCCGGAGTCGGTGGTTGCCTTGGGGGAGGCGAGCCGCTATCCGGCGGGTTCGCCGCCGACGGCGGCGCTGGTCACCGGCGAGGGCGCCCTGTACGGGCAGGGCGACCGGGGGCTGCGGAAGTGGATCGAGTCCTCCACGGCCCGCGCCGGGACGGTCGACCGGTACATGGTCCACTCGGTGATGCTGGTATCGTTGCGTGCCCGCGGCGTCACGCTGGGTCTGGTGCACTTCCTGCGGCATCGGACGACAGAGCCGTTCGGCGAGGACGACCTGATGCTCGCGGAGGAGATCGTCGCCAGGGCGGCGGTGAGCGTGGACAACGCCCGCCGGTTCACCCGGGAGCGCCGGACCGCGCTGGCGCTCCAGCGCAGCCTGCTGCCCGAGCGCCCGCCGGGCCTCGCGGCAGTGGAGGTCGCCTACCGTTACCTCCCGGCCGGTTCCGGGGCGGACGTGGGCGGCGACTGGTTCGACGCGATTCCGCTGTCCGGCGCGCGGGTCGCCCTGGTCGTGGGCGACGTGGTGGGCCACGGCATCCACGCGTCGGCCACCATGGGCCGGCTGCGTACCGCCGTACGGACCCTGGCGGACGTCGACCTGTCCCCCGACGAGTTGCTGACCCAGCTGGACGACCTCGTCATCAGGCTCGACCGCGAGGAGGGCCCCGAAACGCGCGGGAACCCCCGCGAGGCGGCCGCCGAGCTGGGCGCCACCTGCATGTACGCGGTGTACGACCCGGTGTCCCGGCGGTGCTCACTGGCGCGAGCCGGGCATCCGCCGCCCGCCCTGGTCCGCCCCGACGGCACCGTACGCTTCCTGGAGCTGCCCGCCGGGCCGCCGCTCGGCCTCGGCGGGCTGCCGTTCGAGGCCATCGAGGTGGAACTGGCGGAGGGCAGCCTGCTCGCCCTCTACACCGACGGCCTGGTCGAGGCCGCCGACCGGGACATCGAGGCCGGTCTCGACCGGCTGCGCCGGGCGCTGAGCCGCCCGGCCGAGTCCCTGGAGGAGACCTGCGAGCAGGTGCTGCGCACCGTGCTGACCGGCCGTCCTGCCGACGACATCGTCCTGCTGTTGGCCCGTACCTTGGTGCTCGGCACGGACAAGGTCGCCACCTGGCAGCTGCCGCGCGACCCCGCGGCCGTGGCCCAGGCCCGCAGGTTCGCAGGGGAGCAGATCACCGCGTGGGGGATGCCGGAACTGACGTTCAGCACCGAACTGATCGTCAGCGAACTGGTGACCAACGCCATCCGCTACGGCGGCCCGCCGATCGAGCTGCGGCTGATCCGCAACACGACGCTGATCTGCGAGGTGTCCGACGGCAGCAGCACCGCGCCGCATCTGCGCCGAGCTCGCGTCCTGGACGAGGGCGGCCGTGGGCTGCTGCTGGTCGCCCAGGTCTCCGAGTGCTGGGGCAGCCGCCAGACGCCCACCGGCAAGATCATCTGGGCGGAGCAGTCGTTGGCATCCCTGGCGTAAGACGCCGCCGGCGGTCCGAAGGGACGAAGTTGCTCCGGTTCGGTGGACAACCCCTCCGGCCGGGTGCGACGTCAGACCTGCGAGGCACTGCGATCCGTCCGGGTGACCCCGAAGCAGACCGGTGGGCCGGATGGGCCGTCCCCTCGGCTCGGCTCGTCGAGCCAGTCCGCGCGCGCCGCGTTGACGTCCGGCCCGGCGGCTTCCACGGTTACTACTGGCTGGCCCAGGACGCGGCGATCTCCCGGAAGGCCATGGCCGCCCGCCTCGAGACCGGCTGCGACGCGTCCTGGCCTGAGTCCTGGACCCAGGTCCCTCCTGACGGGACGCTGAGGTACCGGCGCGGGCGCCGCTCACAGGTCCGTGCCGATTCCCGGGCGGCACGCACGAGTTCATCAACTGGCCCTCCGCGCACGGCCGGTGGCTGTCGTACTCGTTCGGAATGACCACCACCCACGCCATCCACCAGGCCGTGCAGCAGATCCCGGCATCGGCCCGGACGCCGGCCGTCGAGCCCGGCGGCCTCGTCACGTCAGGGGCGCTGCGCCCGGTGATCGTCTGTTCATGTCTCGGCGGCCGGGGGCGCACCCGCAATCGAAGTGGTCGCCGA
>NZ_JBFBJL010000010.1:0-203567 GCF_040686075.1 Streptomyces sp. NPDC086519
CGGCCTTCGGCGTCGAGGGAGACGTCGAGGCGCTGGACGCGGTCACCGAGGACACGCTGCCCGAGGCACTCTCCCGGTCGCGGCCGTGATCCTACGAGGGAGTACCTTGTCTCCGGTTGGTCGCGCGGCACGTATGTGCGAATGTCTCGGCTCTGTGTGCACACCGAGCCTCGCCTGGCACTGAGTTGCGGCACGTTCCCCTGTGATCCGCTCGCCCCCTCCCCGAGGGACGAACGAGAGGCCTGCATCGATGACCACGGTCTCCGACGACGCCACCGCTGACGGAATGCGAGACGTGCGGGCGTCGTCGGCCATGCCCGAGGAAAGCCCATGGGCTGGAATGAAGCCCACGGCTGCACGCAGTCGGACCGTCACCGCCGTCGGCACATCCCTGGTGTCGCAGAACCACGACGTCGCCTTCGCGCAGCTCCTCCTGTCCAGTCACCAGCGGTTGACCGGCACCCCGCTGTGTCCGTCAGAGCTTTCGCACGTCGGTGAGATGGTCCGCTGGCTCTACGAGGACGCACCGTTCGGACTCCTGGCACACGACACGAGCGCGGATCCGATCTTCACATACGCGAACACGACCGCCCAGAGATGCTTCGAATACACCTGGGAGGAGTTCACGCGGCTTCCGTCCCGGCTGTCCGCGGCTCCGGAGGGACAGAGCGACCGGGAGGGGTTCGTGCGATCGGTGACAGAACACGGGTTCGCGTCCGGCTACCGAGGCCTGAGGATCTCCAAGTCCGGCCGGAGATTCTGGATAGAGGACGTCACGATGTGGAACCTCGTCGACGCCGACGGATCACACCACGGTCAGGCTGCGGTATTCCGGTCGTGGACGGACGCACCACAGGAGCGGGCAGGCAGCTGATTCGGTCCGACGCATCGATGGGTCGACGCGCGGCCGCGGCCGAGGGCGACTTCCTCGCCGCACTCCCCCACTACGCCCCGACCGGCAGCACCGTCAGGTCGTGGCCTGTCAGCGTCGCGCCCACCTCCGCTGTCTTCTGCCGCAACCGGATGGGGGCCGCGTCCTGAGTATGCACCGGGTGCTACCACACCGCCCTGCGCCACACGGGCGGCACCAGCTCGTCGTCGATCTCGCGCGGCAGCAGCGGCTTGTCCTTCACCCGCCGCCGCGCCAGTGCGGGCAGCCGCTTCACCCCGGCCGGCACCAAGGCCGTACCAGCGCCCGTCTGCCCACGGGTTGACGAAACCGAGGGATCCCCCGCCCGTGCTGCGCCCGCCTTCGGGGTTACGCCATCGCGGGTGTGCGCAGCGGGCGCAGGGCCTCGGCTACGCGGACGAGTTCGTCGAGCATCGCCGTCGCGGAGCCGGTCATGACCTCGTTCGGCACCAGTCCCTCTTCCTCGGAGAGGAGCTGGTGCGCGAAGGGAATCGACACCGACTCGAGGACCGGCGTCATCTTCAGGGTGGTCACCACCTGCTTGATCATCTGCGCAGCCCGGGTCCCCGCGGAGACGCCGCCGTAGCTGACGAGGCCGACCGGCTTGTACTGCCACTCGCGGTGCAGGTAGTCGATGGCGTTCTTCAGCTCGGCGTTGTAGCCGAAGTTGTACTCCGGCATCACGAACACGAAGGCGTCCGCCTCCGCGACCTTGGCGCTCCAGTCACGGGTGTGCTGGTGGGTGTACTGGCCCAGGCGGGGGTGGTGCGGTTCGTTCATGAACGGCAGGTTCACCTCGGCCAGGTCGACCAGCTCGATCTCGTCGAATCCGGTGTGTTCCTTGGCGTGGGTCTCGAACCACTCGCCGATGGTGGGGCCGATCCGGCCCGGCCGCGTGCTAGCGATGATGATCTCCAACTTGGCCATGGGAAGTTCTCTGCTCCTTCGATACGGGGTGTGCGGGTGTGGGGTCTCGGAGGGCTCGACCGAACAGGTCCTGTGGCGCGGTCCAGTGACGTTCGGCGGTTGCCGCGCTAGAGCGGTCGGTGCCCGCCATGGTGCAGCCGGCGTAGACGTCAGTGTGATGCCGGGCGCGGGCAACCGCACCGCAGGGGCGCGCGCCGGGGATCGCGTCCGCCGGCGCGACGGCAAGGGCGTCGTGGTGAGTAGCAGCCGTCGCGCACCGAGCGTCTCCACCGTGGAGGCAATCCTCAGGTGTTTCTGTTTTCGAAGGAGGTCGCGGTGCTCCGCGCATCCCTGGCGGAGCGCCGCGCCTCGGACGCGGCGTGTCGAAGGAGACGAGAGGTGCGGCGGCTCAGAGGTGATCGGGGAATGCCTGATCCATTCCGAGCAGGCTGAGGGCGTACTCCTCCCGGTTCATGAGAACGTTGTTCAGACCGTGGCGGCTGGCGACTTCGATGTCTCGCCACACCCGCTGAAGCGGGTTCGACAGCGCGAAGCTTCGGGTGCCCCCGATGTCGAGGAGCAGATCGACGGCATTGCGGAAGCTGCGAGTCGCGGCAGCGGCGTCACCGCGCAGTTTCGCTCGCTCACCGACCTCGAGGATCCGGCCCTCGTGGGCCGCGCTGTCGATACCGTCGGCGGCCCGAAGCAGGTGGAAGCGTCCGGTGTCGATCGCCGTTCGCGCGTCCGCCAGAGCGAAGCGGTAGCCGGGTGCCTCACGGATGTCGCTGTACGCGGCCGAGATCGGCCGGCCGGCCTTCATCGTGTCCAGCACCAGATCCCAGGCAGCTTCGGCCATTCCCATGATCGGCCCTACGATGGCCAGACAGGCGACGGTGGCGAGCGGAGCTCGGTAGCCGGGCTCCTCCGGGAGCCATGACGGGAACTTCCTGCCCATGAAGGTGTCCAGATCGAGGGTGAACCCGCTCGGCACGAACAGGTCGTTCGCGATGTAGGTGTTGCTCCCGGTTCCGGCCATCCCCGCGATGTACCAGGTGTCCTCGATCGTGAGATCGGCCGTGGACATGAGGGCGTAGCGGACCTCCCGCACCTCTCCGGCGTCGTCCAGCACCTTGAAGGCGGTCAGCGTCCACTGTGCCTGGTGGCTGCCTGACGCGAACGGCCACTTGCCGGTGAGCCGATACCCACCGTCCACCTCGGTCGCCGCTGCGATCGGTGTGAACTGGCTGATCGCCACGTTGTGGGGATCCGTGTATACCGCGGCCCGCACGTCGTCGGGGAACAGTCCCAAGCCGAAGGCAGTGGCGTTCGCGATGAACGCCACCCATCCCGTGGAGCCGTCGCCACGGGCGAGTTCGGCGGTGACTTCGACCATGGTGCGGACACCGCCGCCGGATCCGCCGGACGCGCGCGGCGTGCATGCCTGGAAGAGACCGGCGGATCGCACCGCTTCGGTCACCTCGTCCGTGAGGCGGCGATCACGCTCTGTGCGTTCCGCGTTTTCCCGGAGGAGGGGGATCAACTCGTGTGCGGTGTGCACCAATTTCTCACGTGTACCTGCTGCGTCGGCTGCCGCTTCCGTGGCACTGACTGCGTGAATCGTCATGATGCGTCCTCCTTTTCTGGGCAGAGATCTGCCTGAATTCGGCTCCGGCCGAGGGGCCGGTCGCCAAATCGGAATG
The DNA here is from genome assembly GCF_040686075.1 of Streptomyces sp. NPDC086519. Taxonomy (NCBI): domain Bacteria; kingdom Bacillati; phylum Actinomycetota; class Actinomycetes; order Kitasatosporales; family Streptomycetaceae; genus Streptomyces; species Streptomyces sp. NPDC086519. The sequence continues at coordinate 3,517 of NZ_JBFBJL010000010.1, forward strand.
CGATCGCGCTACTGCGCGCCCGACACCAACTCGGACAGCTCACTCAACTGATGCCAAGTCCGGTTGTGGTAGATCAGCGGACGTGAGGCGTCGCTCGGGGCGGCGAAGTCCGTCGGCGCGTAGTGAGCGTCGGTGGCGTTGACGACGACGAGCGTCGAAGCTCCCGCTGCGAACGTGGCCACGATGCTGCCGCGGATGCCTACCGGGGCGGCGACGAAGTACGGCTCGCCGGTCGTCAGCCGGGTCCAGGCAGTGGTGTCCGCGAAGCGATCCGCCCCGCTTGTCGCACAAAGGCGCGCGAGGTCGACCTGACCGGCCCCCAGCAGGTGCACGACCACGGACGACGACTCCAGGATCGTCGGCGTCGCCGAGGAGAAGGCCGACACCGAGAACACGAGGAGAGGTGGCGTCGCGCTCACCGATATCACCGACGTCGCGGTCAGTGCGACCGGGCCCCGGCCGGCATCGGCGGTCACGACCGCGACCCCGCCCGCATGATTGCGGAACGCCTCGCGGAAACCATCGGCCGACAACCCCGGCTCCAGAGAGGCATCATCTATCAACGCAACGTGTTTCCGTAGGTGATCGCGAGCAGTGATTTCAGACATCGGCGGCGTCTCCAGTCAACATCGACGAAACGATGTGTTCATGGAACCCGATACGTCGGCCTGACCTCTTGCCCGATCTCACCAAAACGTTCGTCGTCGATTGCGCCGACGAACCAACGGCCTCGACTGGCGACCGGGCTACACGGCCGGCGAAGCAGAGCCCGCGTCCGGGCCGATGACGGCCGCGAGCCGCAACGCGACACCCAGTTCGAGCTGCCGGGCCCTGATGTCGTGGCCGAGCATCTCCTCCGCACGCTTGACGCGGTAGATGACCGTGTTCTTCGCCACGAACAGGGTGCGGGCCGTGTCCTGCGGTCTGCTATTGCTTCCCAGGTACGCCCGCAACGTCTCGCGCAGCACGCGCGGCGTCTCTCCACTTCCGCCCAGCTCGCCGAGCTCGTCACGCATGAAACTCAGCGCGTCGGCCGAATCGGCCGTGAGGAGAGCCACCAGGCGAACGTCGTGGAAATCCACAACCTGCCCACCCCCGATCGCGGTGGCGTTCAACTCGGCCACGCGTACTGCAGCCCGTGCCTCAGCGTGAGTGGTTCTGAATCCCTCCAAGCCGGACTGCCGCCTCCCCACTGCCACGAGGACACCGCGGAGCGCGGGGATGGTGGACGCATCCGGAGCACACTGACCCGGAACAGATGCCCAAGCCCAGACTTCCGTTCGGTCGATCGCCATCACCAGACACGCCGTCGCTTCCAAACCGCTCAGCATCGACACGGCCTCCTCACGTAGCGGAGTGGCATCTCCGGATGCGGCCGCGCTCCGCCGGAAAATCACGCCGACATGTGAGGAACTCGCCAGGTCGTAGCCGAGAACCCGGGACGCGGTCTCGGCCGAGATATCTTCGCCGGCGAGAATCGACCGCACCATCTGGTCCCGCCGCGCGTTCGCACTCGCCAGCCACCGACGCTCCTCCGCAAGGTAGAAATCGCTGATCGTCGCATGGAACGAATTCGCGAACTCGAACAGGATCGTGAACACGACCTCCAACTGTTCGGCCTGCTGCTCCGGCGGCACGAGGCGGCGGCATGCGCCGAGATACGCTTCCGCCAGCTGCTCGTTCCCCGCGCGGAACCCGCTCAGGACCTGCTCCAGGGGCACGCGACGGGGGATCAGATCGATCACGCCTTGCTCGATCTCCCGAGTGCTCCCCGATCTGTCCGGCACGCCGGACAACACCGCGAGCAGGGTGGTGATGACGAACGACTCCGAGCTGGGCCGCAACATCTGCACGGCGCGGTCCCGACCGCCCAGGAGCAGCACGTCGCTCACCTTCTCGCTGAGTTCGATCGCGAGCTCGATCGCCCAGGCCAATGGTTCTTCGCCCAGCCGGTCCAGGGCCAGTTGCCACATGTCGGAGCTGCAGGCGGGAGCGGGCAGGTCAGTCCGGGTCGGTTGCAGGCTCCGGACCCAGTACCCTTCGACAGTCATCGGTCCAACCCGTCCTTTCAGCTCGGCAGCAGCCGACCGGCCTGCCCAAGCACGTACCGGTCGCCGGTCGGAGGCAACGGCAGCCAGTAATCGATGCGCTTGACTGAGGAGCTTTCGCTCATCTCAAGCCCGTTTTGGTTTCTTGGGTGAAGTGATCAGGGCCAGCACTGCGTCGTGTCGCTCACGTGGCCGCCGAAAGCCGTCCCCGTCGGCCGTGCGGACCTTGGCGGACTGGCCTTCTCCGACCTGAGCGGGGCAGTCACCACCATGGCTATGACCTCGTTCAGGGCAGGAATACGACAATACCGCGCAGTTCATGGCTTGCAGGTCGTTACCAGGCGCCCTCTCCCTCCGTGCCGACCCGAGGCAGAGCGCGTGGGCGTGGAAGCCACCGCCGGAGGGGTACCGGTTCGGCGGTGATCGCTCCGGGTACCCTGGTAGATGTCGCGGGGCCGGAGTTGAACCGAGTCGGCAGATGTCAGGGGCGCCCACCGGCTGCTGCGGCGTTACCGCCGAGGCCGACGCAGACCCTCGAAGGGGAAGGCCGTATGAGTACGACACCCTTGTCCGATGCTCAATCGGTCCGCTTCTCCACTGCGGGCATCCCCGAGCCGGACCGGGTGGCGTCCTGGGAGGCCCACAACACCGCCTTGGTGGCGCCGATGCGCTTCCGTCCCCTGCAGTCCGTCTTCCACGCCTCCAGCGTCCGCACGACGATCGGCGCGCTCGACGTCCTGCGGACGGCCTCGACCTCGCACGTGGTCGAGCGCGACGCCGGGCACGTACGCGACCATCCCGCCGACCAGGTGGCGGTGCACATGGTCCTGCGCGGCAAGTCGGCGTTCTGCACCAGTGACGGCGTCCTCACGCTGCGCCCGGGGCAGGTTCTCCTCCACAGCGACCAGCCGTTCATGCGCGGCTACAGCGGGGACCAGCACGACGTGTCGATCACGGTGCCGCGTTCCCTGTATGCCGAATTCACCCACGGGGCGAAGCCGCCCCGGCCCCAGGTCGTCGACGTCGACGGTCCCCTGGGTGCCTGCGTGACCGCCCTCGGGCGCCTGCTCGACGGGGCCGCCCGGTCGGTGACGTCCGTGCGGGCGGACGACGCCACGATGCTGGAACTGTTGGCAACGCTCATCTCCGGGCGGGGTGCGCCCCTGTCCACGGGCGCCCACTACGCCGCCGCCCGGGAGGTGATCGAACGCCATCTGCACGACCCGGGGCTGAGCGCCACGTCCATCGCGGCCCGGATCGGCATCAGCGAGCGTCACCTCTCCCGGGTGTTCGCCGCCCAGAACACGACCGTGCCGCAGTTCGTGCGCGGTCTGCGGCTGGACCGCGCCCACCGGATGCTGGCGACGTCCGGCGGACGTGAGCGCCTCACGGTGGCCGAGGTCGCCCACAGGTGCGGCTTCGCCTCCGCGTCGCATTTCTCGACGAGCTTCGCTAAGCGCTTCGGCGTTCGCCCCACGGACCTCGCGCAGCAGGCCCGCGGCATGGCCGCCGTCATGGCTGACGGCGCGCGCCGGGCGGGCTGAGACGGGTACGGCCCGGTAGCCGGCCGGGGCCGGTACCGGGCCAGGTCCGCAGCGAACGTGATTCAGCACCTCGGGTGCTCAGGCACGCTCCGGGCCCCCGGACAGGGCTCCGAACGAGCCCCGGAAGTACAGCAGGGGAGCGGCGTCCGGGTGGCCTGCCAGCGCCACCACCCGGCCCACGACCACCAGGTGGTCGCCGATCGGGTACTCCTCGACCAGTTCGCACTCGACATGGCCCGCTGTGCCGTCGAGCAGGGGAGCGCCGGTGACCTCGCGGCGCCACCGCACCCCCGCGAACTTGTCGCCGCCGCTGCGGGCGAACGCCGTGGCGAGTTCGGCCTGGTCCTCGGCGAGGATGTTGGCCGCGAACCAGCCGGCCTCCCGGATCGTCGCGTAACTCCCGGAGGTGGCCGCCGGGGCGAACGCGACCAGCGGCGGGTCCAGTGACAGGCTCATGAAGGACTGGCAGGTCAGGCCGGCCGGGCGGCCGTCGAGCGAGGCGGTGACGACCGTGACACCGGAGCAGAACCTGCCCAGCACATCGCGGAATCGGGCCGTATCGAAGTCCGGGGTGCTGCCCGGAACGGTGTCACGGGCGGTGTCATGGGCGGTGAGCGCGGTCTTCATCAGGCACCCGCCTTCGTGGTGCCGCCGTTCACGACGGTGGTCTCGGCGTCGGTCCCGGTCCGGGCCCGGCGCGCCTCCAGGTCGGCGGCACCGAAACGAAGGTTCATGAGGTCGCGCGTCATCGGGACGGAGTGCGAGCGGTAGGCGCTGAAGTCCCGCCAGTAGCGCTCGGTACGGGTCCCCTGGCGGAGCGCGCTCGATCCGCCGGTGCGGACGAGGAGGTCCATCGCCTCGGTCACGAACCGTCCGCCCTGCCCGGACAGGTTCACCAGGCGCAGGTCGTCGGCGGGGCCGAACTCCCCCTCGCCCCGCACCTCGCGCTCGCTGAATTGGTGATACAGCTCTCCCACCTGCTGCGTCACCGCCTCGGCGGCGTCGAGCAGGGAGCACGCCTCGCCGTACCACCGCTGGTAGTGGGCGTCGTCCGCGCGCAGCCCCTGCGGATCCCACATCGGCTTCTTCTCCAGCAGCGCCGACCGGTACTCGTCGAGCATGGCCCGACCGATGCCTGTCGCGACGGCGAGACTCTCGCCGTAGAAGAAGCCCGAGAAGCGCCCCGCGTACATGGGATTGCCGTGCAGAGCCATGCCGACGGACTCTGCCCACATGTGCTCCTGCCCCTCGACCTCGCGCACGTTGCCCCGCGGCACCACGGCGTTCTCCACGCGGATGGAGGGCGAACCGCTGCCCCGCAGGCCGATGTTGTCGCCCCAGTCGTCGAGCACCGTGTAGCACGACCGGGGCACCACCGCTATGCCGAAGCGGGGCGCGCCGTCCTCGCCGGGGGGCAACGAGACGGCACCGAGCGCGTGGGTCGAGTACGGGGCCCCCGAGTTGTAGCTCCACGTGCCCGTCAGCTCCCAGCCGTCTGCGTGGGGAACCGCGCGGACCGACGGGACGACTCGGTGGGGCGCGATGAAGTGTCCGTCCTCGCCCATCGCCTCGGCCTGGACCTCAGGGCCGAACTGCGAGGAGAACACGAGCACGTTCTCCGAGCCGAGGGCCAGGCACCAGCCCGTGGAGGGGCAGCCCTGGGCTACCTCGAGGATCACCCGGTAGAACTCGGGCACCCGCAGCTCGTAGCCGCCGAAGGTCTTGGGCTGGAGCATGCGGTAGAAACCGGCCCGCTGGAAGGCCTCGTGGGTCTCCTGCGAGTAGTACGTCCGCTTCTCCGTCGCCTCCTGCTCGGAGCGGAGGTGGTCGCGCATGTCGCGGGCCCGCCGCACGAGGTCGTCGACGGTGAGGCCGGGTTCGGGCTGGGCCAGCACGCGGCCCATCGGACGAAGGGCAGCAGTCGGATGGGCCTGCGCCTGGGGGTCGACGCGTGGGGTGTCGTCAACGGTGGTCATCATCGCTCCTTGTTCTCGCCGCTTGCCCCGCCTGCCGTACCTGCACATGGCGGGACCTCCGGGCGGGCGGCCACGGATTCAGCTCCGCAACTGCGCGAATCCCGGTACGAACGAGTCTCAGGGCGCCGACTTATCCCCGTCGAAGGATCGGGCCGTACACGGCGGAAACGGGGAGGGATGGCGGATCGGCGCCTGCGGAGAGCTCGCGGTGAGCACCCCGCCCGGACCCCGGCCGGGGTGCTCACCTGGTCGCAGACCTGATCGACGCGGGTGCGAAGCCGTCGTATACGTTCCCCCGGATGAGCGCCGGGCCGGGGGTGAGCACCCCTTTGTGCGCGGTACCGGCTGGTCAGGCCGGACGGGCGGGAACAGGCAGGTGCCGAGTCGTCCGCCGGTGCGGAGAGTGGGAGAGTGCGCGTGCCGGCGCTCCGGGTGGGAAGCTCGCTCGTGTCGGGGGCAGCCTGCCCCGTCGCAGGTTCCACGGATGCGTTCCGTTTGGCGCGAAGCCGTTTTTCGGGTGGCGCCGGACGAGTGTCAGCGTTCGAGTACGAGTGCGAGGCCCTGGCCGACGCCGATGCACAGGGTCGCGACGCCCACGCCGGAGCCCTTGCGGGCCAGTTGGTGGGCGACCGTGCCGGTCAGCCGGGCGCCGGAGGCGCCGAGCGGGTGGCCCAGGGCGATCGCGCCGCCGAGCGGGTTGAGGATCTCCGAGTCAAACTCCGGCCACTCCGCGACGCAGCCGAGCACCTGTGCAGCGAACGCCTCGTTGAGTTCGAGCACGTCGAGGTCGGCGAAGGACCTGCCTGCCCGGTCGAGGGCACGGTGGACCGCCTCGACCGGTCCGAGGCCGAAGTAGTGCGGCTCGATCGCGGAGACACCGGACGCGGCGATCCGCGCCAGCGGCTCGCGGCCCGTCGCCCTCAGCCCCTCCTCATCGGCCAGGAGGAGAGCCGACGCGCCGTCGTTGAGCGTTGAGGCGTTGCCCGCCGTCACCGTGCCGCCCTCCTTGCGGAACGACGGCTGGAGCTTTGCCATCGCCTCCAGGGACGCGCTCGCCCGTACGCCCTCGTCCGCCGCGAAGAGGACCGGGTCGCCCTTGCGCCGCGGGACGGAGACCGGCGCGATCTCGGCGTCGAAGAGGCCCTGCTCCTGGGCCCGCGCGGCCTTCAGATGCGATTGCAGCGCGAACTCGTCCTGCTGCTCGCGCGTGATCCCGTGCTTGTCGGCGATGAGCTCGGCCGACTCCCCCAGCGGGACGGTCCACTGCGGGTTCATCCTCGGGTTGACCATCCGCCAGCCGAGCGTGGTCGAGTACAGCTCGGCGTAGCCCGCCGGGAACGGGACGGGCGACTTGGGCAGCACGTACGGCGCGCGAGTCATCGACTCGACGCCGCCCGCGACGATCACGGACGCGTCTCCGAGCGCGATCGCCCGGTAGCCCTGGATGACGGCTTCGAGGCCCGACGCGCACAGCCGGTTGACGGTCGCGCCCGGAACGGACGTGGGCAAGCCCGCGAGGAGGCCGGCCATGTGTGCGACGTTGCGGTTTTCCTCGCCCGCGCCGTTGGCGTTGCCGTAGTACACGTCGCCGATCAGCGACGGGTCCAGGTCCGGGGTTCGGGCGAGGAGTTCGCGGATGGTGTGCGCGGCCAGGTCGTCCGGGCGTACGGAGGCGAGGGAGCCGTTGTACTTTCCGACCGGGGTGCGGACGGCGTCGACGAGGTAGACGTCCTTGGTCACGTGAGGTCCTTTGCGACGATCAGCTCGGTGGCGGTCCTGGCGACGACCTCGCCGGCCGTGACGCCCGGTGCGGTCTCGGTCAGCAGCAGGCCGGCCGGGGTGACGTCGATGACCGCGAGGTCGGTGATGACACGGTTGACGCATGCCTTGCCGGTGAGCGGCAGCGTGCACTCGTCGACGAGCTTCGGGGAACCGTCCTTCGCGGTGTGCGTCATGGCGACGATCACGGTGCGGGCACCGTGAACGAGGTCCATCGCGCCGCCGATGCCGGTGATCATCTTGCCGGGGACGGCCCAGTTGGCGAGGTCGCCGCGGGCGGAGACCTGCATCGCGCCCAGCACCGCGACGTCGATGTGGCCGCCGCGGATCATGCCGAAGGACAGCGCCGAGTCGAAGAAGGACGCGCCCGGTAGGACCGTGACGGTCTCCTTGCCCGCGTTGATCAGATCCGGGTCGACGTCCTCCTCGTACGGGAAGGGACCGGTGCCCAGGATGCCGTTCTCCGACTCCAGGATCACCTCCACCCCGTCGGGGAGGTGGTTGGGGATGAGGGTGGGCAGGCCGATGCCGAGGTTCACGTACTGGCCGTCCGTCAGCTCGCGCGCCGCCCGCGCGGCCATCTCCTCACGCGTCCAGGCCATGGTTACGCGTCCCCTCTCGGTGTGGTGGTGACGTTCTCGATCCGCTTGTCGGCGGCCTGCTCGGGGGTGAGGGCGACCACCCGCTGCACGAAGATGCCCGGCAGGTGTACGGCGTCGGGGTCGATCTCGCCGGGCTCGACCAGTTCCTCCACCTCCGCGACGGTGATCCGGCCCGCCGTGGCGGCCAGCGGGTTGAAGTTCCGGGTGGACTTGTTGAAGACGAGGTTTCCGTGCCGGTCGCCCCGGGCGGCCCGTACGAGCGCGAAGTCGGTGCGGATGGCGCGTTCCAGTACGTACTCGACGCCGTCGAACTCCCGCACCTCCTTGGCGGGGGAGACGAGGGCGGCGCCGCCGTTGCCGTCGTAGCGCCACGGCATGCCGCCCTCGGCGACCTGGGTGCCCACCCCGGCCGGGGTGTAGAAGGCGGGGATGCCCGCGCCACCGGCGCGAAGGCGCTCGGCGAGCGTGCCCTGGGGGATCATCTCGACCTCGATCTCGCCGCCCAGGTACTGGCGGGCGAACTCCTTGTTGCCGCCGATGTACGAGCCCGTCACCCGCGCGACACGGCCGGCGGAGAGCAGGACGGCGAGGCCGGAGTCCATCGCTCCGCAGTTGTTGGACACCACCGACAGCCCGGACACGCCGGCCTCAAGGAGCGCCTGGATCAGTGCGCCCGGGACTCCGCTCAGTCCGAATCCCCCGACCGCGAGGGACGCGCCGTCCGGCACGTCCGCCACGGCCTCTGCGGCGGAGGCGATGACTTTGTTCATGGTCGTTCTGACTCCATCGTGATCTGGCTCCATCGTGATCCGGCTGCGTCGCTGGGCGGACGTGCTCTCAGGAGGTCGGGGGCTGTCCGGACCAGGCGGCGCGCAGGAGGTGGCCGAGGCCGTCCGCGGTCACCTCGCGGGGGTTGGCGTAGGGGTTGGCGAGCGAGACCTGGACGATGCGGTCGATGTCGCTCTCGGCCATGCCGAGCTCCCGCAGGGACCGCGGGGCGCCGAGCCGGCCGGCGAGGTCCCACAGATACGCGGCCGGGTCGGCGGAGGTGCCGAGGGCGCGGCCGAGCGCGGCCACCGCCTTGGGCGCCGCGACCTGGTTGTAGGCGAGCGCGTGCGGGAGCACCACGGTGTGGGTCTGGGCGTGCGGCAGGTCGAGGGTGCCGCCGAGGGCGTGGCAGAGCTTGTGGTGCAGGGACATCGTGGTGGCCCCGAGGCAGGCGCCGCACAGCCACGCGCCGTACTGGGCACGGGCGCGGGCGTCGAGGTCGGCGCCGTCGGCGACGATGTCCGGGAGCGCGGCGGCCAGCGCCCGCACACCTTCCTCGGCCATCAGATCAATGATCGGTGAGGCGTCCGGCGCGTACAGGGCCTCGACCGCGTGCGCGATCGCGTTCATGCCGCTGGTCACGGAGACCGAAGTGGGCAGGGTCAAGGTGAGCGCGGGGTCGTACAGCACCGAGACCGGCAGGACGCGGGGGTCCCTGCCCGTGCGCTTGACGCCGTTCTCCGTCAGACCCCACACCGGCGTCATCTCGGACCCGGCGTACGTCGTCGGTACGGCGATGATCGGCAGGCCGTACTGAAGGGCGACGATCTTCCCGAGGCCGATCGCCGAGCCGCCGCCGACGGCGACGCAGCCGTCCGCGTTCACCTCCTTGGCGCGCCTTTGGGCCTCGGCCGCCGATTCTGCGGGCACGTGCATACGGGCGTGGGGGTGGATGTCGGCAGCTCGGGCGCCGATGAGGCCGGCGACGGTTTCGGCGAGCTCCCGCTGTTCGGGCGAGCACAGCACCATGACCCGCTTGAGGCCGGCGTGGTCGATCTCGTCGGCGAGCCGGTCGAGGGCGCGGGGGCCCATCACCACGCGCATCGGGAGCGCCTGGTAGCTGAAGTCGAGCGGGGTGTTCATCGGGCGTCCTTGTGCGTCTCGGGCTCGATCGTCTCCGGCTCGACGGTGATGTCGAACTCGGCCATGCGGAACGGAGCGGTGACCTGGTACTCGTGGGCCTTCTTCTCGTCGTCGACCTGCGGGAAGTCGACGACCAGGCTCTCCTTGACGGCGAAGACGGCGTCCGAGTCCTGGTAGGGGCTGCCGGCGACGAAGATGTGCGTCGTCAGCGGTCGATGGCCGTCGGCCTCGACGATGAAGTGGATGTGAGCCGGGCGGTACGGGTGCCGCCCGGTGGCGTCGAGCAGCCGTCCCACCGGGCCGTCGGTCGGAATGGGGTAGTGGCTCGGCACGATCGTGCGGAACCACAGGCGGCCTTCGTCGTCGGTCCGGAAGAGTCCGCGTCCGTTGCCCAGTGGCTGGACGTCGGGCTGCTGCACGTCGTAGAAGCCGTCCTCGGTGCACTGCCAGACGTCGACGCTCGCTCCGACCAGCGGGCTGCCGTCCGCCGACGTGACGCGGAGCGACACGACGCAGGGCTCTCCGGTGCCCATGAGATCGATGTTGTCCCCGCTCTCGCGCTTCGGGGACTCCACGACGTGGAACGGTCCCAGGACCGTGCTCTCGGTGCCGCCGCCCTGCTCGTTGACGGTCTCCACCAGCATGGAGACACCCAGCACGTCGGAGAGGAGGATGAATTCCTGACGGGTGGGATCACATTTCTGCCCGACGGCGGTGAGGTATTCCACGGCGCACTCCCACTCCTGGATCGTGGGGCGCAGCTCACGGACGTAGCCGTGCAGATGGCGGACGAGCCCTTGGAGCAGTTCACGCAACCGGGGGTCGGGGGTGTCGTGGAAGCTGTCGACGGCCGCCGCGGTAATGGCCTTCACTGCTTCGTCGGTGGCGGGCATGACATACCTCCAGTGGGGTGGCGGGCGTTCTTCGGCCGGGCCGGACGGCGATCGCTCCTCCTCGCGCCGGTCGGCGCCCGGCGAACAAGCTGAGGAAACGCTATGGAGCCGCAGCCGGGGGCGATATCCGCGGAGCGCGGCCGGCAGCCGAATCGCGCGACGAGTTCCGAACGGCCTGTCCGGGGGTGCGGGTGCGGCCAGGGGATGTCCCGCGGAGATCTCGCGTCCACCGCCTGTGCAAGAATGGAGTATGGGGTACTCCCTGTTGGCCAGCCACGTGCTGTGCCGCGATTCAGGCTTCGAAGATTTCCGCGAACGCCTCAATGACCTGTTCTATCCGGCGGAGGTCACCCCGCTGTCGGGCATTGAGGGCCCCGGCGGGGAACTTCGTGGTACGCGCACTGAGCACATCACCATCGGCCTGATGACCTTCGGCCAGCGCACACGCGTCGATCCCGGGCGGACGCCGGCGCACTACCACGTCAACGTCGTACTCCAAGGCGCCATCGAAGCAGCCACCGGACGTCAGGAGATGGTGGCCACCGCCGGCGATGCCATGGTCTTCGCGCCGACACAGCAGCACCGGCTGCTGAGCTGCGACCACGGCGAGCAACATCTGGGAATCAAGATCGACCGGAGCCTTGTCGAGACCGAACTCGAGGCCCTCCTGGGCCGCCCGCTGCAGGCTCCGCTGGAATTCGCGTTCGACTTCGATCTGACGTCCGCGCCCGGGCGCAGTTGGCGCAACACTCTGGACCTGTTGCTGGCCGAGTCCGACAGCACCAGTGGGCTCATCGGCCGACACGCGATCCAGCAGCACTTCGAGCGCCTCCTGGTGAGCGGCCTGCTGCTGGCCCAGCCGCACAACTACACGGAAGCGCTGCTTCGTCCGCAGCCTCCCGCCTACCCGCGGACGGTACGCAAGGCCGTCGACCTGATCGACGCCCACCCCGAGACCCCCTTCACCGTCGGATACCTGGCCCAGGTGGCAGGCGTCAGCGCCCGACGCCTCCAGGAAGGTTTCAGGGAGTACCTCGGCGTGACCCCGATGACGTATCTGCGCAACGTCCGTCTGGACCGTGTCCACGCAGAACTCCTGACCGGCGCCACGGGAGTCACCGAATCGGCCGGGCGGTGGGGTTTCACGCACCTGAGCCGGTTCTCCGCCGCCTATCGCCGGCGCTTCGGCGCCGCGCCCTCCGAGACCCTGGCCAGGTCCGGCGGCCAGGGTCTCGGTGAGCGGGGGGACCTCGGGTACGGCGGCCGACGCATGCCGATCAGCTGATATGGCGGCGGGTGCGCCCACCCGAGGGGGGTGGCATCGGCGGGTGAGCAGACCTTGCCGGTGGGTGCGGGTCCTGCCGGTGCGTCCGGGGAAGCACTCGCCGCCGAGGTCGGCGCACCGCGGTCTCGGTCACGTCGAAGTCCACGGCGATCTGACCGACTGAGTGGTCACCACGGTGACACAGCTCAACGATCTCGTCCTTGAACTCCGGCGTGACCGAGCGGCGAAGCGCGGCTTCTTCATTCTCCCGCCGCGCGGGTCTTGCCCGGCTACGCCCTTCCAAGAGAGCGCCAGAAGGCGCAGTGGTGTTCGGCCGCGTAGTCCGGCATCGTCGAGACGTTGTCCGGGCTGAGCTGCACGATGCCGTTGCCGCCGCCCTGGTACGCCGGCCAGTCGGGTTGGCCGTGTGCGTTGGGGTTGCCCCGCCCGGCGAACGTGGCCCAGTACCGCATGATCCGGTCGGACAGCGCCTTCTGCGCGGTGGTGAAGTGCGAGGGCTGCTGGGCGTAGCCGTTCTGGAAGAGATAGGCCAGCTCGGAGCTGTGCGACGAACCCATCTGGAAGCCCTTCGGCGGTTCGGGGACCGTCAGAGGCGGCGCGTTCGGGTCGTAGAACTCGTAGAAGTAGGTGGTGGTCTGCTCGGCGAAGATGTCAGCGGTCGACAGTTCGCCGCAGCCGCCCAGCCCTGCGGTCGCGCCGCTGTCGGTGAGGACCGCGGCCGTGGCGTAGGCGGGGTCGGTGTAGTCGGAGGCCGGGTACTCCGCGAGGATCTTGTCGGCCTGGTCGCCGAAGAAGGCACGGATCACAGAGTGGTATCCGTCCTCGGACTCCGGGAACGACGCGCCGATGTAGTGCAGTTCCGCCCGTGCCTCGTCCCGGGTGGTGCCCATCAGGACCGGCACCTTGTTCCAGTCGCCGGCCTTGACTGCCTCCAGTGGCTGGGTGGGCAGCGCGTTTCCGCCGGCCACCACGCTCCAGGTGCCCGCCGCGGGCACCTTGGCCATCGCGTCGTTCAGCTCGCCGACGGACTTGCGCCGCATGCAGGCCAGTTCCGCACGGGCGTTGGCTGCGGAGCAGCCCGCGGCCCTGACGATCGCCTGGTCCGTCTCCTGGTACGACGTCTTCGACGCGGTGGGGCAGGTTCCGCCGCTCTGCATGACCGCCGCGCTGAACAGGCCCTTGGCCGCCGGCGCGGCCAGCATGTTGCAGACCGAGAAGGCGCCGGCCGACTGGCCGTCGATCGTGACGCGGCCCGGGTCCCCGCCAAAGGCGGCGATGTTCTTGTTCACCCAGCGCAGGGCGGCCAGTTGGTCGAGGAAGCCGTAGTTTCCGGAATTGCCCTGCTCGTGGTCGAGGGACGCCAGGGCCAGGAAGCCGAAGACGTTGATCCGGTAGTTGATGCTGACCACGATCGCGTCGTTGGCCGCGGCGATTTTGGTGCCGTTGTACAGGTTGGCCGCGCCTGAGCCGTATCCGCCTCCGTGGATCCAGAACAGCACGGGCAGTTTTCTCGCGGTGGTGTGCGCGGGCCGGTAGACGCTGAGGTACAGGCAGTCCTCGGTGACGCTCACCTCACCGGGCCGCAGTCCGCCGACGGCCTGGGCACAGGCCGGAGGGTTGGCGGTCGCGGCGCGGACGCCCCGCCACGGGGTCACCGCGGCCGGCGGGCGCCAGCGGCGCTCACCGGTGGGCGGCGCGGCGTACGGGATACCGAGGAACTTGTCCGTGGCGGCACTCCTGACCCCGCGCACCAAGCCGTCGTCGGTCCTCACCAGGGGAGCACCGCTCCCCTTCGCACTGCCTTCCGGCGACGCGTACACCACCGACGGCGCCATGAGTGCGATCAGGGCGAACAGGCAGGCGGCCAGGCCCGCCAGACCGAGTCGTCGGCCTCTTACGCCCAAGCCGACAAAGCGAAAACGTGATGGCATCTCACGCTCCGTTCGAGAAGGCGGCGTCGAACGACGCCGCGGGAGGGTCGAAGGCAAGGCGCCTGACGAAGGCCAGGGCCTCGGGAGCACCGACCAGGCGGTCCATGCCCGCGTCCTCCCATTCGACGGAGATCGGTCCGTCGTAACCGATGGTGTTGAGCATGCGGAAGCAGCTCTCCCACGGCACGTCGCCGTGGCCGGTGGAGACGAAGTCCCAGCCGCGGCGCGGGTCGGCCCACGGCAGGTGGGAGCCGAGGCGGCCGTTGCGGCCGTTGCCCACCTGGCGCTTGGCGTCCTTGCAGTCGACGTGGTAGATCCGTTCCCGGAAGTCCCACAGGAAGCCGACCGGGTCGAGGTCCTGCCAGACGAAATGGCTCGGGTCCCAGTTGAGCCCGAACGCCTCGCGGTGGCCGACCGCTTCGAGGGCGCGGGTGGTCGTCCAGTAGTCGTAGGCGATCTCGGAGGGGTGCACCTCGTGGGCGAAGCGCACGCCGACCTCGTCGAAGACGTCGAGGATCGGGTTCCAGCGGGCGGCGAAGTCGGCGTAGCCGTCGTCGATCATCGACTCGGGTACGGGCGGGAACATCGCCACGGTCTTCCAGATCTTCGATCCGGTGAAACCGACGACGGTACGGACACCGAGGCGTGCCGCCGCGTGTGCGGTCAGCTTCATCTCCTCGGCGGCGCGGCGGCGTACGCCTTCCGGGTCGCCGTCGCCCCAGACCCTGGGGTGGACGATGGCGCGGTGGCGCTCGTCGATCGGGTCGTCGCAGACGGCCTGACCGTTGAGGTGGTTGGAGATGGCGTGGACCTGGAGGCCGTACTTGTCGAGCAGGGCGCGGCGGCCGTCGAGGTAGGTGTCGTCCTCGGCAGCGCGGGCGACGTCGAGGTGGTCGCCCCAGCAGGCGATCTCCAGGCCGTCGTAGCCCCATCCGGACGCGAGCCGGCACACCTCCTCGAGGGGCAGGTCGGCCCACTGGCCGGTGAAAAGGGTGACGGGGCGGGTCATCGGCTCTCCTTTCGGTCCTGGACAGCGGTCCACTGAGAGTCATGCGCGGCGCTGTGTTCCACGGATTCCAGCACCCGCTGCACCTGGAGGGCGTCGTCGAACGACGGCTCAGGGTCGGCGCCTTGGGCGATGGCAGTGATCAGGTCCACGACCTGGTGGGTGAAGCCGTGCTCGTAGCCGAGGCCGTGACCGGGGGGCCACCAGGCGGCGACATACGGATGCTCGGGCTCGGTCGCGACCACTCGGCGGAATCCGGCGCTCGCGGTGGGGTCGGTGCCGTCGAGGTAGTGCAGGACGTTCATGTCCTCGAAGTCGAAGGCGAGACTCCCCCGGTCGCCGTTGATCTCGATGCGCAGCGCGTTCTTGCGGCCGAGGGCGAAGCGGGTCGCCTCGAAGGTGGCCAGGCCGCCGCCGTCGAGACGGCTGAGGAAGACGGCGGCGTCGTCGACGGTCACCTTGCCGGATCCCGTGCCGTCCGGCAGCGGTCGCTTGTCGACGAACGTCTCGGTCAGGGCGCTGACCCCGGTGAGCCGTTCGCCGGTGAGGTACTGGGCCATGTCGACGATGTGGGAGCCGATGTCCCCGAGCGCTCCTGACCCGGCGCGGTCCTTCTCCAGCCGCCAGCTCATGGGGGTGGCCGGATCCGCCAGCCAGTCCTGCAGGTACTGGGCGCGGACATGCCGTACGCGCCCGATCCGGCCCTCGGCGACGAACTGCCGGGCGAGCCCGACGGCCGGCACGCGCCGGTAGGTGAAGCCGACCATGGAGCGGATGCCGCGCCCGCTCGCCTTCCGGGCCGCCGTCGTCATCTCCTCGGCCTGTGCGACCGTGTTGGCGAGGGGCTTCTCGCACAGGACGTGTTTGCCCGCCGCGAGCGCGGCGACGGCGATCTCGGCGTGGGTGTCGCCGGGGGTGCAGATGTCGACGAGGTCGATGTCATCCCGCTGCACGACCTGACGCCAGTCGGTCGCGCTCTCCTGCCAGCCGAGCCGTCGGGCGGCCTGTGCCGCGCGTTCGGCGTCCCTGCCGACCAGTACGGCTTGCTCGGGAGCCAAGGGCATGTCGAAGAAGTGCGGCGCGGTCCGCCACGCCTGGGAGTGCGAGGCTCCCATGAACGCGTGTCCGACGAGGGCCACGCGCAGGGTGTCTCCGGGCAAGGTGTCACCGTCCTTCGAGGGGCAGGGTGCGGGCGATGTGGCGGGCGCCGGCGACGGCCAGGGCCACCGAGGTGAGCGTCGGGTTGCAGGCGGTCGCCGTGGGGATGACGCCGTTGCCGGCGACGTGCAGGCCCGGTACGTCCCAGACCTGGCCGATGGGGTCGCAGACCGAGGTGCCGTCGTCGGTGAGGCCCGCGCGGACGGTGCCCTGGTAGTGCAGCGACGCCCCGAGGGCGAGGGTGCGGGGTGCGTCGTCGAGGGGGTCGCCGAGGGCGTCGGCCGCCCGGCGGACCGCGGTGCGGGCCGCGTCGAGGGAGGCGTGGTCGCGTTCGGTGAGCCGGTAGTGGATGCGCATCGCGGGCATGCCGTAGGCGTCGCGACGGGCGTCGTCGAACTCCACGCGGTCCTCGGCCCGTACGTCCTTCGCGCAGAACCAGCCCAGGCCCACGATCGACCCGGGCGCCGGGACGTCGTCCCCGACCAGCGGGACGGGTGAGGCGTCGAGCTGCATCACCTGGCCGTGGAAGGGCTCGTCGTCCGTGTACGGCACCCAGCTGACGCCGCTGGACGGGGCGGTGGCCGTACCGGGTGCCGCCTGGACGTCGCGCAGGCGGACGGCGTACACGATCTGCGGCTGGTCGTTGAGGTACCGGCCGAGGGCGGGCGGCCGTACGCCGGAGGCCCACAGCAGTTGGGGGGTGCGCAGGGCGTCGGCGGCGACGACGACCCGTGCGGCGCGCACCTCGTGCTCGGTGCCGTCGCGCAGGTCGCGCACCAGGACGCCCGCGGCCCGGCCCTTCTCGACCAGTACGCGGGTGACCAGGGCCTCGGGGCAGAGGGTGTGCCGTGGGTTGGCGCGGGTGGCCTCGCCGTAGACGACGTCGGCTCCGGACCAGGTGACGCGGCCGTCGTCGTGGCGCCGTACCGCCAGGGGCATGGGCCGCACTCGGCGGGCCTGCGGGCGGTCGGCGTCCAGGGCGTCCGCCAGGCGTTTGCGGACCTCGGCGGCGAAGGGGGCGTCGTCGAAGGCGTGGGCGTCGACGCCGAGCAACCGCTCGGCGTCGTCGAGGAGTTCGTCCATCCCCGGCACGAAGCCGATGCGTTCGCCGCCGCCGGGGCGCGGGCACGCGGCCGTCCAGTGGGCGCCCATGCCGCCGACGTTGCTGGACATCGCCGCGTTCGGCAGGCCGTCCTCGCCGGGGCTCTGGTAGCCGTCGGGGAGGAGGAAGGTGCCGGGGCGGGAGAGGCGCCCGTCGGCGGGGGCCGGGCCCGGCCCCTGGGAGCGGAGCTGGGCGCGCTCGCGTTCGGCGGGGTCGGCGATGTTCTTCACATGCACGCCCGGAGGGTCGGCCAGCAGGGGGCCCACCTCGAAGGTGGCCAGGTCCAGATCGGGGCGCTGCTCGGACAGGATGCGCGCGTAGGCGGCACCGCACGGTCCGCTGCCTACGACGGCCACGTCCACGCGCGCGGGGAAGTCCCGCCTCATCACTTCCCCGCTCCGGCCCCGAGCCGCAGTCGCTTGCGGTCACGGCCGCCGCCGGGCACCGGCATGTAGGAGATCCGCAGCCGCACCGACACGGCGACGTCGTGGTCACCGGGAGCGAGCGGCGCGTCGGTCTCGAAGGCGAGGACGGCCCGCTCCCCCATCTCCCACCGGTCGTCGGTGACTTGGGGCAGCTCGGCGAAGGTGTAGGTGTTGCCGTGCACGCTGAAGGTGGTGCGCTCTGCGGGTACCGGGCGCTCGTCGAGGGTGAGGTCGACGGCCTCCACCATGGACAGGAACAGGCCCCGGTAGTAGGGCATCCTCACCTCCAGCTCGCCGCCCGGGCGGCCGTCGCCCCGGGTGCGGAATCCGTCCTCGCAGACGATGTATTTGTCGAACACGGTGAAGCCTCTCCGCGGTGGTGGGTGGTGATCAGGCGGTCTCGCCGAGGAGGCGGGCGAGCAGCGTCTGCTGCCGGCGCACCTGCTCGACGCTGTCGACGTGGAAAGCGTCCTGGATGTGGCGGTTGCCCTCGTACTCGCTGGAGAGGTAACCGGTGAAACCGCCGTCGACGAGGACCGGGACGATGTCCTCGTAGGGGATGCTGTACTCGGTGCCCTCGTCGGTCATCTCGTAGAACTTCGCCTGGATGTGCCCGGTGAAGGGCATGTGGGCGAGGAGTTCCTTGGGCTCGGTCCAGATGTAGTGGGTGGCCTGCCGGGCCAGGGCGAACTCGACGGGCCCGCCGCCGCGGTAGTTGACGATGTCCATCAGCGCGTGGGTGTCGCCGTGGTCGTCGTAGGTGCGGACGATGTGGTCGACGAGCTCGGGCCGTGCCCCGTCGCGCAGGGCCCGCTCGCTCACCACGCGCGGGAACCGCCGTACGTGGATGCCCATGTCCGGCATCAACCCGAGGACGTGGGCGCCGGCGCGGTGCATGACCTCCAGGTGCTCCAGGATCCACGGGTGCCCGAAGTGGAACAACGCGTGGACCTCCAGCAGCAGCCGCACCCCCTGGTCCTCGGCGTAGGGGGCGACGGCAGCCATCAC
Source organism: Streptomyces sp. NPDC086519 (assembly GCF_040686075.1). Classification (NCBI taxonomy): domain Bacteria; kingdom Bacillati; phylum Actinomycetota; class Actinomycetes; order Kitasatosporales; family Streptomycetaceae; genus Streptomyces; species Streptomyces sp. NPDC086519. The sequence continues at coordinate 22,185 of NZ_JBFBJL010000010.1, forward strand.
CTCCGGTGAGAAGTTGACGGTGGCCTTCACGATCGGCGCGCCGACACGTACCGCGATGTCGATGTCACGGCGGACGCGGGCGGCCTGCTCGTCGAGGGTCAGCAGGCGGTCGGAGTGCAGCTTGGTGTCGAGGAAGGCGTTGGTGGCCACGGGCGTCGTACCGTAGGCGCGCATCCAGTCGTGCCAGCGCGTGACGAACTCGTCGGTCGGCTCGGGATAGCCGGGGACCGACTGCTCCGGGATGATCTCGATGCCGGTCGCGCCCATGCCGGCGGCGGCGGCCACGCAGTCCTCGACGGTCATGGTGCGCAGGAAGTACTCCTCCTGAAAGGAGTAGAGGCTGACTCCGCGGCGGATGGCGTGCGGCGGCCGACCAGAGATGGGCGTCATCGGCTGTCGTCTCCTTGCTCGGTCCCGTGGGGGCCAGTGTGTGCCCCGAGCTGGAATAAATACAAGATTCTGATTCTGTTTTTTTCGCGGACGGTACCGCGCAAGACGAGGGGCTCATGCCCCTGTTCGTCCGCTGGGAGCGAGCGTCAGCTCTTCTCCGAGTGGGCCGCGCGGTCGATCTCGGCGCGCATCTCCTCGTGCCGCCCATCCAGATCCCAGAAGGCCATCGTCACGGCCTGCGCCACGACGAGGAGCAACGGGACGCCGTAGAACAGCACGCGAATGCCGGTCACCGCCGCCCCGCCCTCGTCGCCCGCCCGATAGCCGGCCAGAGCGAGTCCGTATGCGATCGCGGCCGAGCCGACGGCGGAACCGACCTTCGTGGCGAAGCTGATGCCGGACGACAGCAAACCCTCGTGCCGCGTGCCGAACCGCCACTGCTGGTACTCCACGGTGTCCGCGACCATCGTGAACATCGACACCATCGACACCGCGATCGCGAGCGTGGCGATGATGTAGAAGGTGAGGAACACAGGGAAGGCACCCTCGGCCGGGTACAGCGCGGCCCAGGCGACGAAGCCCACCGCAAGCGCCTGCAGATTGCCGCGACGCTTGCCGAAGCGGCGGTAGTACGGAGCGGCCACCAGGCCACCGACGATCATCGTGCCGGACACCAGCGGGAGCAGTACCGAGATCGCCCAGGGGGCGCGCAGCACCGCCAGGGCGAAGTACACGGTCACCCCGAGCACCAGGGACAGTCGTACGAAGTTGAGCACCCCGTAAACGAAGACCACCTTCCACGGCCGGTTTCCCCACAGCGTCCGCAGGGCGGCCGTCAGCCCGACCTGCTCGGATTCGGCGGGCAGGGCGTACCGCTCCTTGCAGGCGAGGAAGGTGACGGCGAAGAAGCAGACGCTCAGCACGCTGTAGATCGTGGTCGCGACGGTCCAGCCCCGCTGCTCACTGCCGGCCCCCAGCCAGGCCACGAACGGTGTCGTGGAGGCCGTCACGATGATGGATCCGACGGAACTGCCGATGGCCCTCAGACCGCCCATCTGCATCCGCTCGTCCGAGTCACGCGTCATCATCGGCAGCAGGGCACTGTAGGGGACGTTGACCAGGGAGAACAGCAGCCCCAGGGTCAGGTACGTGACGAACGCGTAGACGAGCTTCCCGCTGTCGCTCACGTCCGGGACCATGAAGGTCAGCACGCCGACGACCCCGAAGGGTATCGAGGCGAAGACCAGATAGGGGCGCGCCTTGCCCCAGCGGGACCTGGTGCGGTCCACGAGGACGCCGATGGCCGGATCGATCACGGCATCGGCCAGCCTGGCGACGAGGAAGAGGGTACCCAGGGCCGCGACGGGCACCTCGGCGACGTCGGTGTAGTAGTAGAGGAGGAAGCCTCCGACGAGGTTCCACGAGAGGTTGGAGGCCAGGTCGCCGGCCCCGTAGCCGAACTTCTCCCGCCAGCCGAGGCGGGTCGTCGCTCCCTGGGGCGTCTGCGGTTTGACAGCGCTGATTGTCACGTCCAAGGTGCTCCGCTCCTTTGCGTGGCACGACGCCGCACCGGCGCCCCTGGATGAACAGGGCACACCACACTCGCGTCCAGCGCAAGACAGAGTAAATTCAAAATTAAGATTTTGGTTATTCCTCCAACAGCACCTCACCAGGCGCACCCGTCCCAACCTGGAACCTTGCCGCGAGGTGCGCCACCGAGCCACCCGCAGGAAGCCGACCCGCCCCCGAGCACCACCGGCACCGGAAGTCCGCCGCGCGCGCCGCGGGCGACATCCTCCCGCACACCCGCGATCACGCCGACCGTCGGCGCGCTCGGCGCGCATGGACATGAGCACCAGCCGTCACGAGGTCACGCGGCTCGACCACTTCCCAGACCTAGAACCAATATGTAGATTCTGTTTAATCGAGATCGCATCCTGTCGGCTGCGTCCCCTCCCCCTCCCTGGAGTTGATCAGGCATGAACGAGCTCCGCTGGAGCTACATGGACCACTGGCGGGTGGACAGCCCACGCGGCCCGGTGACCCAGTACGCAGCCCGCCGCCACATGGACGACTTCGTCAAGCAGATCAGTGCGGTCGGTTTCGAGGGCCTGGACATGTTCGACTTCCAGGTCTACGCCCTGTCCGGCATGTTCGGTTCCGTCGAGAACTACCAGCGCTATCTGCGCGACCACGGCATCGAGAAGATCGTCAATCTGTTCCGCGGCATCATGTACGACCCGCGCGTCGCCGACGCCCACGTCCGCGAGACGCACGACGAGATCGTCGGGAGCACCCGCCGGATGCTCGGCATGTGGGACGCCCTCGACATCGAGAGCCTCATCGTGATGCCGGCCAGCCTCTACACACAGACCGCGCCGGTCACCGACGACAAGATCAAGGCGGCGGCCGAGTGCTGGAACCGGGTCGGGGAGATGACCCTGACGGAGTTCGGCGTCCGCACCACCTGTCACCACGAGTTCTTCTGCGCCATCCGCACCGAGGACGACATCCGCAAGTTCTACGAGTTCACCGACCCCCGGTACGTGTCGTTCTTCTGCGACACCGCCCAGCACTGCATCGCCGGCATCGACCCCGTCACCCTCTTCATGGACCTGCACGAGCGCTGCTCGGGCTTCCACTTCAAGGACACCCGGCAGCGGGACACCACCGAGGCCTACAAGCACAGCCCGGACGCCGAGCTGATGGCCCCGCAGACCGACCAGTGGTTCCACGAGATGGGCACCGAGGGCGGTCTGGTCGACTTCCCGCGGCTGATGCGCGCAATCAAGGACGTCGGCTACACCGGCTGGATCACCGTCGAGCACGACAAGGTCAACATCGGCGGCGACTACGCCGAGGCCACCGCCCTGTCCATGTGGTACGCCCGCAACGTCCTGTCGGAGATCTACGCATGAGCCCCCGCATCCGTCTCGGCTACGCCGTCAACCAGTGGAAGCCGAACTTCGACGACTTCACGCGACCCGAACAGCACGAGCGCGCCCTGAAGGTGATCGCCGCCTGCGGGTTCACCGGCGTCGAGCTGTGCGGCGGCACCGGCCGCTGGGATCCGCTCGGCCGGCCCGCGTCGATCGCGGCGACCTACGGTTCCACCAGGGCCTTCCTCGACATCGTCCGGGGTACGGGTCTCGAGGCGGTGTCCAGCTGGTACGTCGACCCCGGTGAGCCCGTGGACGAGGAGCTCAGCCGCGGCCGGTCCATCCTGGAGCGCGCCCGACACGGCGAGATCACCGAGGCTCTGCTGCCCTTCGCCGAGTTCCTGGCCACGGCGGGTGGCACCCGGCTGGTGGTGCGGGCTCTGCCGGCCGCCTGGACCCTGGACCGGCCGCTGCCGGGCGCGGCGATCACCGATGCCGCGGCTGGCTGGAACAGCGTGGGCGCCGCCGTCGCGGAGACCGGCGTACGGCTGTCCCTGCACGTGGACTGCCTGAGCGCCGCGGCCGAGGAGAAGACACTGTCCGCGCTGCTCACCGAGACCGACCCGGCCCTGGTGGGTCTCACGCTCGACACCGCCGAGCTGACCGTCGCCGGGCTGGACCCCGTGCGGCTCTTCGACACGCACCACGACAGGGTGGACCACCTGCACCTGAAGGACACCCGGTACGTCGACGAGAACGGTGAACGCCTCGCGCCGCACGCGGAGGCGAGCATGCTGTCCGAGGGCGGAGCCCGCGGCATCGAGCGCTGGTTCTACGAGTGCGGCACCACCGGCGGGCTCGTGGACTTCCCCGCCCTGGCGGAACGGCTGCGCGCCCACGACTGGTCCGGCTGGGCCGTCTTCGAGAGCGAGCAGACACCGAACCCGGCCCGCAGTGCCATGCTCAACGGCTGGTACGCACAGCGGCTGCTGCGCGGCTGACACCTCGCGCGGGGCGGCGGCCGGTTGTCGCTTCCCTCCCGGCCGGCGCCCCGCGTGCCGGCTCACCCCGCGGTCACCGTCGCGGGGGCTTCCCTCTCCGTTTCAGGAGCAACCATGTCCCGTCCCGTCCCTTTGTCCGTCAACGTCGAACTCCTCTTCAAGGAGGCCGGAGACGATCTGGGTGAGCGCATCCGCGCCGCCGCCGACCATGGCGTCGACGTGGTCGAGATCTGGTCGCACAGCGACAAGGACCTGGAGTCGATCCGCAAGGCCCTGGAAGCCACCGGCTCGTCCCTGCACACCCTGCTCGTCGAGGGCCGGCTCACACTCGCCGACGCCCGCACCCACGAGGAGTTCCTCGGTCACGTCCGGGCCGCGGCGGAGGTTGCCGCCCGGCTGGGCTGCACCCGCATCGTCACCGGCTCGGGCGTGGGACTGCCGTACGTGAAGCGTGCCGTGCAGCACGGCATCCTCGTCGACGCGCTGAAGGCGGGCGCCGAGATCGCCGCCGACCACGGCGTGACGATCCTGCTGGAGAACCTCAACACCCGGGTGGACCACCCGGGCACCCTGTTCGACACCACCGCCGAATGCCTCGCCGCGGTGCGTGAGGTCGACTCCCCCGGGCTCGCCCTCCTGTACGACCTCTACCACTCACTGCAGATGGGTGAGGCGCCCGAGCGGGAACTGACCGGCGCCATGGACCTCGTCTCACACGTACAGATCGCCGATCTGCCGAACCGCACGGAGCCGGGCACCGGAACCGTCGACTGGGCCGCGCAGCTCCACGGTCTGCGACAGCTCGGCTACGAGGGCCCGATCGGTCTCGAGTACCACCCCACCATCGAATCGGCCGCATCACTGCGGTCCGTCCAGGAGGTCGTCGCGGCGCTCTGATCGCGACAGCCGAAACGGGCGGGGAGAGGCGGTGAACGCCTCTCCCCGCCCGTTTCGGCTACAGCTTCGGCTACAACTCGTGGACAAGCGTCTGCACGATGTCCTCCGCGGACCGGCCGACGAGGACCTCATGCCGCCCCTCGATCACGGACCAGCCTCCCCCCGCGGCGTCCCACCGCTGCCACGTACGCTCGTCGAGCTCCACTTCCACCTCGGCGTCCTGCCCCGCGTCGAGCCGGATCCCGGTGAAGCCGGCGAGCCGGGCATCCGTCTCCCCCGGCGCCCGGATGTAGACCTGGACGACCTCACGCCCGCCGCGCTCCCCTGTGTTGGTGACCGGAAGGCGCACCGCCCAACACCCTCCGCTCGGAACGAGCGAGGCCGCCCCGAGCCGCCAGGTCGTGTAGCCGAGTCCGGCGCCGAAGGCGAATCGGGCCTTGGTGCCGCTGCGCCTCAGATGCCGGTACCCGGTGGGTTCTCGGTAGACACGACGCAGATCGGCGTCGAGCGTCTCACCGTGCGTCGCACGGTCGGCGTCGCACAGGGGCACCGTGACGGGCATCCGGCCACCGGGCTCGTCGTCCCCGGCCAGCACACCCGCCAGAGCCGTGCCGTACCCCTGCCCGGCGAACCAGCTCTGCAGCACGGCGGGGACCGAGTCGGCCCAGGGGGCGTCCACGGGCCGTCCCGCGTTGACGACCACGACCGTGCGCGGATTCGCCCGGGCCACCGCCTCGACGAGTCCGAGCTGGGCCTCCGGCAGAGCGGAGTGTTCGAGGTCCTTGCTCTCCCGCGATGTCTCCAGTTCGTCGCCCACGACCAGTACGACGGCGTCGGCCGACGCGGCCGCCTGCCGCGCGCGCTCCAGGGCTCCAGGAGTGGCCGGCGGCGTGCAGCCCACGGTCAGCGCCTGCACCGGGCCGCCCGTCGAGACCATCTCGACGACCACGGTCACCGGTTCCCCCGCCCTCAGTTCCCACTGCGCGGTCGTGGTCTCGGCGCGGGCCACCTGCCCCATCAGATCCCCGGCGGCGGGGGCCGGGCGCCGGGCGAGCACCACGCCGTCGACGGACAGCACGGTCGCACCGGATCCACCGGCACCGAATGTCCAGTGTCCGCCGGCCTCAGGGGTGAGCACGGCTGTGAGCCTGAGCGTCATCGGCTCCGTGGTCGGCCCGACGCCCGGGATGTCCCCGAACCAGATGAACGCGCTGTCCGCGCGGACTTCGGTCAGGGCGACGTGTCCGTCGCGCAGATGCTCCAGCCGCACTCCGGGCTCCTTGTCCGGAGTGGTGACCCGGAAGGCACCCAGGGAGTCGGGCGGCACCGTGTCGACCCCGGGTTCGTACACGACATCGCAGAGGGGACCGAAGCGTTCCCTCATCGCCTGGAGCGGGGTGGCCGCGACCTGTTCCGGCCGGATCCGGCCGAACGTCGCTCCCTGGTAGCAGGGCCGGCCGGCGTTCGGTCCGATGACGGCGAGCCGTCGCAACCCGGCCGGGTCGAGCGGGAGCAGCGTGTCCTCGTTGCGGACCATGACGAACGAGGCGGCGGCAGCCCGGACGAGTGTCTCCTGTGCCTGTTCGCGCGGTACGTACGCGTCACCGGCGGCCACCTGCCGGTGGGCACCCTCGATGCCGCCGACCCGCCGGGCCAGACGCAGCAGTCTCTCCACCGCGTCGTCCAGCCGTGCCCGCGGCACCTCACCCCGTTCCACCGCCTCGGCGAGCCGCACACCGTAGTGGATCGCCGGACCGGGCATCTCCAGGTCGAGGCCGGCGAGCGCCGGGCCGACCGTCTCCTTGAGGGCGAAGTAGTCGGAAACGACCACCCCGTCGAAACCCCACTCCTCCTTCACGATCGCCAGCAGTTCGGCGTGGGCCGTGCACGGTGTGCCGCCCAGCCGGTTGTAGGCGGCCATCAACCCCCAGGCGCCGGCCCGCACAGCCATCTCGAAGGGGCGCAGGTAGACCTCACGCAACGCCGTGTCGTCGACCTCGGCGCTCATCCGCTGTCGCGCCGTCTCCGTGTCGTTGCAGACCAGGTGCTTGGGGAACGCCGCGACGCCCTGTCCCTGCAGGCCTGTCACGAAGGCCGCACCGAGCACGCCGGCCAGCAACGGGTCCTCCGACAGCATCTCGAAGGTCCGGCCGGACAGCCCCGTCCTGGCCAGATTGAGGTTGGGGGCGTAGATCGCGTCGAAACCGCGCCGACGTGCTTCCGATGCCTGTGCCGCGGCCACCGCGCCGACCACTTCCGTGTCCCAGGTCGCTCCCAGCGCGATGCCGCTGGGCAGCAGCAAGGAGGTCTCGCGCTCGTCGAAGGTCGGACTGACCAGGCCCAGAGGCCCGTCGACCAGGAACAACGACCGCAGCCCCAGGGCCGGCTCGTCCAGGGTGCTCCAGCCTGTCTTTCCCGCGGTGAGGGAGGCGGCATCCAGGGGCGGGTACGCGGAGGCGTGCATGGCGACCTCTCGATGTGCGGGTGGGTGGTGCGACGACGGCGCGGGAAGAACACCGCCACTTCACTAGAACCAGAATATTAATTCTGCTCAAACCTAGGCAGCCGAGGTCCGGCCAGTCAATACCGAGCTCACCCCTTGACGGCCATGCAGCCCTCACGTATTTTCAGAATCGCAATTCTGATTCACTGGTGGGGGGTTCTCCCATGCACTTCTCCGTCTTCCTCGTCGGCCGCTCCCTGGGACCGGCCGACGATCCCTTCACCGCCTACGCACCGACGTCCGGCGACCCCCTCCGCTTCGCCGTGTACCTGGCCTCCCGGACGCAGAACGTGCACCACGGCTTCTCCGTGACGACCCTGCCTCTGCACCGTCCGGTCCGCCTCGCCGAACACGTGAACCTGCTCGACCACGGCCCCCCGCAAGGGCGCGGTGGTCCAGCGCATCGTTCCCGCCGGCGCGAACCCTCGACGGCCTTCCAGACGTGCCTGAACCCCTACCGCGCCACCATGAGCCACCTCCGGTCACCCGCAGCCGGAGACCGACGAGCAGGCGCGTGAGGAGGTGGAGATCATCCTCGCCGCCTACCAGGAGGCCATCCTCATGGGTTTCGCCAACGGGCCTCTCGCCCCGGGGCGCTACGCCCTGCCCCAGTCCTCGCTGCGCCTCTTCGCCTCCGAGGTCATGCCTCACTTCCGAAAGGACTCCACCCCGATGAGTCACCTGATCGTCGGCATCGGCGGCACCACCCGCGCCGGCTCCAGCAGCGAGCTCGCTGTCCACACCGCCCTCGCGGCCGCAGAACGGCGTGGCGCCCGCACGGTGCGCTTCGGAGGCGACTTCCTCGCCGCACTCCCCCACTACGCACCCGAAAGCGCCGAACGTACCGACCAGCAACGCCAACTGGTCGAGGCGGTGCGCCAGGCGGACGGCCTGGTGATCGGCTCCCCCGGCTACCACGGCGGTGTCTCCGGCCTCGTCAAGAACGCGCTCGATCTGCTGGAGGACCTTCGCGAGGACGAACGCGTGTACTTCGACGGGCGGGCCGTCGGGCTGGTCGTGACGGCGGCCGGCTGGCAGGCATGCGGCACCACCCTCGCCGCCCTGCGCAGTACCGTCCACGCCATGCGCGGCTGGCCCACCCCGCTCGGCGTCACACTCAACTCCGGCCAGGGCCCGCTGTTCATGCCGGACGGCACCTGCGCCGACCCCACCACCGCTGCCCAGCTCGACCTGCTGGCACGACAGGTCCAAGAGTTCGCCCAGCGCTTCGCCGCTCCCACAGGGGCGGTACGTGTCGCCTGAGTCCGAAGAGTACGCGCGCCTCCCCCTCGTCCCGCGTATCCCTCGTTGCCGGAGCCCGCGGGGTGACGCGAGGAGAAGGCGGGCCGCGGGCGGTTCCCGCACGGTCGCCGACCACGACCGGGCGGCATGTCACGCTGCATACACTGACTGAATGCCCACCACGCCACAGAAGCCCCCACAGACCGGCGGTATCCGCGCCCCCAAGCAGGAGCGTAGTCAGCGCTCCTTCGACCTGGTTCTCGACACGACCCTCGAGCTCCTCTCCGAGAAGGGCTACTCCGGTTTCGCCCTGACCGAGGTCAGCCGGCGCTCCGGGGTGTCGGTGGGTTCGATCTACACCCGGGTCGACGGCAAGGACGACCTCTTGCGGGCGGCACAGGCCCGGTTCCAGGAACGCCTGCTCGCCGCGCAGCGCGAAATGACCGACCCGCAGCACTGGGCCGGCGTGCCGCTCGCCCAACTCGTCCCGCAGCTCATCGCGCAATTCGCCGACGTGCTGAACCAGCAAGGAAGGACCCTGGGCGCCTTCCTCCAGCGAGGCGCCGTCGACCCGGCCGTGGCCAAGGTCGGCAAAGCCGGGTACATGGACGCCCGCGACCGGTTCATCGACCTGATCCTCTCCCGCCGCGACGAGATCCGGCACCCGGACCCGATTCGCGCCGTCGGCTCCTGCTTCACCACGGTCTACGCCGCGCTCGCCAGGGCGTTGGCCCTCGACGTCGCTCCGGAGGCCGCGGAGGGCAGCGACTTGCCTACACTGATCGAAGACCTCGGCGCGATGACGCTCGCCTTCTTGCGCTACGAAGGACAATGAAGGCTGTCCGCAGCCGCTGTCACGGGTCGGACGATCTTGCGGTGTCCGGTGCGATCACGGCGTCCGAGCCGTCCTGGACAGCTCCGTTCAGGGGCCCGCGGTCCCTCGGCGACCCGGCCAAGGCGGCGGGGCGGCCCGCCGAGTTCCACGAAGGTCCTGCCCGGACCACGCCGTACGACGACAAACCGCCGGGGCGTACAGGCCGGCATGACGATCCGGCCGGCGCAGGGCGGATCTGCCGGAAAACGCAAAGCGCGAGCTGGGCGCCTTCTCCGAACCACCGTGGGCTGGGAGACGCAGTAGCCGTCGCGCACCGGCTGAGATCGGCATCCGGCGAGCGGACGCCGCCGCCGAAGCCGGCGGCCTGACGGTCCGGTACGGCCGGCGACTGCGTTGCGGCGAGTCCACGCACGTGCCGTCGGAGGCGACCAGCCTGGCACTGTTGTCCGCGTGGAGCGTGACACCGAGGGGGATGGCCCAACCCCATGGCGTGGACTGCCAGGCTACGGGAAGCCAGGGTGGTCCCACAGGCCTGCCACCCAACGGCCGTCACCACAGGACCAACGGCTGCAGGTCCGGAGCGTTCCTGACCGGCCCCGAGATTCCGCCGCGGTAGCCAGGAGAGCCGACGATCGGGCCGTCCGCCCTGCTCACGGCGTGGATGGTGTACCCGGTTTCAGGTCCCCAGATCGTCGTCGAGCGGTTCGCCGGTGCATCGACCGTACGCTGGACCGAGTCGCATGCCGCCGCGGTCCGGGCATGGTCACGATCGGTGAGCCGGTAGTGGATGCTCAACCCGGGCGCGCCGTAGGCGTCGTTGTGGCACTCCGCCCGGTCGGACGGTCAGGCGGTTTCGCCGAGCAGCCGGGCGAGCATGGTCTGCTGACGGCGGACCTGCTCCACGCTGTCCACCGGGACCGCGTCCTGAATATGCCGGTTGCCCTCGTATTCACTGGAGAGGTAACCGTCGAACCCGCCCTGGAGAAGAACGGGGATGATCTGCGCGTACGGAATGCTGTACTCGTCCCCGTCATCGGTCATCTCGTAGAACTTGGCCTGGATGTGCCCGATGAGGGACATGTGGTCGAGCATGGCCTTCGGCTCGCTCCAGATGTAGTGGGTGGCCTGTCGCGCGAGCCCGAACTCCACCGGTCCGCCGCCCCGGTAGTTGACGATGTCCATGAGGGCGTGGGTGTCCTCGTGGTTGTCGTAGGTGCGCACGATCAGGTCGACGAGGTCCGGCCGCGCGCCGTCGCGCAGCGCGCGTTCGCTCACCACCCTGGGGAAGCGCTGGACGTAGGTGCCCATGTCGGGCATGAGGCCCAGCGCGGGCGACTGGAGGCGGTACATGACGTCGAGGTGCTGGAGGATCCAAGCGTGCTCGTAGTGGAACGGGGCGTGCACTTCGAGGAGCAGACGGACGCCCCGTTCCTCGGCGTGGCCGGCTACGGACTCCATGACCTCGGGCGGTGTGTTGATGATCATCCGGACGACGGTGGCACCGAGGCGCACGGCGATGTCGATGTCGCGGCGGACCGATGCCACCTGTTCCTCGTGGCTGAGCCGTCGCCCGGGGTACAGCTTGGTGTCGAGAAACAGGTCGGTCGCCACCGGGACGGTGCCGTAGCGGTCCATCCAGCCGTGCCAGTCGGCCACGAAGGCGTCGGACAGGTCCGGGTAGCCGGGGATCGACTGCTCGGGGATGATCTCGATGCCGCGCGCGCCCGTGCTCGCGGCGGCTGCGACGCAGTCCTCCAGCGTCATCGTGCGCAGGAAGAACTCCTCCTGGAAGGAGTAGAAGCTGACTCCGCGCCTGATCGTGCGCGGGCGGGGCGTGAACGTGTCGGCCATGGATCCTGGTCTCTCCTCGGGGAGTGACGGCTTGGGCGGATGCCGGGGGTGGGGGCCCGGTCGGTGGCTACGGGGTCAGGCCTTGAGCCCGCCGGAAAAGCCGCGCATCAGGTGTCGTTGCGCGGCGACGAAGAGGATGAGGACGGGCAGCAGTGCGACGAGGATCCCCGCGAAGACGAGGTTCCAGCGGGTCGCCACCGAGCCGACGAACTCGTAGATCGCCAGCGGGAGAGGCACCTTGTCCGTGCCGGACAGGAAGATCAGCGGTGTGAAGAAGTCGTTCCAGACCAGGATTCCGCAGAGGGTGGCCACCGTCGCGGTCACCGGCCGCAGCTGCGGGAAGATCACACGTCGGAAGGTCAGGAAAGGCGTCGATCCGTCCAACAGGGCCGCTTCCTCGTAGTCCTTGGGCATGGCACGGATGAACCCGGTGTAGAGAAACACCGCCATGGGGATCCACATACCGCCATAGAGCAGGATGATCCCCAGGTAGCTGCCTACCAGGCCCAGGGAACGCATCATCGAGTACAGCGGGATCAGCCCCAGCTGGAAGGGCACGATGATGCCGATCACGAACAACAGGTAGAAGGCGGCGCTCCAGCGGCCGGGCCGGCGAGCGATGGTGTAGGCGCAGAGGGAGCCGACCACGATCAGCAGGGCGACGCTGCCACCCGTGATGATCAGGCTGTTGAGCAGGGCGCGGCCGAGGTGTGCGGTGCTCCACGCCTCGTCGTAGTTGCCGACGTCGAGGCTGGTGGGCAGGGCGGTCGGGGCGCTGAAGATCTGGCTGTCGGGCTTCACCGACGTCATGACCAGGAGGTAGAAGGGGAAGAGCCACACCAGCCCGGCCACGATCATCGCGATCTCGCGGGCAAGGGTGCGCCGGGTGTAGCGCTGCATTCCGGAGTTCATCGCATCCGCCTCTCACGGGAACGCAGAACGAGGAGTTGGGTGACCGAGGCGAGGGTGATCACGACGGTGAGGATCACGGCCAGGGCGGTTCCGTACCCGAACCGGCCGAGACTGAAGGTCTGCTCGTAGATGACCGTGGACAGCGTGTCCGTCTTCCCGGCGGGGCCGCCGCCCGTGAGCGCGACGACCTGGTCGAAGATACCGAGAGCCATGATGGTGGTGAGGGTGAGCGCGATCGTGGTGGCGGGAGCCAGTAGGGGCAGGGTGATCGCGCGGAAGCGGCGCCAGGGGCCCGCCCCGTCGACCGAGGCCGCTTCGGTGAGTTCGGCGGGAATGGACTGCAGACCGGTCAGGTAGATGATCATGGCCAGGCCGGTGAACTGCCAGACGGTCACCGCCGCCACCGCCCACTGGGCCCAGGTGGGGTCGGCGAGCCAACTCCGTTCCCAGGAGCCCAGTCCGACGGCGCCGAACAGGTGGTTGAGCGGTCCGTCGATCTGGAAGATGTAGCGCCAGATGTAGGCGGTGGCCAGCGGGCTGAGGACGGCGGGTGCGAAGAACACGGCGCGTACGATGTTGCGCGTCTTGATCGCCGAGTCCAGTGCGAGGGCGAGGGACATGCCGAGTACGTTGCTGGCGGCCACGACGGTCAGCGCGAGCACGAGGGTGTTGACCAACGCCTGCCGGGAGTCCGGGTCCTCGACGATCGTCCGGAAGTTGTCCAGGCCGACGATGTTGTAGACCGAGCTGAGCCCGTTCCAGTCGGTGAACGCGTAGTTGGCGCCGAGGACCGTGGGGACGTAGCGCACAGCGAGCAGGAGCAGCAGCCCCGGGGCCAGCCAGATCAACGGTGCCGTGGCGCGGCGCCGTGGGCGGCGCCCCGGCCGGTGTTCGGTCTTGGCGGCCGGGGGCGCCTCAAGGGTTGTGGTCACGGAATCTCCCTGCGAGGTCGGGGTGAGGGCGAAGGAGGCGCCCCATCGCTTTCGTCAACCGTTTGAGGAGGACAGATGCCGGCGGGCGCGGCGCTGCCCGCCGGCACCCGCGCTCACTTCTGCTTCCAGGCGTCGTCCATGCTCTTCAGGACATCGGCGGGGCTCTGCTGGCCGGTCAGCAGGCCCTGGACGCCCTTGCCCAGGTCGCTGTAGACCTCGGGGTTGGGCCACGGGAGGTTGATCATCGGGAAGTTGTGCTTCTCGTCGGCCAGGATGCCGGAGATTCCGCTCAGCGCGGGGTCGTCGAGCGTTCCCTTCAGCGGCAGGTTGCCGGTCGCCTTGGCGTAGACCTCGTCGCCGCCGCCCGTGGCGACGTACTTCAGGAACGTGGTGGCGGCTCCGTTCTTGGCTCCCTTGGTCGAGATGGCCAGCGCGTCGGACTGGGAGGAGTAGATGTTCGTTCCCTCCGCGGTCACACCGGGCAGCGGGTGGGCTTCCAGTTCCAGGTTCGGCGCTATGCCGCGCAGGGCGGCCAGCGCGCCCGTGGGGATGACGAAGGACAGGGCCTTGCCCTCCGCCAGGGCCGGGGCCGCCTGGGGGATGTCGGCCGCCTCGACTCCCTTCTGGAAGCACCCGGCCTTCTTCATGTCGACGATCGCCTGGACGGTGCTCTGCCAGCCCTTGCTGCCGGCGAACGTGGTCTTGCCCTGTGCGCGCTCGGAGTTGAATTCCGGCTGGTCGGCGAGCACGTAGTTGGCGGCGAGAGCGACGGCGAACAGTCCGGAGTTCTCCGCGCTGGCACCGGCCAGGGAGAGCAGGGACTTGCCCTGGCTGTTCACCTTCTTGCAGGCGGTCAGGAGTTCGTCCATCGTTCTGGGGATCTCGATGCCGCTCTTCTTGAGGGCGGTCGTGTTGTACACCTGGGCGACGACCACCCGGTCGAACGGGATGCCCCACAGGCCCCCGTCCTGGTAGAAGAGCTCGCGGGCGTTGGTGTCCACCAGGCCCTTGGTCCAGGACTGCTTGGCCAGATCGGCGGTGAGACCGGCATCGGCCAGGTTGAGCAGGGAGGTGAGGCCTCCCGCGCCGGGCGCCGCGTAGAAGACGTCGGGCTGGTTGCCGCCGCGGAGCCGGGTCCGCAGCGAGTCGGCGTAGCTGGTGCCGATCGGCAGGTACTCCGACTTCACCTTGATACCCGGGTACTTCTTCTCGAAGGCCGCGATGACCGTGTCCAGGGGTTCCGGCTTGTTCCCACTGGCCTGGCCGAGGAGGGTGAGGGTACCGCTGTCGGCGGGGGCGGCCACGGCTGCCGAGGAGGCGGCCTGGTTCTTGGTTCCGCCTCCGCCCCCACATGCGGACAGACTGAGTGCCCCGGCCGCTGCGAGTGCGATGACGAGGGTCGAACGGGAGGCTGCTGACATGGTGCTGCCTTTCGGGTTGGCGCTGGTCCGGCCTTCGCGGGGAGAGGACGGTGCCGACGGCGGAGGAACGTGTCCTGATGTCTGGGCGGCAGACGGGCATGGGCCCCGGCATGGAGTGCGGCGCGGGGAGGCGGCGGTGGGTTCACATGGCGCTCGGGAAGGACCGTCGGGTACGGCGGGCGTCCGAACGGCGCGGAGCGGGTCGGTGTCGAGCGGTCCCGGCACCGGACCGGAAGGGGTGTCACCGGGGGGAGGGAGCGGATCGTGTGGCGCGCTGTTCCGTGTGTCCGACCAGAAGCGCCGGCACCGACTCACCGGGGTGGGGTGGTACCCCTCCGCCCGTGCGGTGCCCGGCCGGTGGGCCGGGCACCGGCGGCGGATAACTTGTCGGGTTGGGCCACAATGCCTCCTCCGCCGTACCCGACCCGTTCTGGCGGGTGCATCACGTTACGGGCGAGTGTGCGCGCCGTAACGAACAAATTCAAGATTCTGATTCTAAAAATAAAAAGTGACCTAAGTCACTGTCTCGACGGCGGCGTCAGGCGACATCAGCTGAGCCGAGGCCACCGCCCGCCGGGCGGTGGCCACAACGCGTGCGGTACGGCACGCACGTTCCCGCCCCCGTCCCCGCGGAAGCACGGACTCAGAACCCGTCCTCCGGCGAGGAGGGAGCCGGTTCCGGCGACGCACCCCGCGGCAGAGCCAGGCCGCAGAAACCGGCTCCGAGAACCACTCCGGCGGCGACCAGCAGAGCGAGGCCGAAGCCCTGGGTCGTGGCCGCGTCCTCACTGGTACGCCCTGCGGCCGTGAGGGCGACCGTACGCGTGGCCGCCAGCGTGACCAGGACGGCCAGGCCAACGGCGCCGCCGATCTGCTTGGCGGTGTTGAGCAGACCCGAGGCGAGCCCGGCCCTGTCCGGCCCGGCGCCCGCGACCGCGGTCAGCGTCAGTGGCAGCCCGGCCACACTGAGCCCCGCCATGGAGAGGAACAGCGGAACCGCGACGGGCCCCGCGTAACCACTGTCCGGGCCGAGCCGCGACAGCCACACCAGGGACGCCGCGGCTAGCAGCGAACCGGCCAGGAACACCATGCGAGGGCCGAGAACGCCGACCAGCCGGGAGGCGGCCGCCGCGCCGAGCGCGACACCGGCGGCGCTGGGCAGCAGGGCCACACCGGCCCACAAGGGCGTCAAGCCCTTCACGTTCTGCAGATAGAGGGAGAGGAAGAACATGGTCGCCGGCAGCACACCACTGATCACGAGCGCCAGCGTGTTGGCCGTCATCAGCGGGCGGACACGGAACACCGCCGGGGGAACGAGCGGGTGACGGGCACGCCGTTCCCACAACAGGAAACCGGTAAATAGCAGCACAGCCGCCGCCAGAAGGGACAGGGTGAACGCCGAGGTCCAGCCGTGGCCCTCCGATACCACGATCGCCGCCACCAGACCGGAGGTTCCGAGGGTCACCGCGAGCGAGCCCGGCACGTCCAGCCGCCCTCGCACCGAGCCGCGCACCGCGCCCGGCAGTGTCCCGGCAGCGGCGAGGGACAGGACGACCCCCAGGGGCACGTTGACGAACAGCACCCAGCGCCACCCGAGCAGCCCGGTGAGCAGCCCGCCGAAGACGCCTCCCAGCGCTCCACCCGCCCCGGCCGCCGCAGTCAGCACGGCGAGCGCTCGGGCTCTGGCACGGGGGTGGGGGAAGGTGGTCGTCAGCACGGTCAGTGTCGTGGGCACCAGCAACGCGCCGCCCAGCCCCTGGACGAAACGCGCCGCGACCAGTTGCCAGCCCGCCTGGGCCAGGCCACCCGCCAGGCTCGCCGCGGTGAACAGCGCCAGCCCGGCGAGGAAGACACGTCTGGTCCCCAGCAGGTCGGCGGCGCGCCCGCCGAGCAGCAGGAAGCCGGCGAAGGTCAGGGCATAGCCGTTGACCACCCACTGCAGCCCGCCGGGCGAGAGACCGAGGCTCTCGCGCATCGACGGCAGCGCCACGTTGACGATCGACACGTCCAGCACACAGATGAACTGAGCCGCACAGGCGATCGCCAGGATCACCCACGGGCGGCTCCGGGCGACGGCGCCGAGGTCGGGGCCGTGGTCCGTGTGCTGCTCCGGAGAGGGCGTCACAGTTCGACTGCCAGATGGTTCGAGAACTCGGTCGACGACCTGCCCACGAGGACCTCGTGCCGACCGGGTGCGACCCGCGAGCGCGCGTCGGCGATGTTCCGACGGGCGAAGGCCCACCTGTCCGGGGGCTGGTTGGCGCAGGCGCCCCGCAGCGTCTCCGGCTCCTCGGGGCCGGGGCCTGTCGAAGCACCCACGGCCCTCTCGCGGGTGTGAGTGTCGCCGCTCACCGGGACCGGAACCTCGGCATGACCTCGGTGGCGAAGAGCTCCAACGAGCGCTTGCCCCATTCCGTGCGCTCCGGGGTCAGCGTCCCGCCCAGGAAGGCGCCGAGGACGTTGCCGATACCCACGTCGGCGACCTCACGCAGGTGCTCGGTGACCGTTTCCGGGCTGCCCCACAGGCACCAGGTGCGCTGCCAGCCGGGGTTGCGGGCATTGTGCACGGCTCCGAGCTCGACGCCGCTGAGCCGCTCGGCGGCCTTGTTGGCCGTGTGTTCGCGCTCAACCGCCTTCTGGTACAGGTCGATTATCAGCTGGAACTCGTCCTCGGCCTGCTCGTCGGTCGGTGCGACATGCACATGTTGGTAGGTGTGCGTGGTCCAGCTCAGCGCGTGGTCCACCAAGTCCTGCGGATGGCCGGCCGCCTCCAGGGCGTCTCGGTAGGCGCCGAAATGCCTGCGAAGGTGCGACAGGGGCTCGCCGTCGTCGAGCACGGGCGGAGTGAAGGCGGGAACAAAGGCCGGCTGCGCGAGATCGGCGGCCCGCTGGGTGCTGGAGGGACGCAGTGCCACCGACATGAGCTGCGGGCCCTGCGCCGAGTGCGCGACGGGCACGATACGGGAGACGACGGCACCCTTGTACGGCCCGTTGTCGAAGACTACCGGCTCGTCGTCCGGCTTCTTGTCCCACAGCCGTCGCACGATTTCCAGGTTGGACACGGAGAGCTGCGGGGTGTCCTTGTAGTTGATGCCCAGCCCGATCATCTCCTCGGGCGTGGTGCCGCTGCCGGTGCCCACGAGGACCTTGCCGTCGGTCAGCTGATCGAGAAGGTTCAGCCGCTCGGCGAAGCGGACGGGGTGGTGCAGCGGAATCGTCTGCACCGAGAAACCGAAGTGCAGCCTGGGCAGAAGAGCCGCGAGATAGGCGGCGAACATCATCGGGTCACTGGCCGGCGGGGCGTACCCGGTGAAGTGGTGGTCCGGCAGGAACACCGCGTCGAACCCGAGCCGCTCGACGTCGACGGCGTGCTGGACCATCGCGTTCATGACGTCGCGGTCCTCGTGCGGGCCGGCAGATCGGGTGGTGAGAAAGGCGGAGAAGCGCACAGAAACCTCCTGGCCGATGCAACGGATCGGGTAAGTGGTCGCGGGGAAATACCTTCGAGGGAATCGGACCGTGACGATCCCTGGAGAAGCCGACGCGACGATGACGCCCCTGCCACCGCGGCACGGACGGGCACACCGGTGAGCTCTTCCGGCGCGCGTCAGGACGGCACTCGCGCCCGCCTTACGGGCAGGACGGTGCCGCACGGTGACAAGCCACCCGGCCGGGTCCTGTCCCCGGCCCGGATCACTACGGACGCCCCCTCACATCAAATTCAGAATCCTGATTCTGTTGAAGAGTAGGCGTCGCTCCAGGCATCGTCAACAGACCTGACCGCCTCCGGGCGCAGCGGCGAGCTCGCCCTCCGCGCGGCCCCTGCGGCCACCGAGCGGCGCGGCGCGGTGCCCGGACGATGCACTTCGGCGGTGACTTCCTTGCCGCACTCCCCGCTACGCTCCCGAACACCCGAGCGGACCGACCGGCAGCACCGCCCGGCACCCTCTGAACCGACGCGACCGTGAGCAGGTGAGCACCCAGTGACGACCTCGCCTCTGCGCCGCGCCACATCAGCCCCGGCCGTGGTCGGCTACGTCCGCCCGGCCCGGCCGGAGCCCCGTCCCGCAGGTCAACACCCTTGTGCACGTCGGTGCCACCAAGGAGGACATCCGCGTCGAGCGAACCAACGGCCATGAAACCGCACGGTCCGAGCGGGACCTGCCATCGCCCCAACTCCGCTCCGGCGACGCCGTCACGGTCACCCGGCCGGACCGGCTCTCCCACTCCGTCCGGAACCTCATCGTCGTGGGCACCGAGCTGCGGGACCGCGGCATCCGACTTCACGCCGTCGCGCGGGGCATCGACGGCAACACCCGCTACGGACGCGACCCCTTCGGCATGGTGTCCGCCTTCGCCGACCCGCACCGCGAGTTCGTACTCGGCGCGACCAAGGACGGCCCGGCCGCCGCCCGCGCCCGCGCCCGCGACAGGATCGGCGGACGGCCCCCACGCCGCCGAGAAAACGGGAGCATGGAACGTTCCGGGCGCGCGAGACTTCCCACCGGAGCCCCACGGAGACCGACACGCCGTCGCCCGGCGGATCTCACCACCTACAAACCGGCGTCAACGAAGGCCGCATCACCGACGTCGAACTCCAGAAACACCTGACGGCAGGACGCACCGGCGTCCCGCTCCCGTGCCACCGCGTCGTCCTGATCGCCCGCCTTCGCCGCAGCTGTGCGGACCGGCCGACCGCGGCACCCGGATGATCTCCACCCACGAAAATCTCGCCAGAGCCACGTTCACATGTACGCCGACACCGGATCCCAAGGGCGTGAACGCAGATGCGTCGAGGCCGAGCACGACGGTCGCCCGCCCTTGAGCAGCCGGACCGCACCCGCCTTCCTCCTGTAACGCTCAGGTTACGAAATCGCCCTGCGGTCTTCCCCGTCCCACGATCCCGGTTTACGTTCCAGCGAAAACCAACCACATGGTAACCGTTGACGTCGGAGCACAGCCGTCGCTCGAATCCACGTCCAGCCACACCCCCGGCCCGAAAGGCGTGTGAAACCGCCCTCGGCGGCACACGTCCCGCCGGGCTCGTCGCCATCGGCACTCAGGAAGGCAGTCGACATGACCGAACTCGCTCCCGGTTTCCTCTGGGGCGCCTCCACCGCACCACACCAGATCGAGGGCAACAACCTCAACAGCGACTTCTGGGCGAACGAGGGGCGCATCCCCGGCATGGAGCGCAGCGGCGACGCCTGCGACAGCTACCACCGGTACCGCGAGGACATGCGGCTGCTCGCTGACGCCGGGCTCAACGCCTACCGCTTCGGCATCGAATGGGCCCGTATCGAGCCCGTCCCCGGCCTGGTCTCGCGCGCCGAACTCGCCCACTACCGGCGCATGATCGACACGGCCTTCGAGCTCGGTCTGACCCCGGTCGTGACCCTGCACCACTTCACCAGCCCGCTCTGGTTCACCCAGGAGGGCGGCTGGCTCGGCGAGCACGCGGTCGACCGGTTCCGGACCCACGTCGAGACGGTCGCGCCGATCCTCGAAGGCGTCGAGTGGGTCGTCACCATGAACGAGCCGAACATGCTGGCCATCATGGCCGGCATGGCGCGGGCGATGCAGAGCGCGCAGGCCTCCGGGGAGTGGCAGAGCCCCACTCTCGACAACGAGGGCCCGCGTCCACCACTGCCGGCCCCCGACACGGCCATCGGCGAGCGGCTCGTCGAGGCGCACCATGCCGCGCGAGAGGTGCTGCGCGAGCGCACCGGCGCCAAGGTCGGCTGGACGGTCGCCAACCGCGCCTTCGTGGCCCGTCCAGGGGCCGAGGAGAAGAAGCGGGAACTGGAGCACGTCTGGGAGGACCTCTACCTGGAGGGGTCGCGCGGCGACGACTTCGTCGGCGTGCAGTCGTACTCCAGCCAGTGGGTCGGCCCGGACGGCATCGAGCCCCACCCGCAGCACCCGGACAACACGCTCGTCGGCACCGCCTACCGGCCCGACGCCCTGGGCATCGCGGTACGGCACACCGCCGAGGTCACCGGCGGTGTGCCGATCCTGATCACGGAGAACGGCATCGCCACCGGCGACGACACACGCCGCATCGCCTACACGGGCGAGGCCCTGGAGCACCTGGGCAAGGCGATGGCCGACGGGGTGGACATCCGCGGCTATCTGCACTGGAGCCTGCTCGACAACTACGAGTGGGGCCACTGGGAGCCGACGTTCGGCCTGGTCGAGGTCGACCGCGAGACGTTCGAGCGCCGCCCCAAGCCCTCTCTCGCGTGGCTGGGCGAGACAGCCCGCCGCGGCCGGATCTGACCGCCCCGTCACACGGAGGACACACCGTGCAGATATCCGTACCCGACGTCTCGTCCAAGTCCCTGGCCGAACTCGTCTCGCTCTCCGGACGGCGCGCCGTCGTGACCGGCGCGGGCCGGGGGCTCGGCCGGGCCGTCGCCGAGCGACTGGCCGAAGCGGGAGCGGACGTGCTCGTCGCGGACATCGCGGACGAGCTCGCCGGCGCCGTCGCCGAGGATCTCGGCGCGCGAGGCCGGGGCCGCGCCCTGGCCGCCCATCTGGACGTCACCGACCCCGACAGTGTCGTGTCCGCCGCCGACCTCGCGGTCCGGGAGCTCGGCGGGATCGACATCTGGGTGAACAACGCCGGGGTCTTCCCCAGCGTGCCCGCGCTGGAGATGTCCGACCAGGCCTTCGACGAGGTGTTCGCCGTGAACACCCGCGGGGTCTTCCTCGGCTCCCGGGAGGCCGCGCGCAGGATGAGCGCCGCTGGACACGGGGGCGTCATCGTCAACGTCGTCTCCACGGCGGGGTTCCGCGGGACGGCCCCCGGGCTGGCCGCGTATGTCGGCTCCAAGCACGCGGCACGCGGCCTCACCCGGCAACTCGCCCTGGAGTTCGCCCCGTTCGGCATCCGCGTGCTGGGCGTGGCGCCGACGTTCGTGCCGACCGAGGGCAACATGGCGGCGGCCGCCGCGGCCGGGGTGCCGCTGGACTCGGAGGCGCTCTTGTCCGTGATGCGGCCCGGCCCGCTCGGCAGGCTCGGCGTGCCCGACGACATCG
Source organism: Streptomyces sp. NPDC086519 (assembly GCF_040686075.1). NCBI lineage: Bacteria > Bacillati > Actinomycetota > Actinomycetes > Kitasatosporales > Streptomycetaceae > Streptomyces > Streptomyces sp. NPDC086519. Next base: position 44,089 of record NZ_JBFBJL010000010.1, read on the forward strand.
CCCGGGTGGTGCTGTTCTGCGCCAGCGACCTCTCGGCCTTCATGACGGGCAGCACACTCCTCGCGGACGCCGGTGAGACGGCCTGACGCGCACCGCCCCGACCGCCCCGATCGCCCTGACCGTTCCGAGCACCCGGTAGGAACCCTCATGCTCTCGCCCCGTACCACCCCCACCCGCGACGTCGTCGGACTGGACGGCCTGTGGCGGTTCGCTCTCGGCACCCGGGCCGGCGCCGCCCCGTGGGCGGCACGGCTCGCCCCGCCGCTCGAAGTCCCCGTGCCCGCCAGCTACAACGACCTGTTCGTGGACGCCGAGATCCGGGACCACGTCGGTGTCGTCTGGTACCAGCGCGACGTACGCGTCCCGCGCGGCTGGACCGACGAGCGCGTGGTGCTGCGCTTCGGGTCCGTCACCCACGCCGCTCAGGTCTACGTGGACGAACGGCTCGTGGCCGAGCACACCGGCGGCTACACGCCGTTCGAGGCGGACCTGACCGGCATCGTCGAGCCTGGCACGGAGTTCCGGCTGACGGTCGGCGTCGACAACCGGCTGACGAACGTGACCATCCCGCCCGGCACCATCACGACCGGCCCCGACGGCCGCGAACGGCAGTCGTATCTGCACGACTTCTACAACTACGCGGGGATCGCCCGCCCGGTCCGCCTGTACAGCACCCCGAAGACCTTCGTCGAGGACGTCACCGTCGTCACCGGGCGGGACGGCGCCGCGGGTACCGTCGGCTACCGGGTGGAGACCGCGGGCGAGCACGCCGACACGGTCACCGTGCGGGTGCGCGCGGTCGACGAGGCCGGCCGGACCGTCGCGGAGGGACACGGCGCCGAGGGCGTCCTGCGCATCGAGGACGTCACGCTCTGGCAGCCGGGCGCGGCCTATCTCTACGACCTGGTGGTGGAGCCGGCCGTCGACGGCGAGACCGTGGACAGCTACACGCAGCCCTTCGGGGTCCGTACCGTCGAGGTGCGGGGCACCGAGTTCCTCATCAACGGCGAGCCGTTCTACTTCACCGGCTTCGGCAAGCACGAGGACACCCCGGTCCGGGGCAAGGGCCACGACGACGCCTACCTCGTCCATGACTTCCAGCTCATGGAGTGGACCGGCGCCAACTCCTTCCGCACCTCCCACTACCCCTACGCCGAAGAGGTGCTGCACTTCGCCGACCGGCACGGCATCGTCGTCATCGACGAGACCGCCGCCGTAGGCCTCAACCTGGGCGTCCAGGGCGGCCTCACCGGCGTCCCGCCGACCCCCACCTTCGCTCCGGAGAACTTCGGCGGGGTCACCCGCGACGTCCACGCCCGGCATCTGCGAGAGCTGATCGAGCGGGACCGGAACCACCCGAGCGTGGTGATGTGGTGCCTCGCCAACGAACCGGCCTCCAACGAGGAGGGTGCGCGCGAGTACTTCGAGCCACTGGTCGAGCTGGCCCGCAAACTCGACCCGACCCGGCCGCTCACCTACGCCGCCGTCATGTTCGCGACGCCGCAGAACGACAGGATCGGCGACCTGTTCGACGTGCTCAGCATCAACCGCTACTACGGCTGGTACCTCTTCACGGGCGACCTCGCGACGGCGGAGGGGTATCTGGAGCAGGACCTGCGCGGGTGGGTCCAGCGCTTCGGCAAGCCGGTCATGATGTCCGAGTACGGCGCCGACACCCAACCCGGGCTGCACTCCGTGTGGGACGCGCCGTGGAGCGAGGAGTACCAGAGCGACTTCCTCGCCATGTACCACAAGGTCTTCGACCGCATCCCCGAGTTCGTCGGCGAACACGTGTGGAACTTCGCCGACTTCCAGACCTCCGCCGGCATCCACCGCGTCGACGGCAACAAGAAGGGCGTCTTCACCCGCGACCGCAAGCCCAAGTCCGCCGCGTTCGCCCTGCGCCGACGCTGGCACGGCCTGGATGGCGGCAAGCCCGGCCGGGCCACGGCCGACTGACGTCCGCGGCGTTCGGGTTCCGCCCGGGCGCATGCCGCCACCCCGCCACCCCGTTCGGCGCACGGACGGGCACACGGCGGCAGGGGACGGGACGGTCCGCGCGGCAGGGGACGGTCCGCGCGGCACGGGACAGGTCCCCGCAGCACACGACAGGTCCGCACTCTCGCGTCTCCCCACGGTCCCTCGCCGGCGTCCCCTGAGCCGACGCCCCGGGATCCCCCTGCCTCTGCCCCCGCGACCCTCCGGCACCGCGCGCGTCGCCGGCGGACGCCCTGGGGTCCCGACGGCCGGCCGTTGCCAGGCCCGTGACCGGCGCTTCGGCCCGGCTCTCCCATCTCCCCAGCTCCCCTTCTCCTCCCCCACCGGTGGCAGCCGCCGCTTGCGCTCATGTGACAAAGGAGTCCGCATGTCTCACGACAACCGGGACGTCAGCGTGGTGGTCACCCCTTCCACGACATCACCGCCGCAGGACGTCGAGGGCAGCCCCCCGATCGAGGCACCACCGCTGCGGAAAGTCGGCAGGAGCTACCTCCTGTGGCTGATGATCGCCAGCTTCGGCGGCTCCCTGGCCCTGATGGTCCCCCTCTCCTACTCCCTCGCCGTGCGGATCGACGACCTGGCGCCCGGACACGAGGAGCGGCTCGGGTACGTCACCGGGTCCGCCCAGTTCGTCTATCTGGTCCTCAGCCCCCTGATCGGGCTCTGGAGCGACCGGACGCGTTCCCGTCTCGGCCGCCGGACCCCCTTCATGATCGGCGGCACTCTGCTCGGCACCGTCGCGCTCGTGGGCGTCGCCCTCGCTCCGTCGGTCCTTCTGCTGGGCCTGGCGTGGGTCGTCGGCATGATCGGCTGGTCCACGGCCGGGCAGGCCGTCCAGAACGTCCAGGCGGACCGGGTGCCCGAGGAGCAGCGCGGCCGGGTCTCGGCGCTAACCGGCGTCATGACCCAGATCGCCCCGGTGATCGGCATCGGTCTCGCCTACGGGGTGGCCTCCAGCACCTTCCTGGTGTTCCTGGTCCCGGGCGTCCTGGGCGCTGCCCTGGTGGTGCTCTTCCCGGTGTTCAAGCCCGAGGGCGACTCCCGCGCGCTCGTGCGCACCAGCGGCGTGACCCTGAGGAGCATGGTCGCCAGCTACGGCTTCAGCCCGCGCAGGTACCCGGACTTCGGCTGGAACTGGCTCGGCCGCTTCGTCTTCTTCATGGGCCTGTACTTCAACACCACCTTCGGCACCTTCTTCTACGCGCAGCGGCTCGACCTGCCGGTCAAGGAGGTCGCCGGGATCGTGGCGGTCATCGGGACCATCGGCGTGGTGGCCGCGGCGGGCGGCGCCATCGGGGGCGGTTTCCTCTCCGACAAGCTCGGCCGGCGCAAGCTGTTCGCCCTGATCGGCTCCGCGGTGTTCGTCGCCGGGGCCGTCACCGAGGCGTTCGCGCACTCGCTGCCCCAACTGGTCGTCGGCGCGGTGCTGATGCAGTTCGCCATCGCCACGTTCAGCGCCGTCGACCAGGCGATCGTCTTCGCCGTCCTCCCGGACCGCGCCGAGGCGGGCCGCTACCTCGCCGTCGTCGGTTTCGCGCAGAAGATCCCCAGCGCCGCCGCCCCGCTGATCGCCCCGCTCATCATCACCCTCGGCGTCAGCGACGGCGGCGAGAAGAACTACACCCAGCTCTACCTACTCGGCGCGGTCCTGGCACTGGTCGGTGGCCTCATCGTCAAGCTCAAGATCAAGTCGGTCCGATAGCGCCGCCTCCGGCAGGCTTCCCGAGAAGCCATCCCCATCCACCGAGTTCCGAGAAGGCACAGCATGCACAACGCACCGTACGACCAGGACATCGACAGCGGCGGGGACACCTTCCCCGTATCGGGGACCACGCCCCGGCTGTCGTGGAAGCCGCCGTCGGACGCGGCGCGCCCGGTGGCGTACGAGGTGGAGTGCACCGTCGACGGCGAGGCGCGTCCCGCTGTGACCACCGCCGTGGGCGGGCACCGGTTCCTCCCCTGGCCATGGGCGGCACTGACCAGCGGGCAACGGGTGGCCTGGCGGGTCCGGGCACTCGGCGGCGACGACGGCGACCGCGACTCGCCGTGGTCGCGGTGGCACGCGTTCGAGGCCGGTCTGCTCGCCGCCGACTGGAAGGCACGCTGGATCAGTCCCGCCGAGACCGGCGATCCCGGCTACGGCAGACGGCCGGCGTACGTCCTGTCGGCCCGGTTCGAGGCACGGGCCGGGGTGCGCTCGGCACGGCTGTACGCGACGGCACTCGGGGTGTACGAGGCGTACGTCAACGGCGAGCGGGCCGGCACCGCCGAACTCTCGCCCGGCGCGACGTCGTACGACCGCACGCTTCACGCCCAGGCGTCGGACGTGGCGGACGCCCTGCGACAAGGCGGCAACCTCATCGAGATCGTGCTGTCCGACGGCTGGTACCGGGGTCAGGTGGGCGCGTTCCGGCTCCCGGCCGGCTGGGGCACGGTGACCGGTGCGCGGGCCGAACTGCACATCGCCTACGAGGACGGCGCGCGCCAGGTCGTGCACACCGACGGGACGTGGACGAGCGCGGAGTCGGCCATCACCCGGGCCGACCTCATGAACGGGCAGACCACCGACTTCCGTCTGCGGCCCGGGGCCGGGCGGCCCGGGGCCGGGCGGCCCGGGGCCGGGCGGCCCGTCCTCGTCGACCAGGTGGCGGCGTCCGCGGTCGGCTGGTCGCCGGCACCGCCGGTGCGCGTGGTCGAGTCACGCCCCGCGCACTCCGTCGTACAGCTCGAAGACGGCCGCTGGATCGCCGACTTCGGCCAGAACGCCTCCGGCTGGATCGCCCTGGGTGACCTCGGTCCGGCCGGCACCCGCACGGTCGTCGACTACGGCGAGCATCTCGGCCCCGACGGCGATCTGACGACCGCCCACCTGGACTCCGCACGCCCCGGCCAGGCCTCGATCCCCTTCGTCCAGCGCGACGAGGCCGTCTCCGGGGGCTGCGGCGAGACGTTCGAGCCGCACCACACCGTGCACGGTTTCCGGTACGCCCGTCTCCACCGCGACGGCGCCCCGCTCGACCCCGCGAGCCTCGTCATGCGGGTCGTCCACTCCGACCTGCGCCGCACCGGCACCTTCGCGTGCGGTCACGACGACCTCGACCGCCTCCACGAGATCGCCGAATGGAGCTTCCGCGGCAACGCCGTCGACGTGCCCACCGACTGCCCGACCCGTGAACGCCTCGCCTGGACCGGCGACTACCAGGTGTTCGCGCCCACCGCGACCCGCCTGTACGACGTCCTGGGCTTCAGCCGCAAGTGGCTGCGATCCGTCCGCGACGACCAGCTCCCCGACGGACGGATCGCCAACTTCTCGCCCGACGGACGCCGTATCAAGCACCACCTCGACGACCAGTTCGCCATGATGACCGGCTCGGCCGGCTGGGGAGACGCCGTCGTCGCCGTCCCATGGGAGCTGTACGAGTCGTACGGCGACCGAGAGATCCTCGCCGAGAACTGGGACGCGATGGTCCGCTGGGTGGAGTGGGCCCTCACCACCGCCCGCACCGCCCGGCACCCCACCCGTGTCGAACGCTCGCCCGAGCCGCTCGCGCACGAACAGTACCTGTGGGACGGCTCCTTCCACTGGGGCGAGTGGACCGAACCGAAGGAGAAGGCGGCCGACGGCACGCCCATCGACCCGGTCAAGGACAATCCCGTCGCCTGGTTCACGGCCGACAAGGGCGAAGTGGGCACGGCGTTCCTGTACCGCTCGACGGCGACCCTGGCCCGTGTCGCGCGGATACTGGACCGCGCCGAGGACGTGGACCGTTACGCCGAGCTCGCCGAGCGGGTCCGCGACGCCTGGCGCACCGAGTTCCTCTCCCCCGACGGACGCACCTCCGGCGACACCCAGGCCGGTTATGTGCGCGCGCTGTCCCTCGGACTCGTCCCCGGTGAACTGCGCGAGGCCGCCGCCGCACGCCTGGTCGAGCTGATCCGCGCGGCCGGCACCCATCTCGGGACGGGCTTCCTCGCGACCGGCGACCTGCTCCCCGTCCTCGCCGACACCGGACACGCCGAAGTCGCCTACGAGTTGCTCCTCCAGCGCACCCCGCCGTCCTGGCTGTACATGCTCGACCGCGGCGCGACCACCATCTGGGAGGAGTGGGAGGGCGTCGACGCCACCGGTGCCGCCCACGAGTCCCTGAACCACTACAGCAAGGGCGCGGTCGTCCGCTTCCTGCACACTCACACCCTGGGACTGCGCCAGACGCCGGAGTCGATCGCCTGGGAGTCCTTCGAAGTCGCGCCCGTCCCACACCCGTCTGTGCCGTGGGCCCGGGGTACCCACGAGTCACCGCAGGGCACGATCGCCGTCGAGTGGCGGACGGTCGGCGCCGAACTCACCGTCACGGTCGACGTACCGCCGGCGACCACCGCACGCGTCGTCTTCCCCGACGGCACCACCGTGGAACATCTCCCACCCGGCACGTTCAGCGCCACCCGCCGTGTGGAGAAGGCGGGTTGAGACGACCCGGGGGCCGCCGGTGACGCCGCGGGCGGTTCGCCCCTGTCCGCGGCGTCTCGTGCCCGAGGTCGCCGCGGGCGCCGCGCCCGAACTGGAGGCGGCACGTGGCGCCTGCTCGGATGCGCCGGCCGTCCTGTCGCCGACCGACGATGGCGGAAGCAGCCGCACCGACCGGCGCCTCACGCCGGCACGATCCGATCCGGACCCGCTTCCCCACGCGTGGCCCGACCGGCGTCTGCGTCCCCGGCGGACACCACTGGTTGACTGAGTGTCAGGACGCGGTGAGGCCACCCTGCAGGAGGACTTGCCGGTTGGCTGCGAGGAGTTCGAAACGCTCGGCTTCGGTCCGGTCGATCTCTGTGATGTGCCAGCGCAGATGGCTTCCCGCGCGCAACGCCGCCGGAATGTCGACGTCCCCGGTACCGATGGGCGTCTGCGGCGCGTCGGGTTCGGCGGGCCCGTCCTTGAGGTGGGCGGTCACGGCGCGTTCTCCGAGGCGCTCCAGGACCTCCACCGGATCCTGACCGGCCACGGCGGCCCAGTAGACGTCGACCTCGGCGAGGATCCCGGGGTCGAGCAGCTGCCACAGCACGTCGAAGGCGCGAGCGCCGTCCGGCAGCCGCACCCACTCGAAGTGGTGGTTGTGGTAGCCGAGCCTGATCCCCGCCCCGGCCAGCTCCCGCGCCGCCGTGTTGAGGCAGTCGGCGAAGGCGCGTACACCGTCGCAGGTCTCAAACACCCGTTCGTCGAATCCGTCGACGAGCCATGGGACAGGAACGAACGCGGTGTCCGTGCCGAGGATGCGGCAGGTCTCGATCGCGGATGCCTGGCTGTCGGCCGAGACGGCGACGTGCACGGAGCTGACGCCGAGGCCGACCGCGTCCAGATCAGCGCGCAACTCGGCGGCGGAGGCGGCGAGTTCGTCGGGGGACGTGTTCCACATGCCGAGCGCGAACGGCTCGACGTGCCGGTATCCGAGCCCGGCCAGCCGCGCGAGGGTGCCGGGGCGGTCGGCCGCCAGAGCATCGATCACGCTGTACAGCTGGACGGCGAGGGTTCCGGTTCTCATTCCTCGCCCTCTGGTTCTGATGTCTGCGGGAAGGCCATCCGCATGAAGGCCCCGACGGGGCCGATGACGTCGAGATCCTGGTCCAGCAACCATTGCAACTGCAGGCCGTTGAGCACGGCCTGGAGCAGGGTGGCCGCGTGTTCGGGGGCGAGCGCTTCGTGCAGGGCCCCCTGTTCCGCCTTCTCCCGCATGCCCTGCGCGAAGTTCTCGCGTACTTTGTCGTAGCGCCACACGAAGTATCCGTGTGCCGGATGATCCGGACGTGAGGCGGCCACGGCGAGTTCGATCCACAAGCGCATCAACTCGGGGGCCTGCTGGTGGTGACGCAGCAGGTCACCGAGGTACGGCGCCAGGTGATCCATGTTCGCGACCTGCGACTGGGCGTACTCCCACTCCTCGGTGTCGCGTTCGGCGAGCACTGCGGCGAGCAGCTCGTCCTTGTTGCGGAAGTGGTGCAGCAGCCCAGCGTGGGTGATGCCGACCCGCTCGGCGATGTCCCGCAGGGACGCCTTCGCGAACCCGTGCTCGGCGAAGCTGTCACGTGCCGCCCGGACGATCTCCGCACGCCGGGCCGGTGTCTTCGTGTACGGGCCGCGGCCCTTGGCCTGGGTCACAGTGCGCTTCCTCTCCCTGGATCCCGAGCTCTCCCTCGAAAACCTTCCAAGAGTCTATATTTCACGGCCCGCTCGGAGTGTGAGCGCCGACCGGCGCGAACGCAAGAGGTGCGACGCGACGAATTCGCGCCACATAACGCTCTGATTACGAACACGGGGCGCCCCCTTCCCGCGCCCCGCGCCGCGCCCTACCTTCCGAGTGAAAAGCGACCAAGTGGTAACTGTTGGCGTGACAGGGGCACCGGCGGAGCCGTGATCGCCGCAACCTCCCTGCTCACAGCGCACGTGCCGGCTTCACACGAGCTCCAACCCACACCCGCGCCTGTGCGTCCGCCGGTTCATGCGTCCCTGCACGGACGCGCCGAAGCACCGCACTGACAAGGCCTCGGCTCTTCAGGTTCCAGGACGAAGGAATCCATCCATGCGCACACGACCCTCGCTTCCCCGGCCCAGGCCTCGGACCCGTCCGCGCTCCCAGGCCATGGCGGCCCTCGGCGTCGTCGCACTGCTGGCGACGGCCACCTCGGCATGCGACAGCGAACCCGCCGCCACCTCGAACTCCGGCGCCGACAGGACCCTCGCGCTGTCCATCCTCGGCACCCCCAACTCGTTCGACCCCGCCCAGCTCGTCGAGGGCCAGTCGACCTACGTCTGGGACTCGATCTTCGACACTCTGCTGCTCCAGGACAACAAGGGCGAGCTGCACCCCGGCGCCGCGCAGAGCTGGTCGTACTCGAAGGACGGGCTCACGCTCACCCTGAAACTGCGCGCGGGCATGAAGTTCAGCTCGGGCGCGACGGTGGACGCGAATGCCGTGAAGGCCACTCTGGAGCGCATTCGAGCCACGCCCGGTCAGAGCCAGCAGTCGCTCGCCTCCGTCTCCTCGGTCGAAGCCCCCGACACCTCGACGGTCGTCATCAAGCTCAAGCAGCCGGACTCCACGCTGCTCGCCTCCCTGTCGACGGCCCCCGGCGTGATCGGCGACCCGAAGACGATGGCGAGCAAGAGCACCGCCCTCAACCCGGTCGCCTCGGGCCCGTACACCCTCGACACGAAGGCCACCGTCAACGGCTCGGTGTATGTCCTGAAGCGGCGGGACGACTACTGGAACAAGAAGGCCTATCCGTTCCAGACGGTCAAGATCCGCGTGATCACCGACCCGACGGCGTCGGCCAACGCCCTCAAGGCGGGCGAGACCAACGCCGGCACGGTCGACGTCTCGCAGTTGTCCGCGCTCAAGGCGGCCGGCTTCAAGATCACGCACGTCCAGGCGACCGCGGGCGCCTATCTCGTCCTCGGCGACCGCGCGGGCACCAAGCTGAAGCCACTCGGCGATCTGCGCGTGCGCAAGGCCATCAACATGGCCTTCGACCGGGAGAAGCTGGTCTCACAGCTGCTGCGCGGCTCCGGCAAGGCCACCGACCAGCTGTTCAACCCGAAGGACGAGGCCTACGACGACGCGCTCAACAGCGTCTACCCCTTCGACGTCGCCGGGGCCAAGAAGCTGCTCGCCGAGGCCGGCTACCCGGACGGCTTCTCGGTGACCATGCCCAGCCTCGTCTTCACCAAGAGTTTCGAGCCGATCTTCACCCAGGCGCTCGGCGACATCGGCATCAAGGTGACGTGGGAGCCGGTGCCCGCGCAGCAGACCGTCTCCGCCGTCTCCTCGGGCAAGTACCCGATGTTCCTGCTCGTGGAGGGCCTCAACAGCGACGCGATCATGACGCGCAGCTTCTACACCCCGACCGGTTCCCGCAACGTGTTCCACACCACCGACCCCAAGCTGACCACGCTCCTCGACAAGGCGGCCCGGGAACGCGACCCCGCCAAGTCCCGCGGCGTCTACCGGGAGATCAACAAGTTCGGCGTCGAGAACGCGTGGGTCGCGCCCGTCTTCTTCATCGGCAGCGACTGGGCCACCGGAAAGGGCATCACCTATCTCGGCGACGGCGCCTCGACGATGTCCACCATCCGGCAGTTCGGCGTGACCGGCTCGTCGCAGCAGTCGGGAGGGTGAGTCCGCGCCCATGACGGTCTATGTGCTGCGTCGCCTGACCGCGGGCCTCGTGCTCGCGGTCCTGGTGACCATGATCACGTTCCTGTTGCTCAGCACGTCCTTCGACGACGTGGCGAGCAGTGTCCTCGGCAGCGGTGCCACCCCGAAGCAGCTCGCCGCCCAGAAGGCCCAGATGGGCCTCGACCGACCTCTGTTCACCCAGTATCTCGACTGGCTCTCGCACGCGGTCCGTGGTGACCTCGGCGCCTCGTATTTCACCAGCGAACCGGTCCGCTCCGCCATCACCGCCCGGCTCGGCGTCACCCTGTCGATCGTCGTGGTGGCGCTGCTGGCCACCTCGGTCATCAGCGTCGCGCTCGGCGTGGCCGCCGCCGCGCGCGGCGGCGCCGTCGACCGGTTCGCGCAGGGCGCCGCGATGGTCGGCTATCTCGTCCCGAGCCTGCTCGTCGCCATCGCGCTGGTCTACGTGTTCGCCGTCAAGCTGCACGTGTTCCCGGCCACCGGGTACACCGACTTCAGCGAGAGTCCGACCCGCTGGGCGAGTTCCATCGCCATCCCCGTCGTCGCACTGATGATGGGCGGTGTCGCCAGCCTGACCTCGCAGATCCGCGGCGCCATGATCGGCGAACTGCGCAAGGACTACGTCCGAACCCTGCGCACCCGGGGCATCCCCACCCGCTCCATCGTCCTGCGGCACGCCCTGCGCAACGCCGCGGGACCGGCCCTCACCGTGCTGTCCCTGGAGTTCATCCAGATGCTCGGCGGGGCCCTGATCATCGAGCAGATCTTCGCGCTGCCGGGCTTCGGCCAGTACGCGTTCAATGCCTCCCTGCAGGGCGACGTCCCGATCATCATGGGCATCAGCCTGTTCGGCGTGCTGCTCGTCGTGGTCGTCAACCTCGTCGTCGATCTTCTCAACGGCTGGCTCAACCCGAAGGCGAGGATAGTCAGTTGACCACACCGAGTGCGGACACGCGGCGCCGCTCGAACCTGCGGCGCCTGCTCGCCGACCCCCAGGCCGTCGGCAGCGCGAGCCTGCTGACCGTCATCGTCCTGCTCGGGCTGCTCGCACCCGTCCTCACCTCCCACGGTGCCAACGAGGCGAACCTGGACGCGGTCAACGCCGGTCTCGGCGACCACGGCTATCTGCTCGGCGGGGACAAGAGCGGCCGGGACATCTTCGCCAGGCTCCTGTTCTCCATCAACACGAGCGTGGTCTCGGCGCTCATCGGCGCGAGCATCGCCCTCGCGATCGGGATCACGTCCGGGCTGGTCGGGGGATACTTCGGGCGGCGCGTGCGCGGAGTCACCGAGTGGCTGTTCAGCCTGATCATGACGTTCCCCGGGCTTCTCCTGCTCATCGTCCTCATGCCGGTGACCAAGGGCGACTACAAGGCCACCATGCTCGTCTTCGGCGTACTGCTCTCCCCGGGCATCTACCGGCTCGTACGCAATCTCGTCGTCGGCGTGAAGAACGAACTGTACGTCGACGCCGCCCGGGTCTCCGGCCTGCCCGACCGGCGTATCCTGCGCCGCCACGTCCTCACCGTGGTGCGCGGGCCGGTGATCATCGCCACCGCGTTCCTCGCCGGGTCGTCCATCGGCGTGCAGTCGGGCCTGGCCTTCCTCGGCGTCGGCTCGAACACGGTGCCCAGCTTCGGTGCGATGATCTCCGACGGGTTCACCAACCTGTACGAGGAGCCTCTGCAGTTCGTGTGGCCGAGTCTCGTCCTCGGGGTCATCACCGCTTCGCTGGTGCTCCTGGGGAACGCGCTGCGGGACGCTCTGGAGGGCGGGCGCCCGAAGCCAACCCGGATCGTCACCGCCACCACGTACCGGCCGACGGCCGGCGGGGGAGCCGCCTCAGGACTGCTCACCGTCGACGACCTGGCCATCGCCTACCCGACACCGACCGGCGAACTGAAGGAGGTCGTCAGCGGCGTCACCCTGAGCGTGGCGGCCGGGGAGACCTTGGGCCTGGTCGGCGAGTCCGGGTCCGGCAAGACACAGACCGCGTTCGCCGTGCTCGGAGTACTGCCGGCCGAGGCGGTCGTCGTCCGAGGCTCGATCCGGCTCGACGGGCGCGAACTGCTCGGCCTGAGCGAGCGTGAACTTCGGGCGGTGCGGGGGACGTCCATCGCGTACGTGCCCCAGGAACCGATGTCGAACCTGGACCCCTCCTGCACAGTGGGCGCCCAGCTCGTCGAGGGGGTGCGCGCGGCGACGCCCATGTCCAGGTCCGAAGCCCGCGAGCGGGTCCTGGCCCTCCTCGCCCGGGTCGGCATCCCCGACCCCGAGCGCACGTTCCGGTCCTATCCCCACCAGATCTCCGGTGGCATGGCGCAGCGCGTCCTCATCGCGGGCGCCGTCGCCAGCCGGCCCCTGCTGCTCATCGCCGACGAACCGACCACCGCCCTCGACGTCACGGTGCAGGCGGAGATCCTCGACCTGCTGCGCGACCTGCAGAGGGACCTGAACATGGCGGTGCTGCTCGTGACCCACAACTTCGGTGTGGTGGCGGACATCTGCGGCCGGGTGGCGGTCATGCAGGAGGGGAGGGTCGTCGAGACCGGCACCACGGAGGAGCTGTTCGGCGTACCTCAACACCCCTACACGCGCAAGCTTCTCGACTCGATCCTCGACGAGACCGCTCTGCGCACCGACCCGCCGGCCATCCCCGCGGGCGCGCTCGAGACGGAGACCCGATGACCACACTGCTGGAGGTGAGCGACCTGCGCGTCACCTACCCCGGGCGGGTCTTCAGGGCGCGCGCCCACGAGGTTCTGCACGGCGTGTCGCTCGCCGTGGGGCAGGGCGAGACCCTCGGCGTCGTCGGCGAGTCGGGCTCCGGGAAGACGACCATCGGCCGGTCCGTGCTCGGCCTGGTCGCGCCCAGCGGGGGCACGGTCCGCTTCCAGGGCAACGACATCACCCGCGCCGGGCGCAAGGAGCGCCGTACCCTCGCCCGTGACATCCAGGTCGTCTTCCAGGACCCGTACTCCTCCCTCAACCCGGCCCTCACCATCGGCGACATCCTCAGCGAACCGTTGGTCGTGCAGGGCACCCCGGTGGGTGAGGCCCGAGGACGGGTGGCGGAGCTGCTCGACCAGGTGGGGCTGCCGGGCAACGCTTCGCAGCGGCTGCCGCGGGAGTTCAGCGGCGGTCAGCGGCAGCGCGTCGCGATCGCCCGCGCCCTGGCACCTGCCCCCCGGCTCATCGTGTGCGACGAACCCGTCTCCGCGCTCGACCTGACCACCCAGGCCCGCGTCCTCGACCTGCTCATCGACATCCAGCGGCGGACCGGCGTCGCCTACCTGTTCATCTCGCACGACCTTGCGGTCATCCGGCACGTCAGCCACCGTGTGAGCGTCATCCACCGGGGCGACATCGTCGAGACCGGTCCGGCGGCCGACGTCACCCGGACCCCCGAACACCCCTACACCCAAAGGCTGTTGCTCGCCGCGCCGGTCGCGGATCCGGCCGAACAGCGTCGGCGGCGCGAGGCGCGGCAACGCCTGTGACGTCCCGTCGCCACCGCAAAGGTGTCTTCACCCACGACCGCAGACCCAAAGCACCGGAGCACGAACCGCGGCGCCGCCGGCCGGGACCGGCATGCCGCAAGCCGTCGTCCGCCCGGAGCCGAAGACCTCAGAACCCGTTGATCGGAAACCCTCACATGACATCTTCAGAACGCACCTTCTGCAATCCGCTCGATATTTCCTACCGCTATCAGGACATCCGGTTCTCCGGCATGGTCCGGGGCATCAAGCTCGGCGAGCCGCGGCGGAGCGTGCACCGGGAGGCCGCGGATCCCTCGATCGTGCGGTACCGGGACCGCTACTACATGTTCGTCTCGATGTCCGCGGGGTTCTGGCACTCGGCCGACCTCGTGCGGTGGGAGTACCGCGCGACGTCCAAGCTGCCGGCCCTCGACTACGCGCCGGACGTCCGGGAGGTGAACGGGGCGCTCTACATCAGCGCGTCCCGCAAGGAGGACAACTGCCCCTTCTTCCGGAGCGTCGACCCCCTGTCCGACGACTTCGTCGAGGTCACGCCGGGCACCTTCCCCTTCTGGGACCCGAACCTCTTCCAGGACACCGACCAGTCGGTATACCTCTACTGGGGGTGTGACAACAAGACACCCCTCTACGGGGTCCGGCTCTCGGACACCTTCAGTCCGGTCGGCGAGCCTTCGCCTCTGATCAGCTCCGATGTCCTCGCCCACGGCTGGGAGCAGCTCGGCGAGGACTACGTCGTCGTACCGCCGCAGACCGAGCGGGAGAAACTGCTCAGTCAGGTCGTCGGCACCGCCCCCTACATCGAGGGCGCGTGGATGACCGAGCGCGACGGTACGTACTACCTGCAGTACTCGGCGCCCGGCACACAGTTCAACACCTATGCCGACGGGTACTACACGGCCTCCTCACCCCTGGGGCCCTTCACCTACTCCCCCGACAGCCCGTTCTCGTCCAAGCCGGGCGGATTCATCACCGGCGCGGGACACGGCAGCACGTTCCAGGACCGGCACGGAAACTGGTGGCATGCGGCGACCATGCGCATCTCGGTGAACGACGTGTTCGAGCGCCGCGTCGGGGTCTTCCCGGCCGGCTTCGACGACGACGGTGTGCTGTTCTGCAACCAGAACTTCGCCGACTACCCGACAGCCGTCCCGGACGGCCCGTTCGATCCGTGGACGCCTCCCGCCTGGATGCTGCTCTCCTACAAGGCGGATGCCGTCGCCTCGTCCGCGGCTCCCGGCCACGAGCCCGCGTCCGCCGTCGACGAGGACATCCGCACCTGGTGGGCGGCCGCGAGCAGCGAACCGGGCGAGTCCCTGACCATCGACCTCGGGGCGGTCAAGACCGTGCACGCCCTGCAGATCAATCTGGCGGACCACGAGTTGGCCGACGGCGCGCCGTACGCTCCCGACGGAGTGGACAAGGGCCATTCCTGGCGAGCCATCTTCCCGAGCCACCAGCCGGCGGAGTTCGTGGTCCAGATCTCGCGGGACGGGCAGGAGTGGACCGTCGTACGCGATTCCCGCGGGACGGGCCTCGACGCTCCCCACGCCTACCTCGTCCTGGACGCGCCGCGGCAGACCCGCTTCGTCCGGGTGACCAGCGGCCGGCTGCCGTTCGACGGCGTCTTCGCCGTCAGCGGGGTGCGCGTCTTCGGGACCGGCGACGGCGACGCCCCGCCTGCAGTCCGTGCGCGGGCCACCCGCGTGGACGACCTCACCGCCAGGATCGAGTGGGACGCCGCGGCCGGAGCCATCGGTTACAACGTCCGCTACGGCCGTCACCCGGAGAAGCTGTACCACAGCTGGCTGGTGTACGAGCGCACGGCCCTCGACCTGCGTTCCCTCAACGCGGGTGCGGAGTACTGGGTGGCCGTCGACGCGTTCGGTGAGGCAGGCGTCACCTCCGGCGAACCCGTGCCCGCGGCATGGGCCGAACGCGCCGCGGACGACGACCACATCTGACCGCCTGTCGCATCTCGTTCCGGGTCGCCTTCCCGCCGACGGCACTTCCCCCTTGTTCACGCCCAGGACTCAGGAGTACTCATGCGCGGCACAACTCCGTTCCTGTGGGGAGCCTCCAGCTCCCCGCACCAGACCGAGGGCAACAACGTCAACAGTGACTGGTGGGCCCTGGAGGGGCGGCGACCCGGGCTGGAGCGCAGCGGCGACGCACTCGACAGCTACCACCGTTTCGAGGAGGACATGCGGCTACTCGCCGACGCCGGGCTCAACGCCTACCGGTTCGGCGTCGAGTGGGCGCGCGTCGAACCGGTGCCGGGACACTTCTCCCGGGCCGAACTCGCCCACTACCGGCGGATGATCGACACCGCCTTCTCGCTCGGTCTGACACCCGTCATCACGCTCCACCATTTCTCCAACCCGCGGTGGTTCGCCGAGGAGGGGGGCTGGCTCGGCGAGCAGGCCGTCGACCGGTTCACGCGTTACGTCGAGACCGTCACGGGAATCCTGGCCGACGTCCCCTGGGTCGCCACCATCAACGAACCCAACATGCTGGCGATGATGATGACCGTCGAACGCCAGGGGCCAGCCCGCCTCAGTGGCGTGTCGCAGGGCCTGGCCGGCGCCGACAACGCGCCTGTGAAGCTGCCCGCCCCCGACCCGGAGATCGGTGCCGTCCTGGTGAAGGCCCATCACGCGGCCCGGGAGGTGGTCCGGGCGAACACCGGCGCGGCCGTGGGCTGGACCATCGCGAACCGCGCCCTCGCCGCGAGACCCGGAGCCGAGGACAGGCTCCGCGAGATCGCGTACGTCTGGGAGGACCTGTACCTCGAAGGCTCGCGGGGTGACGACTTCGTCGGTGTCCAGTCGTACACCAGCGAGTGGGTCGGACCCGAGGGCATCGAGCCGCATCCGCCGCACCCCGACAACACCATGGTGGGCAAGGCGTACCGGCCCGACGCTCTCGGCATGGCGGTCCGCCACACCTGGGACGTCACGGACGGGATCCCGATCCTCGTGACCGAGAACGGCATCTCCACCACCGACGACAGCCGACGGATCGCCTACACACAAGGGGCTCTGAACGGTCTGTTCGCCGCGATCGACGACGGCATCGACGTCCGGGGCTACCTGCACTGGAGCGCCCTCGACAACTATCGCTGGGGCGACTGGAAGCCGACTCTCGGCCTGATCGCCGTCGACCGGGAGACCTTCGAACGCCACCCGAAGCCGAGCCTCGCCTGGCTGGGCGACGTCGCCCGGCGCGGCGCTCCTGAACGACGGACACCCATGCGGTGACGGCAAGGGTGCGGCTCAGGCCCAGGGGGTCACCGGAACGAAGGAGCTGTCCTGCCGGAACAGGTCCGTCACGTCCGTCACGGTTCTGTCCGTTGGCCGACCAGACCCACGCTCAGGCGTTCCGTGCCTGCCAGGCGCGCACGTAGGCGCGGCCGTAGTCGTTACCGTGCGGAGTGCGCAGCACGGTGTGGATGTGGAACGGCTTCGGGGTGTCGTAGTCGAGGAAGACGCCGCAGTGGTGGTCGAGTTCGGCGATGAGCACCGGCGACTGGAGCCGGTAGTAGAAGACGTCGCCGGCCTCGTGGCCGCCGATCCAGCTGAGCCAGGTCTCGTCGAGGTGGTCGCGGATCTCGCGCATCCGGGCCGCGCGCGGGCCGTCCGGCAGCAGGGACACGAACGACTCGGCGATCTCCAGGAGGATCTCCCGGGCCCGCTCGGGCATGTCCGCGGCCCGCAGGCCCTCGACCGGGATCACCCGGTTGTCCTGGAAGGCCCCGGCGAGATGCCGTTCGTCGCCGGGGTGGATACGGCCGGGTGGCATGGCGGGGTCGACCATGTGCTCGTACACGGTCGCGGTGGCGCGCTGGTCCGGCGGGAGCGCGGCCATCAGGTCCGTGCCGAGCCGGATCCGGTCGGTCAGGGCCACCGTGCCGGCG
Source organism: Streptomyces sp. NPDC086519 (assembly GCF_040686075.1). Taxonomy (NCBI): domain Bacteria; kingdom Bacillati; phylum Actinomycetota; class Actinomycetes; order Kitasatosporales; family Streptomycetaceae; genus Streptomyces; species Streptomyces sp. NPDC086519. The sequence continues at coordinate 61,689 of NZ_JBFBJL010000010.1, forward strand.
CGGGGGCCGTCGTCGATCTCGTTGGGTTCGGCGCCGAGGAAGACGGGGCTGACGACCATGCGCCCCTCGACGATCAGGCAGTGCACGGCGCAGTGGTGGCCGAACAGCTGCCAGCCCCACGGAGCGGTGGGGTCGGGATTCCCGTAAAGCGCGAAGTTGTAGCTGAACTCGTTGAGGATGCTCTGCAGGCCCACGACCTCGCCGAGGAAGCCGTTGATCAGCATCATGTCGTGCACCAGGCGGAAGCCGTCGGCGCTCAGCGACGCCTCCACCAGGGCGAGGGCCTTCTGCCGGACCTCCGGTGGCTGGAACTCCAGGCGGAGGCCGGTGTCGAACTGCAGGAACTCCGGGTTGGCCCAGGTCTGCCACTCGACCGCGTCCACCGGGTGTCTCAGCTTGGCGCGACCGTCCTCGTCGAGTGCCGCCAGCAGGTCCCGCGCCGCGGCGACCATGGCGGCGACGGGAGCCTCCTCACCGGGGCGGGCCGGCTCCCAGGCGTGCGCCTCGGGCCGTAGTGTGCCGTCCTCGGTCACTCCCCGGAACTCGGCGTGCTGCAGGGGTTTCCAGCCGCGGATCAGCTCGCCGGTGAACGGGGCAGCCTTGGCCGCCTCCCGGTATTCGTAGGCGTCCAGGCCCCTGATCGAGGCCAGGCGCGGCGAGTTGGACGGGTAGAGGTACTTGCGGTACTCAGCTGGTGACATGACGGCTCCCGTGACCCCGTGCTTCAGTCGGTATGGTTGTGGCGCGCGACGGCGGCGCGAACGGCGTCCTCGTCCCCGGCGGCGATCGCCTCCACCAGGTCGGCGTGGATCCGCAGCCGCCTCGCGCGGTAGGCGCCGGCGTCCCGGTCGGCGGTGCGCGCGGTGGACGACGTGAGGTGCCCGAGCGTGCCGATGTAGACCGCGCGGGCCATGGCGTTCGGGCACAGCTGCGCGATGCGCTCGTGCAGGGCCCAGTTGGCGCGCATGAAGGTGTCCCAGTCCGGCGCGGCCGCCATGTCGTCCAGGCAGGCCCGCAGCGGCAGGATGTCGCCCGCGCCCGCGCACCGGGCGGCGCCGACGTCGACGAGCTCCTCCAGGTGGTTGCGGAGTTCGATGGCGTCCGCGACCGTGCCCGGTTCTCCCGCGACGCTGAGCAGGGTGTGGCGCAGCCGCACGACCGGGCTCTGGTCCGCGACGAACAGTCCGCCGCCGCGACCGGGGCGGATCTCGAGCACCCCTCGGTCACGCAGGAGCCGGATGGCTTCGCTGACCGTGGCGCGCGCCAGACCGGACTCTTGGCGGATCTCCTCGATGGTGCCGATCGCGGAGCCGGGACTCAGTCCGCGGACGCGGTCTTCGAGGGCGCCGGCGAGTTGCTCGGCCCGTGTGCCGCCGGGAGCGCTCAGGCCGGCCAGCACGGCGCGGTTCTCGGTAACCATGACGGCATTCAATCATAAAGGTTATAACCTTTAGAAGGTTATGGAGTTACTGTCTTCCCCGAGCGGAGGAGTGCGGATGCAGATCGTGGGAGTGGCGTACGGCGACGAGGTACGGGTGGCCAACCTGTCGCCGGACGGCGACCGGCTCACCGTGGTGGCCGGCGTGCGGGAGTTCTGGGCCGACCCCGAGGTATGGCTGGCCCGTACCCCTGCCGGCGAAGCGATATCGGCGGGTGAGGCGCGCCTGGTGCCGCCGGTGCTGCCGGAGGCACAGATGCTGTGCGTCGGTCTGAACTACCTCGAACACGCCGCCGAAGGGTCCTACCGGGACCAGGAACTGCCCGAGCACCCCACGCTGTTCGCGCGGTGGACGCGATCGCTGACGGTCGGCGGGGCCGAGATCCCCGTGCCCTCCACCGAGGACGGTCTGGACTGGGAGGGCGAGATCGTGGCCTGGGTGGGCCGGACGCTGGTGGACGCCGACCCCGCCGAGGCGCTCGAGGCCGTGGTCGGCTACTCGACGTTCAACGACGTCACCGCGCGGCGGGCGCAGAAACTGACCTCGCAGTGGACCCTCGGCAAGAACGCCGACCGCTCCGGCCCGCTCGGTCCCATGGTGCCCGCCGGCGAGGTGGGCGACCTGCGGGACGGACTGCGGGTGCGGACCCGGGTCAACGGCACGACCGTCCAGGACGCCTCCACCAGCCAGATGATCCACCACGTGGGCGAGACGCTGGCCCACATCTCGCGCACCCTCACGCTGCGCCCCGGCGACCTGCTCGCCACCGGCACCCCGTCAGGTGTCGGCTACGCCCGCACCCCGCCCTGGCTGCTGCGGCCCGGCGACATGGTGGAGGTCGAAGTCGAGCGCCTCGGGATCCTCCGCAACACGATCGTGGGCGGGGAGCACCGCCGGAAGCCCCTCTCGGGTCCGCTCGACTGAGGACGCCGGTGGCCCCGGGGTCGCCTCCGGGCGGCAGCAGTGGCCCTTCCCCGAGGGACAGGCGGGCTGCCCCGGTTCCGGACGCGGGAAGACCCCTCGCCGTGTCCGGAACGGGGGTGCTGGGCCCGCCGGCGAAGGGCCGCCTGACCGCTCCGGGCATGACCCGCGCTCAGGGTGTGGATCTCGCACGGTCGCCTCGTGGTGGACGTCAACGATCCGCGGGCGGACCTCGCGGAGGAAGCGTGCAGGTTCCCTACCAGGGCGTGCGTCAGCCGCTGAGCCAGGGATCCGGAGTGTTGCCGAAGGACGCGAGCACGTCCGGTCCGGCTCGTCCTCGCTCTGGTGCTGTCAATGATGCTGTCAATCCGTGGTGACAGTCACGGTGGGGTTCCTTCGGTGGCCGAACCGGAGTTCACGAAATGGGCACCTCCTCGGCGTCGTAGCCGTAGATCCAGCCGTTGCCCACCAGGGGGTCGGACCCGGCGAGTGCCGTGTCGCGGGCCTGTTGCTCGGGGCCGTCGGGCAGGTGGTTGACGTCGCGGCGGCCATGACTGATCTGCTGAAGACGTGTGGTGCGTTCGATGCGTACCGCCTCGTACTGCTTCAGCGCCTGCTCGGGATCGTCGGCCGACTCAGCCAGGCAGCGCGCCAGTACCGCGGCGTCCTCGATGGACTGGGCCGCGCCCTGGGCGAAGAAGGGGAACATGGGATGCGCGGCATCCCCGAGCAGGGTGGCCCGGCCCCGGCTCCAGCGCCGCAGCGGCGCCCGGTCCAGCAGAGCCCAGCGGCCGGGGACGCTGCCGGCGGCGATGAGGTCCGTCACCCGCGGGTCCCAGCCGGCGAACTCGGCGTGGAACTCCTCGATCGTGGCCTTCGCGCTCCACGACTCGTCGGTGTAGTCCCCGGCGGGGGCGAAGGCGACGACATTGACGGCCCGTCCACCATTCATCGGGTAGTGCACGAAGTGCCGTCCCGGCCCGAGCCAGAGGGTCTGGGCGGGGCGCAGGGCGAAGTCGGGTGCGGCGTCGGCGGGCACGATGGCGCGGAAGGCGCAGATGCCGGAGTACTCCGGCGGTGTGGACTCGGCAACCATGCTCCGGACGACGGAGTGCACGCCGTCGGCGCCGATGACGACGTCCGCCTCTGCGCGGCTGCCGTCGGCGAAGCGCAGTTGCACACCGTGCGGACTCTCGTCGACCGAGGTGCACCGGGCGCCCAGGCGGATCCGGTCGCCGGGTACGGCCGACTTGACGGTGTCGAGCAGGTCGGCCCGGTGGACGACGTAGGTGCGCTCGCCGTAGAGCCGCTCGCACACGCCGCTCAGCTTCTCCACCGACAGCACGCCGCCATCAGCCCAGCGGCGGAACTCCCAGCCCCAGTCCAGCGGCACGGCCCCGCGCAGGAACCGTTCCATGACGCCGAGACGGCGCAGCAGCCGTACGGCGTTGGGGGCCGCGACGAGTCCGGCGCCGACCTCGCCGAGCGCGGGCGCCTGCTCGTAGACGGTGGCGGTCAGTCCCGCGCGGTGCAGGAAGGCCGCGGCGGCCAGACCGCCGATGCCGCCCCCGACGATGGCGATCCGCGGGCCGGGCACGTGGGTGGGCATGGATCCACTCCTCTGACTCAAGGGCGAGCGTCCTACTGACCCGGATCCTTGCCCACGCCCCGACAGCCGCGAAAGGTACTATGTTCATTCAATGGACATCGTCTTTCGATGCCCCCCCGGAGTTGAGGACTGATGCCGCGTACCAGTCAGCCCGGCCGCAGCGTGAGTTCGCGGCTGCTCGACGTTCTCTTCGCGTTCCGGCCCGGCCGGTCTCGCCTCACCCTGGCCGACCTGACCAGGGAGACCGGGCTGCCCCATGCCACAGTGCGCCGACTGGCGCTGGAACTCGCCGAGGCGGGAGCGCTGGAACGGGCACCGAACGGCTCGCTCAGTGTGGGCATCCGGCTGTGGCAGCTGGGCACACTGGCACCGCTGAGCGTTCCGCTGCGCACCGCCGCGCTCCCTTTCATGGACGACCTGCACACCGCGCTGCGCCAGCACGTCCAACTCGCGGTGCTGGAGGGGACCGAGGCCGTGCTCGTCGAGCGGCTGTCGGCGGGCAACGCGGTGGACGTCATGTCGGAGATCGGCGGAAGGCTGCCGCTGCACTGCTCCGGCGTAGGCAAGGTGCTGCTCGCCCACGCCGGTTCCCAGCTGACGGAACAGGTCGTCGCACAGGGCCTGCCCGCCTACACCGAGCGCACCGTCACCGATCCCGCGCGGCTGCTGGAACAGTTGGACGAGTGCCGCGAGACCGGCGTGGCCGTCGTCCTCCAGGAGACGACACCCGGCGCCGACTCGGTGGCCACCCGCGTCCTCGACGACGAGGGCAAGGTCGTCGCGGCCCTGTCGGTCGTCGTGAGCGCCGGGTCGGTCGATCTGCGGACGGTACGGCCGGCCGTCATCGCCTCCGGACTGGCCGTGTCCCGCAGACTCGGGTGGCATCCCTCGGCGGGAGTCGAGCAAGCGCGGTCGGACAGGTCTCGATGACGGACCCGTCAGGGATCCACCCCGGGACGTCGCCGGTGCTTCGGCCAAGGCAGTGGCCGTACGTCCCGCCGGACCGCTGCGCGGCCGGTGGGGACCATCAGGCGCACCGTTTCGCCGGCTTCGGCACCGAGTCCCTCATCGCGGGCAGCGCGGCAGGACACAGGCCACCGCAGGCACCGACGACGCGTTCCGAGCACATGATGAGCGACGACGAACGGCCGACGGGACGACGGAGATGCCGAACGACATGCGACGAGGCGCCCAGCACGCCTCGCTACCGGCGGTTTGCGTCGCTCGGGGCCAGCAGGCCGTCCACCACCAGTCCGGCCAGTGCGTCCGCCCTGGCGAGACGTTCCGCGTGCGACATGTGCTCGGGCCGGCCCAGGCGCCGGGCGAGGGGCTCCTGCACCAGTCCTGACACGGGAGTGATGATGGCGAAGAACAGGACGTCCATCGGAACCCGGACCATGCGCCCGGATGCCATCAACCTCTCGGTACTGGGCGCGACGAGGGCCAGCGCCGGCTCGATGTAATGCCGGCAGAGGTAGTCCAGCCGCTCGGTGTCCCGTGCGGACTCATCCGCCATCAGCACGGCCAGGTACGGTTCGCCGATGTTGATCCGGTAGAAATCCGTGACGAACCGCCGCACCACGTCCTCGTCGTCGCTTCCGGGTACGGCCGGCGCCAGGCGCGTGACCTGAGCCCCTAGCGCGGCGTCCACCACCGCACGCCAGAAGGCCGCCTTGGAGCCGTAGCGGTCGTTGATGAAGGTGTGGCTGACGCCGAGACGGCGCGCGAGCTCCCGTGCCGACGCCCGGTCGTATCCCAGCTCCGCGAACGCCTCCAGGCCCCGCAGCAGGACGTCTTGCTCCGCGGGCACTTCGGGGGAATCCGCGCCGGGGCGCCCTGGGCGTCGAGTGGTGCTCGCCTTGCCTCCCACGTGCCCTCCTCAGACGGCTGTACGGGCGCGCGCCCGACAGTGGGGCCAGCGTAGCCGCCCGGATCGGCGCATCGCGAGCACTGCGCCTGGTCAGCGCCTCATCCCGAACCCGCCGCCCCGGCCTCATCACCGGTTGACAGATGCCGGGCAACGAGTAATCTGACAAGTGTCGGATATTGCGGCGGGCACCCCCTCGGGGTGCGACTTGAGGCCCGCCACGCCATCGAGCAGGCCGTACCGGCACACCCACCCCTCCCCCGCCGAACGGACCACCTTCCCCTCATAACCACCGACAGTACGAAACAGTTTCGTTCACATACTGACCGTATGCATCCCTGCAGGGCATCCACACAAGGAGCCGTCATGCGTAAGACCACCGTCGGCGCGGCCGCCATCGCTTCCGCGCTGATCGCCTCACTCACCCTCGCCTCGGGAGGACCGGCCACCGCGACAACCGGCGCCGGCTCGGCCGCGGCGCACAGCACCACCTCCGGGCAGGGGCCGGCCCATACGAGCCTTCCGGTCCTCGTCGACCCCGCCGCCGACCTCGCATCCAACCCCGACAGGCTCAACCAGTCCTGGTACGTGACCGCGCACGTGACCGCGGGGGGGCACCGGTACGGATTCCTGGCCCACTACCTGAGCGCCGGCGACGCCAAGCAAGGGCGCGCCCTCTCATCGGTGTCGATCACCGACGAAGACACCGGCTGGTACACGAAGTCGGAGATCGTCCTTCCTCCCGGGACGGGCCTCTCCGACAAGCAGGGCGTGGACATCCACACCGACAACATCACCTGGACGGGCAGCGCCAAGGAGATGAGGCTGCGCGCCAAGGTCCCCGAGGGGACCATCGACGTCACGCTCCGCCCCCGCGGAAACGTCCTCTACAACATGGGCACGGGCTACTTCCCCATGTTCGGCGACGCGAAGTACCCGAACTACGAGTACGCCCTCCCCGCCGTTGACACCTCCGGGACGCTGGCGCTCAACCACCGCACCGAGAAGGTCCGCGGGCAGTCCTGGGTGGACCGCCAGTGGGGACCCCTTCCCGACATCTCCTCGGGCCGCGCCTCGTGGGCCTGGATGAACCTCAACCTGTCCAACGGCGACAAGATCAGCGTCTGGAACCAGAAGTATGACAAGCAGAACAACTTTGCGACCATCCTGAAGCCCGACGGCACCCAGACCCTTGCCGAGGCGACGCTCACGCCCGACACCTCCACCCTCTGGACCAGCCCGACCACCGGAAAGAGCTACCCCACGCGCTGGAAGGTCACCATCCCGGGCGAGCACGCCAAGCTGAACGTCACCGTCTACGCCAAGAACCAGGAACTGGTGACCACCGGGCCTCGCTACGAGGGAAGCGCCGCCGTCACCGGCACCTACGACCACCGCCCGGTCACCGGCACCACCTACATCGAGGTCACCGCCCCCCAGTAGCCGTCCACGGCCGCCGAACAACGGGCCTGAACACCGCGCCAGCGTCTGTGTGACCGTGGCCCGCACAGCCGTAGCCTGTCGGCTCAAGTCCCGCTGACCGGCCTCCGCTTGCACAGGAAGCCGACGGTCGCCACCGTTCCATGACTCTCCCGACCGTCGGCGGCACGCCGCCGAGGACCCCGGCCAGGCTCCGGTGTCGACCCTCGCCGGGGTGCCGCACTGCGCCGAGCACCAGGCCTCGGGCGATCGTCACCTGCGCCGCTTCCCGCTCTTGACCACCTGCCTGATGGAGGCCTAGCTTCCCAGTGAGCCACTTATGGTCCACCGGTCCGCGATGCGGACCAACTTCCGCTTCAGGACGGGCGGTGCTCGATGAGGGAGCGACGAAAAGATGCCGACGAAGCAAACCGCCGCAAGCCGGGGACGTCGTCCACACGCACGTTCTCGTCGTCGGCGCCGGGCCTGCAGGACTGACGGCGGCTGCGTTCGGGATCTCGCCCCCGGCACCGATGTGCTGTGGAGCCCGTGGACCACCGCCGTGCCCCACACGGAATGGATGGCCCTGTTGCTGATGCACGACCCGCTGCCCGCCGACGCCTCGGACCAGGCGATCGCCGAAATCGTCCGGGCCGGAATCAGGGATCCCGACGGCGAGTTCAAGATCAAGCACATCGGGCGCCGGCAGATCAACCACATGGGGGCCGAGCAGTACCGCAAGGACCGGGTATTCGTGGCCGGCGGCGCGGCACACCGTCATCCGCCGGCCAACGGACCCGGCAGCAACACCTCGATCCAGGGCCCCCTACGACCTGGCCTGCAAACTCGCCCCCGTGCTGCGCGGAGACGCCGGTGAGGCGCTGCTGGACACCTACCACGACGCGCGCGAGCCGGTGGAGCGCCAGATGATCGACCGGGCGATCGAGAGCATCGCCGAACTCCAACCGCCCAGCGAGGCGACCTGCTCGGCTTACGGGCAGACCGCCGAGCAGGTCTGGGCGGCCGTCGACGATCTCTTCGCCCCGGGCGAGGCCGGGGCGGACCGCCGAGCCGACCTGTCTGAAGGCAGTGCGGCTGATCGACCACCAATTCAACTGCTACGGCGTGGAGTCGGGACTGCCGTACACATCCGTCGTCGACGACGGCACGCCGTTGCCCGCCCACACGCGAGCCCCCGAGCTCCACTGTCACCCGACGACACGTCCCGGCGCCCACCCGCCGCATGTCCGGCTCCCCCACGGCACCGAGTACGTCTCGACGCTCGGCCTCGTCGGGCAAGGCCGGTGCACCGTGCTCACCGGTGTCGGCGGAGCGGAGTGGACCACGGCCGCGGCGGCCGTCCCGCTCGAAACCGGTCTCACCGTCGAGGCGCGGACGGTCGGAATGCGCGCCGACGACGTGCTCGGTGCGAGGACCCGCGTCCCGGTGCGGTGACTCGGCTGTGTCAGCGTGCATCAGCCGTTTGGAGGGTGACGTCGCTGAGGCGCCCCTCAAAAGCCCTTGGCTCGGACACGGGAGTCCTCGTGGAGTCGACCGTCACCCCGAGGCCGTGCCGCTGAACCAGCGGGACCACGACCGCCCACGACTGGAGCGCTCCATGGCAGCCTCGTCCCCAACGCCTCACTCACTCCTATTGTCACGCCGTGACCTGGAGTTCATGCTCTACGACTGGCTCGGCGTCGAAACGCTCATCAAGCGCGAACGGTACGCCGATCACACGCGGGAGACCTTCGACGCCGTCCTGGACCTCTGCACCCAGATCGCCGAGGAACGCTTCGCACCGCACAACAGGCTGAACGACGAGCAGGAACCGAAGGTGGTCGACGGCCTGGCCGTGGTACCGCCCGGCATCAAGACCGCCCTCGACACGGTGGCGGACGCCGGACTGCTCAGCGGCGGCATGGACGCCCGTGTCGGAGGCCTGCAACTCCCGCAGGTCGTCCAGACCGCCTGTTTCCTCTGGTTCCAGGCTGCCAACATCAGCACGTGGGCGTACGCCATGCTGACGGTGGCAGGCGCCAACCTGCTGCTCACCCACGGCACCGACGAACAGGTCGCCGCCTACGTCCGCCCCATGGTCGAGGGTCGCTTCCACGGCACCATGTGTCTGTCCGAGCCGCAGGTGGGATCCTCGCTCGCCGACATCACCTGCCGCGCCGAGCCCCGCGACGACGGCACCTTCCGGATCTTCGGCGCCAAGATGTGGATCTCCGGAGGCGACCACGAGCTGGGCGAGAACATCGTCCACCTGGTGCTGGCGCGGATTCCGGGCGGCCCGCCCGGCGTGAAGGGCCTCTCGCTCTTCCTCGTGCCCAAGTACCTGGTGAGAGCCGACGGCGCGCTGGGCGAGCGCAACGACGTGGTCCTCGCCGGGCTGAACCACAAGATGGGATACCGCGGCACGACGAACACCCTGCTGAACTTCGGCGAGGGCGGGTACCGGCCAGACGGCCAGCCGGGCGCCGTCGGTCACCTCATCGGCGCACCGCATCAGGGTCTCGTCGCCATGTTCCACATGATGGACGAGGCGCGGATCGGCGTCGGAGCGGGGGCGACGGCACTGGGATACACCGGCTACCTGAAGTCCCTCGCGTACGCCCGGACACGCACCCAGGGACGTCCCGCGGGGGTGAAGGACCCCGCCGCACCGCCGGTGGCCCTGATCGAGCATGCCGACGTCCGGCGGATGCTCCTGTCTCAGAAGTGCTACGTGGAAGGCGCGCTGGGACTCGTCCTCTACTGCGGCAGGCTGCTCGACGACGAGCGGAGCGCGGCCGACGCCGCGGCGCGGACACGGGCCCGTCTGCTGCTGGGGGTCCTCACGCCGATCGCGAAGAGCTGGCCTTCCCAGTGGTGCCTGCACGCGAACGACCTGGCGATCCAGATCCACGGCGGCTACGGGTACACCCGCGAGTACGACGTGGAGCAGCACTACCGGGACAACCGGCTCAACGCCATCCACGAGGGAACCCACGGCATTCAGGCCCTCGACCTGCTGGGCCGCAAGGTGGTCATGGACGGCGGGGCGGGCCTCGGCGCTCTCGAAGCGCTCGTCCGGGCCACGATCGAGCGGGCCTGTGCCGTCGGCGGGGAGGCGCGCGACCTCGCGGCGGCTCTCGATCACGCCCTCACCCGGCTCGTAGAGGTGACCCGGACGATCCACACCGCCGACGTGCCCGCCGGCGTTCGCCTGGCCAACGCGTCGGTGTATCTGGAGGCCGCCGGCCATGTCGTCGTGGCCTGGATCTGGCTGGAGCAGTTCCTCGCCACCTGCGACGGCGACGATTCCCTGCGGCAGGGCAAACGGCAGGCCTGCCGCTACTTCTACCGCTGTGAACTGCCCTGCGCCGAGCCGCAGTTCGACCTCCTCGCGCGCCTGGACACGACGGCGCGCGATACCGATGACACATGGTTCTGAAGGGACGACACCGATGACATCACCGGTCCGCATCGAGTACGACAGCGACGGTGCCCTCGCGGTCGTGATACTCGACAAGCCGCCGCTGAACCTCTTCGACGAGGCGCTGTTCGCCGCGTGGGAGCAGGTCGTCGACGAGCTTGCCGCCGTCACCGATCCGGCGCGCCCCGATCGTGCCAGAGCGGTGCTCATCGAGGCACGGGGCACAGTCGTCTCCGGCGGCGTCGACGTGGCGACGTTCGCCGCGATCGCGGAGAGCCCCGGTGCGGTGCAGCGCGCCGGGGCCCTGTGGAAGCGGCTGGTGCGGATCGTCCAGGCGCTGGAGGAGCTGCCGGTGCCGACGGTCTTCGCCGCGCACGGGCTGACCCTCACCGCGGCGTTCGAGATCGCTCTGGGGTGCGACATCCTGCTTGCTGCTCAGTCCGCGTCATTCGGGCTGGTGGAGATCGTCGTAGGGCTGACGCCCTCGATGGGAGGGCCTCAGCGCCTGGCCGAACGTGCCGGGCCGGCCAGAGCCCGTGAGCTGATCTACACAGGGGAGCGCTGTTCGGCGGCGACCCTCGAGCGCTGGAACGTGGTGAACCGCGTTCTCCCGGACGAGGGTTTCACCGAGGCGGCGCGGGAGTACGCGCGCCTCGTCGCAGCGGGCCCTACCTGCGCCCACGCGGCGACCAAGCGGCTGGTCGCGACGGCTGTCCGCGACGGCGTGCGGGCCGCGGACGACGCCGTGCCGGCGGTGTCCGGTGCCCTCTTCGCCACCGACGACCTGCACGACGCGGTCACCTCGTTCCTCCGTGACGGCCCGGGCAAGGCGACCTACCAGGGCCGATGAACCGGCCGCTGGTCAGCGTCGGCTGCTGGCGGGGCAGTCCGTGCGGGACATGCGGCACGCCTGCCGCTACCGCCCGGTGTGTGACCGGTTCTCCGGCCACACACCGGGCGGTCATCCGGCCTGCGGCGGATCCACGAAGAAGTCGAGCTCCGGCTGCGGCCCCCCGCCGTACCCGGCCAGGTCCGTGATACCGGCTTCGGCCAGGACTTCGGCGTCGACGAGGGTCTCGCCGGTCCGCTCGCGCGGCGGGCGGGAGAACACGGCGAGGGCCGCGTCCGCCGTGATCTCGGGGCTGCGTGACCGGGAGGCGACGTTCTCGCCGCCCAGGACGTTGGACACCGCGGCGGTCGCGATCATGGTCTGCGGCCAGAGGCAGTTCGCGGCGATGCCGTGCTCCGCGAACTCGGCTGCCCAGCCGAGGGTGAGCAGGGTCATTCCGTACTTCGTGTGTGTGTAGGCGGGGTGGACGCCGAGCCAGCGCGGGGCGAGGTTGAGCGGCGGTGACAGGGTCAGGATGTGGGCCTGGTCGGACTGTTTCAGGTACGGCAGGCAGGTCCGGGTCAGCAGGAAGGTGCCCCTGCTGTTGATCGACTGCATGAGGTCGAAGCGCTTGAGGGGCAGCTCCTCGGTGCCCCGCACATCGAGGGCACTGGCGTTGTTGACGCAGATGTCGACGCCGCCGAACCGATCGACCGCGGTGGCGACCGCCCGCTCGACGTCGGCCTCCTCACGGACGTCGCCGACCACGGCGACGGCGGATCCGCCGGCGGCCTCGATCGCGTCGACCGCTGTGTGCACGGTGCCCGGCAGCCTCGGGTCGGGCGTGTCGGTCTTGGCCAGGAACACCGCGTTGGCGCCCTCGCGGGCCGCGGCGGTGAGGATGGCGAGCCCGATGCCGCGGCTGCCGCCGGACATCACGATGGTCCGGCCCTTCAGTGATGTCCCCATGACGGGGTTCTCCCATCGTCGGTCTTCGGGTGCGTGTCAGTGGCCCTTGAAGCGCGCGGGCCTCTTCTCCAGGAAGGCCAGGGCGCCTTCGCGGAGGTCGTTCGAGGTGCGGCAGCGGGCGACGGCCTCGATCGCGTGGCCCAGCGCGACGCTGCCTGCCGCTTCGTCGCCCTCGCTCAGGCGTCGGACGGCTTGTACGGACGCCTTGGCGGCGCGGACCGACAGAGGGGCGTTCGCGGCGATGGTCGCGGCGAGTTCGTCGACGGCCTTGCCCAGCTCGTCGGGTTCGACGACGCGGTCCACCAGCCCAACGGCGTGTGCCTCCGCAGCCGGGAGACGACGTCCGGTGAACAACAGGTCGCTCGCGACGGCCGGGCCCACGGTCTGTACGAGTGCGGCGGTCTGCTCCAGCGGGTAGCCGACGCCCAGTCGGGCGGCCGGGATGGCCAGGACGCTGCGGGTGTCCGCGTAGCGGAGGTCCGCGCCCAGCGCGAGGGCCATGCCCGCGCCCAGGCAGTAGCCGTGGATGCGGGCGATGACGGGCACGGAGAGCGCGGACAGCCGTGTGAACAGCGTCGTGGCCGCGTCGTCCGCCGCCCGCCGTGCGGCATCGTCCTGTCGCCCCGGGAACTCGCTGATGTCCGCGCCGGAGACGAAGGCCCGTTCACCGGCGCCGCGCAGGACGACCACGCGTACGTCCGGATCCTCGTCCATCGCCCTTAGTGCGACGGCGAGTTCGGTCATCATCGCCACGGACAACGCGTTGTGCCGAGCCGGGTTGCTGATCTCCACGGTGCAGACCGCGTCCCGTACCTCGGTGCGGATCCTTGGTGAGAAGGTCACGGTCAACGCGGTCATCCGGTCTTCTCGTCGACGAAGCGGTTGCGCAGCGCGCCGATCCCCTCGATGCGCACTTCGAACTCCGAGCCATGCTGGAGAAGGACCTTCGGCTCACGCACGAACCCCACCCCGGACGGTGTGCCCGTGATGATCAGATCACCGGGCTCCAGGGTCATCATGGTGGTGATGTAGGCCAGCAGCTCCGGTATGCCGAAGATGAGCCGGGAGGTGCGGTCGTCCTGGAGCACCTTCCCGTCGAGCGTGCCCTTGATGGCGAGGTCGGGCCGTGCGCCGCCGAGTCGGGCGGCGGGCACGACAACCGGGCCGAGGGGAGTGAGACCGTCCCATGCCTTGCCGGCGATCCGCCCCGGCGTGTGGAACTGGAAGTCGCGGACGGAGACGTCGTTGGCCGCGGTGTACCCGAAGACGACGCTCTCCGCGTCCTCGACCGCGATGCGACGCGCACGGGCACCGATGACCACGGCGAGTTCGCTCTCGTAGTCGATCTGGTCCGATTCCGGCGGCAGTGCCACGTCGGCGTAAGGCGCTGCCAGCGAGGTGTGCCACTTCGGAAACAGATCGGGATGAGCGGGTCCCGCGTCGCGTCCGCCCTCGTGCACGTGCGCGAGGTAGTTCTGGCCGAGGCAGATGACCTTGCCCGGCCGACCGACCGGACTCAGCAGCTGATGGTCCGGCGCGTCGATCACGGTGCCGGCCTCGATGGCCGCCGGGTCGCCGCCAGCCGCCTCCAGCAGCAGGGGCAGGTCGTCGAAGACCTGGCCCTCGACCAGGGCGAGGCGCGCCTTCGGCGCCCCGTCCCGCCGCAGCGCGACCACGGGTCCACCGCCGTGCAGGACCCGGGCGAGACCGAGCCCGTCCGTCCAGTCCAACGGTGAAGCGTGAGTTGGAGTGGTCATGAAGGTGCCCTCCTGATTCATTTCCGCGCCTCGGCGCTCCGGGCGGTCGCGGTGGCCGCCTCCGTCCTCGCGCGAACAGCGCCGGTCGCGGCCCCACCGGCATCGTGCACTCCGACGACGCCTTCCTCGGCCAGGTCGGCGATCCGGTCGTCGTCGTATCCCAGTTCGGCGAGGATCGCGACGGTGTCCGCGCCCACTTCGGGCGCGCGGCCACGGGCACGCGGCGCCCCGTCGGCGACGATGGGTGTGTTCACGATCGTCGGTTCCGCGAAGCGCTCCTCGTCGTGCACGAACAGGCCGCGTACGGCGAACTGCTCGTCGGTGAGGATGTCGCCGATGCCGTTGACCGGGCCGCAGGGGACACCGGCCGCACGGAGCGCGCTCATCCAGTGATCCCGTGGAGCCGCGGCGAAGCGTGCCTGGATGATCTCCGCCAGGGGCACCCTGTGCAGGAAGCGCTCGTACTCCGTGGCGAAGCGCGGATCGTCGCGCAGATCGAGCTCCAGGACGGCGCAGAGCGCCTCCCACGCCCGGTCGACCGCACCGAGCACGAGGGTGGCGCCGTCTGAGCAGGTGAACGCCTCGTAGGGGGCGGCCAGTCGGTGTGCCGTGCCCAACGGGGCCGGTTCCACCCCGGTCGCCACGTAGTCGGCGACCTCCCACAGCGACCAGGCGGCCACCGAATCCGCGAGCGCGACGTCGACGTACGCACCGCCGCCGCCGGCACGTGCGCGCAGCAGGGCGGCCAGGACACCGATCGCGCCCCACATTCCGGTCCCCACGTCGGACACGGGGAACCCTGCCTTGGCCAACCGCCCGTCGGTGGTGCCGGTGACCGACATCAGCCCGCTGTAAGCCTGCGCGATCAGGTCGATGCCCTTCGCGTCGCGCATCGGCCCGAACTGCCCGAAACCCGAGATCGAGCAGTAGACGAGGCCGGGGCACTCCGGACGCAGATCCTCGTAGCCCAGTCCGAGCCGCGCCATCGCGCCCGCCCGGAAGTTCTCCACCAGGACATCACTGCGCTGTGCCAGGGACCGCACGATGTCGGCTCCCGCCGGCGACTTCATGTCGACCGCGAGGCTCCTCTTGTCCCGATGAGTCAGGTCGAAGGGGATCGGTCTGCGATCCGGGCCCATCCGTCGTGCGCGCATGCGGTCACCCGTGACCGGTTCGATCTTCAGGACCTCCGCGCCGAGGTCGGACAGGACGGTCGTGCAATAAGGGCCGGCCAGGGCCCCGGTCACATCGAGGACCCGCACACCCCGTAGGAAGGCCGGGCCGGGCTCGGCGGACTCCGCGGTCGCTGTCATTGCGCCCCTTCATTGGAGACTGGTCCGCAATACGGACCAGTGGACCGTCTTGTGAACCCCTGGCAAAGTTAGGCCTGGGATTCCGGGAGCGTCAAGCGGGTGGGACGGGGGCCCTTGGTCCCGCGAGCCGATGTTGTCCCGCACCCCGCTTCCGGAGGCGTTCTCGCCCAGCGGCTCTTCGAGACCGGGCGCGACGGGGGCACGGAGATCCGCACCGTCTCGACGGACCCGTCCAGGGCGGGGCGGCCCCGGCACACCGTCCCGCCGGTGTGGGAGCATCACGGGGAGAGGCGCCCAGCGAGATGCCCGGAAACGAAGCGAGGACGATGCGAAGCGTCACCACCGCACTGCAGGTACTGGAAGCCGTGGCGGTCAACCAGCCGGTCGGGTTGAGCGCACTGACGCGGACCCTCGGCCTGCCGAAGACCACCGTGCAGCGCAGTCTGGCGACACTCGCGGAGTCCGGCTGGATCGAGCAGCAGGCGGGCACGGGCCGGTGGCAGGTCGGCGTCCGGGCCTTCGTCGTCGGCAGCGCCGTCGGCGCCCGCGGAGGACTGCACTCTGCCGCGCTGCCCACGATGAGGGACCTCGGTTCCGAAGTCGGCGAAACGGTGCACCTGATGGTTCCCGCCGGCCGGGAAGTCGTCCTCGTCGAGCGGGTCGACAGTCCCCAGCCGGTCCGAGCCGTGGCACCCCTCGGGGCACGGGGACCGCTGCACGCCACGTCGAACGGCAAAGCCGTCCTCGCCGCCCTGCCGCAGGAGGATGTGGACGCGTACATCGCCGGCGGCCTGCCCGCGGTCACCCCGCACACGATCACCGACCCCGACCGACTCCGGGCCGAGCTCCGCGCCATCACCGAGGCCGGCTTCTCGGTCTGCCGGGAGGAACTGGAGGAGGGCGTCGTCTCCGTCGGCGCCGCCGTCCACCCCGGACACGGGCAGCCGGTCGCGTCACTGTCGATCTCGGGCCCCAAGAGCCGCATGTCTCCCGAACTCCTCACCCCGTACGGCGAGAAGGTCCGCCTAGCCGCAGAGGCCATCGCCTTCGCCCTGCCCGTCGGCGCCGACGTGCCCTGACCCGGGTCCGGAGCGCACGGGTCACGGCCGGCGACGGTTACGCAGGCGCCAAGGCGTACAGCCGCGCCGGCGGGGTCCCGCGATCTCGCCGGGGCTTGTCCGCCCCTTCGGCTTCGGCGTCGTCGGACGCCACGCCATCAGCTCCGCTTCAACCGCGCAATCGGATCCTGGTAGTCGGGCCGTCCGCGGCATGTGGCCGCGGTACGCCTCAACTCTCGCGGGATCGCGCGGCGACCTGCCCGGCCACCACGCGGTCCCGCCCCCTCCCACGTCCCGGTCTCTGAGCAGCACGGCCGGCGCGCACAAGGGGAAACAGTGATCGGCCGACTTGGCACGCGGCCATTGACAAACCCTTTTCGTCGCTGTTTCGTGGACCCCACAACTTGAAGTATCAGATAAGGCGATCTGAAATTCCAGAGTTGGCCTTCCCCACGACGGCACCCCCTGGGCGGACGCCCGAGCCCCTCGCGCGCGAGACCACGGACGACGCGACCATCCCATCCGAGCTCACCCCCCACGGAGCACACCATGACTGCCCCTCCCCCGGTCCGGACACCCATACCGTCGCCTGCTCGAGCGCACTGCCCAGCGACCTGACGCATCGCGCCCGCGTCCCGGGCGAGGACCTGATCGCCTTCCACGGAAAGCAGGCATGCCGCTCTGTCCGGCCGTTCAGCCGTCCCCGGCCTTCGAGCGGCCGACATCGATCGACCGGGTGACGGCCGGAAGAAGGCGGCGACAGACGTACCCGTCGCAGCCCCCTTCGCACCGGAGCCGTAGCAGGCGGCCTGCCTTGAGCCACGCACAACCCATCGCCGTCAGCAAGAAGGAAAGTGAGAGGAAATTGGCACTCCTAGAGGGCAAAGTCGCGATCGTTACGGGCGGTGGCCGCGGCATAGGCAGAGAGCACGCCTTGGCACTGGCCGGCGAAGGTGCGGCCGTGGTCGTCAACGATCTCGGTGAGTCAGAGTTCAACGGCGAAGGCGACTCGAACAGCGGGCCGGCCGAGGAGGTCGCGCAGGCCATTGTCGCCGCCGGCGGCCGAGCCGTGGCCGACACCCACGACATCTCCGACTGGGACGGCGCCGGTGCCCTGGTGCAAGCGGCGTTGAAGGAGTTCGGACGACTCGACATCGTCGTCAACAACGCCGCCATATCGCGTTTCGGAACCATCGACGCCATCTCACGGCTCGACTGGGAGCGAACCATCGCGGTCAACCTCACCGGCACCGGTGCGGTCTCCCATTGGGCTGCCGCCCATTGGCGTGAGACGGGGCCGCAGCCGGGGCGCAGCATCGTCAACATGACGTCCGGCGTCGGGCTCAACCCCTGGCCCGGCAACCCCATGTACACCGCCGCCAAAGCCGGCGTTGCCGCCCTGACCGTCCAGTGCGCGCTGGACCTCGCCGAGCTCGGCGTCCGCGTCAACGCCGTGGCACCGGCCGCGCGGACGCGTGTCAGCGCGACCGTCGCCCCCGATCTCATGAAGCCGGTCGAAGAGGGCTTCGACCGCATGGCCCCGGACAACGTGGCGGCTGTCGCCCTGTATCTCGCGTCGCCGCTCTGCCCCTACACCGGCCGGGTCTTCGGCATCGTCGGGGACGATCTGACCGTGTTCGACGGCTGGACTGTCAGCCATCACCTCAACAACGCCGAGCAGCGTTGGACCCTGAAAGGTCTGCAGGCCGCACTTGCGGACGTTCCGTTGCAACAGGAGCTGACAGCACAGGCGGTGACCGGCGTGCAGGCCGCGTCGTCGCCGCCGCAGGAAGTGCTGGCGGCACTCGCGGCACTCGAGAAGCCGTAGCCCCTGAAGCACGAGCGAGCCGCGCCGGTCCAGTCGTGATCAGAGGCGGTCCTCCCGGAAGGCCCGTGATGGCGGTCCTCTTGGATACGCGAATGTCCTTGGGGACCGCCATCACAGCTTGATGGCCCCTCGTCGAGGGCCGGAAGCCGGTGACGTGTGCTCAACAGAGGCTGCGTCAACACGCTTACCCACCACCGATCCGAGCGCCCCGTCCCTGGCAACACGGACGACGGGGCCGCGCCTCAGTACGCCCTGCCGGATCATACGAGAAATCCATGGTCAGACGCGGGACCAGCACAGGAAATCGGCTGCCGAACCTTCTCCACCGGGATCTCGGCGTGCCGGCTCGGCAGGTCGCTGGGGCGGCTGGGCAGCCCCGGTGCTCACCGAGCCCATCCAGCCCGGCGACGGGCAGGGTGCCGCGGCCGAGCCGACCGGTGCCCCGTGTTCCCCTCGGCGAAAAGGCGGTGGGCGAGCACACCGTCAGATTCTCATCGAAAACCCCGACACGAAAGGCACAACAACCATGGAATCCCCCTACGACAAGATCGGGAAGGTCCCGGCGTTCACGCTGAAGAGCAGTGACGTACAGGACGGCAAAGTTCTTCCGATCGCACAGATCAGCAGCCGGATCGGTGGCACCGACACCTCCCCGCACCTGAGCTGGTCGGGTTTCCCCGCCGAGACCAAGAGCTTCGCCATCACCGTGTACGACCCGGATGCGCCGACGGCGAGCGGGTTCTGGCACTGGGCGGTCGCCGACGTCCCGGCATCGGTGACGGAACTCCCGGCAGGGGCGGGCGACGACTCCGGCCCCGGTCTGCCGGCGGGGGCCTGGCAACTGGCCAACGACGCGGGCCTGAAGCGCTACGTCGGTGCCGCACCGCCTCCCGGCACCGGCGAGCACGTGTACTACATCGCCGTGCACGCGGTCGACGCGGAAAAGCTCGACCTGAACCCGAATGCCACCCCGGCATACCTGGGGTTCAACCTCTGGATGCACACCCTCGCGCGTGCGGTGATCACCGGACGGTTCGCCGCGCAGTCACAGGAATGACGCGCAATCCGAGGCAGTGAAGAGCCATGTCGACAGACCGAACGCCCCGTGCTGACGCAGCTCGGGGCGTTCGCTGCAGGAGCAGGGCCTTGAAACGCACGCTTCCCCAACGCGGTCCCGGAGCTGCGCCGGCCCTCACGCTGAAGCCTGATCAAGTCGACCGGCAACGGACACCTGCGAAGCTCGGCAGGTCGGGCACACGTGGCCGGTCCGGCGCAACCGATGCCGATCAGGTCGCACCGCCTCCACAGGTGTCCAGCCCCTGCTCACGAAGCCTCCTCGAGCCTCACATGCGTTCCGAACTCCCGGTTGTGGTAGGTCAGAGGTGTACTGGCGGTGCTGTCCGCAGCCACGACATCACCGAACACCACAAGGTGGTCACCACCGTCGACCAGGCGTGCGACCCGGCAGTTGAGGAACCCGGCAAGACCCGGAAGGCGTGGCAGGCCGGAGTCGTCGTACCAGGCGACGTCAGCGAACTTCCCCGTTCCGCCCTTACGCGCGAAGTGTGCCGCGAGAGCGGCCTGCGTACTGCTGAGGATGTTGACTCCGAACGTGCCGCTGACACGAACGACCTCAAGCAGTTGCGAGCGCCGGTCGAGCGAGACCAGCACCATGGGCGGGTCCATGGACAGTGACGTGAAGGCGCTCACGGTGGTTCCGTACGGCAGGCCTTGCCCCCGGGTGGTGATCACCGCGACCGGCGTGCACACGACGGCCATGGTCTCTCGGAACGCGGTCTGGAGCGGGTCCGCGATGCGCATGGTCATCCGCCCGCCCCCGCGACCGCCACTCCCGCGGACTGGCCGTCCCAATCCAGGTATGACCAGTTCGGGTCGCACGCTGTCACCCTGGCACGCAACCCGTCGGTGGTCGAGGAAACGCCAGGCACTGCATCCGGCATCGAACGGCCCTCCTGTCTGCGACTTTGGTGCCGGCAAGTCGACCCGGCAGCCATCAAGGCACATTTGATGTGTCACAATATAAACTCTGACACTTCAGATGGGAATGGCTCAGACGGGTCGGAGCAAGAATGTTCTTGCAACCAAGCGCGACACCACAGCCCGGCCCCCCGGCGCCGAACGCCGGGCGACTCCAAGCGCTTCCGGGAAATCGAGGCCGCCCAGTCCCTCCGGCGCGGGAAAGCACCTGACATGACAGATCAGCGCAGTTGACGTAGCACCGAGCGCATGAGAGATGCTAGCTTCGAAGTAGTGTGAGAAGCGGAGATCGTTACCGACAGACGAAGGTGACACATCGTGGTCGTTTACGAGCCTGAGGCAATTCCGCTGCGCGAGATCGCCTACCGTCGCCTCCGCGAGGACATCCTTTCGTGTCGCCTCCCCCCTGGACAACGGATCACCGAGCGCCAGATCGTCGCTGAGACCAAGCTGGGCATCTCCGCTGTTCGCGAGGCGCTGACGAGACTGGACCATGAAGGACTGGTCGACACGCAGCCTCGCCGGGGGTACAGGGTGAAACCGATGACACTCAAGGGAGTCGACGACCTTTTCGACTTCTGGGAGCTCCTCGGACCGGAGACGGTGCGCCGCGGTATCACCGGAGCCCCCCGGGGGCAGCTCGACCGTGTGGTCGCGGGGTTTGAGCAGTTCCTGGAGCTGGCACCCACCGGCTTGCCCAGCCGCGAGTTGACCCAACGGTGGCTCGAACTTTCGGAGGACACGTTCGCGGTACTGGTGGACGCCACGGACAATCCCTACATCATCAGTGCGTACCGTGCCGTGGCCGGCGAGCTGAGGCGGGTGCTGTCGCTCCTCAACGATGCAGTGTTGATCTTCTCCGTCTCCCCTCAGTACATAGCGGGTTGGAGCGAGGCGCTCAGTCGCCGGGACGGCGAAACGGCCGCCGAGCTCACACGCAAGTACATCCAGCAGTCACACAACCGCGTCCTTCACACACTCGCACGGTGGCCATCGGTCACCACCACGGAAATCGTGCCACTGCGTGATTCGGCTCTGTCGGAGATCTTGTTTGCCCCGTGAGGCGCTGCTGGTTCGAGTGGAGGTGGGAGACCTTCGCCAACGCCGTGTCGCAGCAGGGTTGTTGAAGCCGGGGGGCGATCCGGGTGGTGTCGGGTCCTTGCCCCGGCACGCCGCATCCGGCCGTGGTGGCAGGGGCTGACGCCACCGACGACCGGGACGGGGCGGAGCCGTGGTAGTACCCCGAGGCCAGGAAAGCCGGTCGCATGGGGGAGGGCGGCACCGCGATGGGCACGCCGAGCACGTCGGCGGCGATGCCCCCGCCCGCCGGCGGGGACGCGCATCAGCACATCGCGACCGTCACGCTCATGCCCGGCCGGCTACGCCGCACCCCACTCATGGGCGAGGGCTGCCGCCTCACCTCGGGAGTTGACGCCCAGCTTGTCGAGGATCTTCGCCACGTGGAACTTCACCGTCGACTCGCTGATGTGCAGTTCCTGGGCGATGTCCCGGTTGCGCCGCCCACGGGCCAGCTGTCCCAGCACCTGAAGCTCCCGTGCCCCCAGTCCGGTCAGCGGGTCCTGGCGCGGTGTGTCGGGTGGTGTGAGGGGAACTTCGATGGTCACCGTCGTGCCCCACTCGGGTATCGAGTCCACCTCGAACCGCCCGCCGAGCGGCGTCAGCCGGTCGATGACCTTGCGTGCGTCGAGAGAGCTCCGGGACAGGGTTCCGGGTCCGTCGTCCCGTACGGTGACCCGCAGGGCGTCCGCATCCACTTTCCAGCCGATGTGGATCCGGCTCACCTGACGACCCTCCGGCCCGTGCCCCTCGTCCTCCAACGAGGCGTGCACGGTGGCCCGGACCGCCGAGGACGCCGTGTTGACGACATCGCCGGGCAACAGCCGGTCCACGCCTTCCTCCGCGCCAGGGGTGCCGAGGTCCAGCCGTACGCCGCGGGCGCGCAGGATCCGGCGCAGCGAGTCGGCGAGCCGCTCGAAGGCCTGTCCGGCCCGTTCCTCCACCAGTGCCTGGTCGAGTTCGGCGTGTGAGCGCAGTTCGGCCTGGGCGGTGACGGCGAGGTCGATGGCGCGTATCCGGGCGTTGGTGTCGTCCAGGCCACGGTCGCGCAGGACGCCGAGCAGCGCGGTCAGCGCGGCGCCGTGGGCGTCGCCGAGATCGGAGATGGCCACGGCGCGTGCGGAGGCCGCCGCGCGCGACACGCCCAGCGTCACGGGGATCGCCTCGGTGCTCAGTCCCTCCCGGTGCGCGGTCAGCAGGTCCCACAGCGCCTGGGCGTCCGCCAGGTGCTCCTGCTGTACGGGGGTGTCCTCGGTCCGTACGAGCACCAGCAGCGCACCCTGCTCGGTGATGTCGTTGGCCAGGGCCAGCACGGGCACGTCGACGCCCGCCATCCTGGCCCGGCCCTGCCAGCTTCCCTCGGCCGGCACCAGCAGCCGCAGCGCTGCCACTTCGGCGGTGGTGATGGCCGAGCCGGGTTTGCCGGGGGACTCCCCGTGGACCTTGAACGGCGCGTACGCGCAGTTGGCGGACAGATCGGCCAGCCCTCGGTGGGGAATCGCCCCGGCCAAGGCGGCGGACAGGCGCGGCAACGTCTCGATGAGCGGCGCCCGGATCACATCGACAGCGGCCATCAGGTCCATGGCCACCAGCCTAGCCAGCCCACCCCGTACTTCGGCTGTCCTTTCGGCCAGCAAAAACCGTCCGAAAGGACAGCCGAAGTGAAGCCGTCCCTGCCGAGGATGGAGTCGTTGCCCACGAGCCGCTTCCCCGGCGGCATACGCATACAACGGGATGTGACATACATGAAGGCGATCGTGTACGCGGAGTACGGCGGCCCCGAGGTCCTGCGACTCGCGGAGGTCGAGGAGCCGCACGCAGGCCCCGGACAGGTCCGGCTGAAGATCGTGGCCGTAGGCATCAACCCTATCGACTACAAGATTCGCCGCGGCTGGTTGCAGCAGATGATCCCCGTGACCTTCCCCGCCGTCCCGGGCTCGGAAGCGGCCGGCATCGTCGACGAGGTCGGTGAGGGAGTCACCGGCGTCTCGGTGGGGGACGAGGTGCTGGGCTTCACCGTCACCGGCGCCTACGCCGATTACGCCCTGGCCACGGACTTCGCGCCCAAACCGGCCGGCCTCGAGTGGGAGTCGGCCGCCGCGCTGCCCGTCGCCGCCGAGACCTCCCACCGGGTGCTGGACGCCCTCGGGGTGACGGACGGAGAGACGCTGCTGGTGCACGGGGCCGCAGGCGTAGTCGGCTCCGTCGGCGCCCAGCTCGCCGTGGCCCGCGGCGCCACCGTCATCGGAACCGCGTCCGAGGCCAACCACGACTATCTGCGTTCCCTCGGTGTCACGCCCGTCACCTACGGCGACGGCCTCGCCGACCGAGTCCGCGCCGCCGCCCCGCAGGGCATCGACGCCGTGTACGACGCCGCGGGGTACAACGCCCTGGAGGTGTCCATCGACCTGCGCGGCGGCACCACCGAACGTATCGTCACCATCGCCGACATGCGAGCCGTCGAACTGGGCATCCCCATCTCCGCCGAGGCCAGCAGCCAGTTCGGGCCGACGCTCGCCGGCTACGCCCGCCTCGCCGCCGACGGCCGGCTGCGCGTCCGTATCGACCGGGGCCTCCCCCTCGCCGACGCTGCCAAGGCCCAGGAACTGAGCGAAGCCGGCCACCCGCACGGCAAGTTGGTCCTTCGCCCATAACCACCTGCGGCGGGCTACCGCCGCCTGCCCGGGGAGCACCACGCTCGACGCCCGTGTCCACGGGATCGCATCCCCCGGCCCGGGGGGATGCGGCAGAGGCCGGACCGGTTGACTCAGGCCGATGTCTCCCGGTCCAGCCGTGCTGTTACCTCGATCAGATCGGGTAGTGCCGCTCCCCCGACTGGATCGTCACCCAGCGGAGTTCGGTGAACTCCTCCAGCGCCGCCCTGGAGCCGAAGCGCCCGAAGCCACTGGCACCGACGCCTCCGAACGGCATCTGCGGCTCGTCGTGGACCGTGGCGCCGTTGATGTGACAGATCCCCGACCGGATCCGGCGCGCCACGTCCAGCGCGACTCCGCCGTCCCGGCCGAACACCGCGGCGGACAGCCCGTACTCGGTGTCGTTGGCCTTGGCCACGGCATCGTCGATGCCGTCGGCCTCGATGATCGAGACGACCGGCCCGAACGACTCCTCGGCATAGATCCGCATCTGCGGTGTCACGCCACGAAGAACGGTCGGCTGGACGAAGAGCCCGTCCGCATCGCCACCGGCCAGCACCTCGGCGCCGTGCGCGCGGGCGTCCTCGACCAACGCGAGCACATGGTCACGGGCCTGCGTGTGCACAAGGGGACCGATCTGGGAGGACGGGTCATCGGGCGGTCCGACGACGAGTTTGGCGGCGCGATCGGCCAGGCGTTGGCTGAGCTCGTCGGCCACCGTACGATCGACGATCACACGCTCGGTCGACATGCAGATCTCGCCCTGGTTCATGAACGCGCCGAAACTGGCCGCCGCCGCGGCGGCCTCCAGGTCGGCGTCGGGCAGCACGACCAGAGGCGCCTTTCCGCCCAGTTCCAGCACGACACGCTTGAGGTGGCGACCAGCCAGTTCGCCGATGATCCGGCCGACCCGCGTCGACCCGGTGAAGTTCACCCGAGCCGTGGCGGGATGAGCGACCAGGGCCTCGACGATCTCGGCGGCGTCCTCGGGCGCGTTGGTGACCAGGTTGACGGCCCCGGCCGGCACGCCCGCCTCGTGCAGCACGTCGACGATCGCGGCCTGGGTGCACGGCGTCTGCTCGGACGCCTTGAGTACCACGGTGTTGCCGTAGACGAGCGGCATCGCGATCGCCCGCACGCCAAGGATCAGCGGTGCGTTCCACGGTGCGAGGCCCACGACGACCCCGGCCGGCTGCCGGATCCCCAGGGCGGTCAGCCCCGGCACGTCGGACGGGATCACCTCACCGACCGCGGAGTACGCCTGCGCCGCTGCCTCGACGAGCATGCCCTTGGCGACGTGCACGTTGAACATGCACCACGGCCGGGTCGCCCCCATCTCCGCGCCCATGACCGCGGAAATGTCCTCGGCTCGCGCCTCCAGCAGCGCCGCCGCCCGCTCCAGAACCGCCCGGCGCCGGGCCGGAGGAAGTCCTGACCATGCCTGAAGTGCCCCGGCAGCGGCATCAACCGCGCGGCGGGCGTCGGCGGCCGAAGCGGCCGCGACCCGAGCGATCGGCTTGCCCGTCAGTGCCTCCCTGGTGTCGATGTACCGCTCGGCCTCGGCCGGGACCCGGCGCCCGTCGATGAACAGGTCGCAGGTCGGGGTGGCGGGCTTGGGTTCGGTCCCTGACATTGGTGTCTCCCTTGACAAGACGGGCTGCCCGCCACGCCGACGAACAGTGACCGCGGGTATGTGACATCGCGCCGACAACCGCAATGGCGCTGCTTGTTCGGCGAACGAGGAGTTCCGGCCGGATGGTGGCCGAGTGGCCACAGTGAGGAATCAGAATCGGAAGTCGGTCGACAGGTCAGGCCGCGGCCGATTCCTTCGAACGTTCAGTTCGGACCCTCCGGTGCTGCCACGATTTCGTTCCGGAGGACACCGATACCGGAGACCTCGATCTCGGTCACGTCACCGGGAGCGAGAAAACGCGGCGGTTTGGCGGCCAGGCCGACCCCGCCCGGCGTCCCGGTGACGATCACATCGCCGGGAGCCAGCCGGGTGAACCCGGTGACGTACCGCAGAATGGCCGTGAAATCGAAGATGAGGTCGTCCAGTGTGGCGTCCTGCCTCACCTCCCCGTTGACTCGGGTGGTGAGCCGCACCGACCCGAGGTCGTCGAATTCGTCCATGGTGACCAGCCAGGGGCCGAACGAACCGATGCCGGCGAAGTTCTTGCCCGGCAGCCACTGGCTGTTGTGCAGCTGCCAGTCCCGCACGCTCAGGTCGTTGTAGCAGGACAGGCCCGCGATCGCCGCCCGCGCGTCGGCGTCCGTCTCGATCGCCGACACATGACGTCCGATGACGATCGCGACCTCGCCCTCGTAGTCCAGCTGCTTCGAGTTCGGCGGATGCACGACGGGGTGTCCGTGGCCGACCTGGGTGTCGGCGAACCGGCTGAAGACGGTCGGGTGCTCCGGTTTCTCGGTGTGCCCCGTCTCCTCCCGGTGGTCGACGTAGTTGACCCCCACACAAAGGATCTTCGCGGGGTCGGGGACCGGCGGCAGGTACTCGATGTCCGCCAGTGGGTGGGTGACCGCACGCCGCTCGCTGAGCCGCTCCAGCGGACCCAGCAGGTCTCGCTCCAGCAGCTCGCGGATCGAGGTCGCGTCCCCGGCGAGTGCCGCGGCACCGTCGATGACCACGTCACCCGACAGCACACCGAACGACTCCTCGTCACCGATGCGATACGTCAACAGCTTCATGAACGCCTCCTTCGCGCTCAGCCGCCGCGTCTCGGCGGAACGGACCTACGCGAGTGCCTGATTCCCGGTCTCCAGACCCACGTATCGACCGCGGTGGAACACCAGCGGCTGCTCCCCCGGAACCGCGTCGAAGTCGACCGCTTCCCCGATGGCGACGAAGTGGTCGCCGTGCTCGTGCACGGCCGTGAGCCGGCAGTCGATCCACGCCGCCACCCCTTCCAGCACCGGTGAGCCGGTCACCGGTGCCGGACGCCACGACAGGCCGGCGAACTTGTCGCCCCCAGGCTTGGCGAGGGCGTTGGAAACGTTCTCCTGCCGCGCGGTGAGCACGTTCACGCAGAAGGAACCGGACCGGCGTATCCGGGTGAAGCTCGTCGACGAGACTCCGGGCAGAAACCCGACCAGCGACGGGTCCGTCGACACCATGATGAGGCTGCCGACGGTGAGCCCGACCGGTTCGCCGCCGTCGACGGCGGTCACCACGGCGATGCCGCTCGGCACCACCGACAGCACTTCACGGAAACGGCCGGGATCCTTTCGGACCTCGCCGTGCGCCGGTTCGGAATTGTCAACCACGGAACTCTCCCATCCCGTGATCGCGGCGTTCTCCGCGATCACGATGGCCGTTGTGTCGATGTTGGCGGCGGGCAGGCCAGGCATGGCCCAGGCCTCGGCGGCCCGGACTCCGTCCGCCCATCGGACGCGCGGCTCCGGATCCATGACCGCCGCGATGCCGCCATCGAGGAGATTGATATGTCAGTGCATCATAATTGAAACCTCAGGTGCTGGGTAGAGTCCCGGGTGTTCTCGCGGACAACGACCTTCCCCGCGTCATGTCCGAGATCGCGCGGTGCCGCCGCGGCCGAGGCGGCAGCAGACCCCGGCCCACGATGGCGACGCGGGGACGGGGCTTGACGCCTCACACGTCCGCCGACGAGCCGGACGGGGATCCCGGCGTACGTGTTCACCATCGTGTTCAGCATCGCGTTCTCCGCGATCACCGCATCGTCGGTGAGTTGCCGGCGCGGCCGTGCGTGCCGTGTCCGAACCCGAGGTGGTCGATCGGATCACGGCGGAAGTCGACCCCGTCGGCGCGCTCCCGCTTCCGCTCGTCACTGCCGGCGTGCGGGCTTTGGCGTGAGCGCGCCGACGAGGCTCAGCTCAGCAGGTAGCTGTGGAAAAGGCCGCTCGGGTCGTACTTCGCACGTAGCTGCTCCAGGCGCTCCAGATTCTGGGGCGCCATGAACGGAGCAGGGCGATTGACGAGGTTCTCGTCGGCGAGCATGATCCCTACCGAGTACGGCTCGAGCCGCCGCATGTGCCCGGTCGCCCACTCGATGCAGTGTGCGTCATCCTTCTCGTCGTCCCAGACGGCGACCGGCGATATGTAGAGCGGGGCCTGCAGTGAGAAGGCGCCGTTCGGCACGTCCGCGTCGTGCCACGGATAGAAGCCGATGTGGCACTTCGGGTTGGGAAAACTGTCGAACAGTTCCTGGAACTTCGGCACGAGCGTGGCGGGAGACTCGTGCGTCCACATGCCGTCCACGCAGTAGCGGCCAGGGACAGCCGCCGCGCTCATGAAGGCGTAGAGCTCGTCGAAGGAGGCCGGCTTCGCGTAACGGTGCTCCAGTGCCCGGTCGATCGCCGGACAGGTCTCGAACGGAGCGAGCGCGTCACGTCCTTGCTGCTCGGTGTCGGTGAAGGAGACCGCGAACACAAGCAGGAGGCGCTGGTCGAGGCCGGGCGGTGTCGCGCACATCAGGAACGGCTCGACCGACCGGGGCAGTGAAGGCCCGGTCTCCAGGAACCACGGAAGCACGTCGTCGAGCGCGTCCATCGGATAGGCGTAGAGGCTGGACAGAATCGACGCGGGCAGCGGATGGAGGTCGAGGTAGAAGCGTGTGACGACACCGAAGAAGCCGGAACCCGAACCACGGGCGGCCCACATATAGTCCGCGTTGGTCGTGTCATCGCAGTGGATGAGCTCCCCGTCGGCGGTGACCACGTCGATGGCCCGCACACTCGAGCAGGCCATTCCCATCGCCTGGCCGTTCCAGCCGAAGCCGCCCTGGAGCAGGAATCCGCCCAGGCCGACACCCGGGCAGTGGCCGCCGGGGAAGAAGAGCCCGTGCTCGCGCACCGCCGCGCCGAAGTCGTCCCCGGTGACGCTCGGCGTCACCGTCGCCGTGCGCGCCTGCGGATCGATCGTGTACTCGCAGAACTCCGAGAAGTCGATCATCAGCCCGTCCCGGACCGACGACGCGGTCATGCTGTGGCCGCCACCGCGCGCCTTGACCTTCAAGCCCTCCTTGCGCGCACGACGCACAGCCTCGACGACGTCCTGCTCGTTCTTGACCCGGACTATGACGTCCGGATACCGATTGGGCTTCAGCTGGTGCCAGACCGCAGCCTGCCGCGCGGCCTCGTACCCTTCGTCGCCCCTTCGCCAGACATCGCCCGCGACGACGGGGTCCGGTTCGCTCTGTCCAACCATGGATCTCCTCCTTGAAAGGTTGCGGAATTTCACGGTCCCCACACCGCTGGACGGCGTGAGCGAGGCATCGGCGGCCGGGAAGTCCGTCCGCCCTCGCGGGCGCGCGGCTCCGAATCCACGACCGCCGCGCCGGCCCACCGAGCACACTGGTGTACTCGCGGTCGAGCCCGGCGGCCGAGGGCACACCTCGGCGAAAGACCAACCGCCTTGCCGGCTCCTTGGTACGCGGGGAGAAAGAAGAACCCTCGGGCCGCGAGTCCGTCGACGGGAGAGGGCCGGGCCTGTGGTCTCCCAGTGAGCACGAAGGCAGCAGCGACCCGAGCACGCCATCCACGACGATCGGGCGTGATGTGTCACATCTTACTTACTGATACCCTTAGGGAACAGAGTCTCGTGTGTTCTCGCGGATCATGACGGCCTCGACGTCATGTCCGAGATCGCGCCCTGCCGCCGCTGCCGAGGCGGCAGGGCCGACAACGACGTCGCGGGAAAGCGGCTTTACGCGTCACACGTCCGCCCGCACCGGCAACGCGGCCACAGGGCAGACACCGGCACCGACAACCGCGGCATCCTCCCTGTCCGCCGGCACCTGCCGGTTCTCGTACACGAAGGCCACCCAGCCCTCGTCGTCAGGACCGTGAATCGTCGGCGCCCGCTCTCGGCGGAGGCCGTGTCCTTCACAGCGCTCACGGACCACCTCGACGCGCATCAGGCCGCGTTCCTCGCCACGAGCCGGACGGGGATCGCGGCATACGTGTTCACCATCGTGTTCTCCGCGATCACCGCATCGCCGGTGAGCTCGATGCGCTCGACGGACTCCAGCAGCGCGTGGATCAGCGCGTGCAGCTCAAGGCGGGCGACACCCTGGCCGGCGCAGCCGTGCGTGCCGTGTCCGAACCCGAGGTGGTCGATCGGATTACGGCGGAAGTCGAACTCGTCCGCGCGCTCCCACTTCCGCTCGTCACGGTTCGCGGAGGCGGTGAGCGGCCACACCCGAGCGCCTCGCGGGATGGCCACCCCGCCGAGCTCCGTGTCACGCGCGGTGACGCGGGTGAAGCCCCGGAAGGGACTCTCGAACCGGACGACCTCGTTGATCGTGGAAGCGACCAGCCCGGGCTCGGCGCGAAGCGCTGCCCACTGGTCCGGGCGCTCGGCGAAGATGACGAGCAGATGGCCGATCGCCGCGGCCGTGGTCTCCAGCGAAGGACCGATGTAGTCGATGAACAGCAGCGGGCACTTCTCCGGGGAGATGACACCCTGATCGGCTGCCTCGAGCATGTCCGCGCAGATGGTGCCCGGCGTGACCTCCCGGTTCTTGGCGAGCTCATGATTGAACTCGAGCATGCGCATGGACATCTCGATGTTGTGCGGAGTGCGCTCTGTGACCGGGCCCAGCAGGTCGGTGCCCACCTTCGCCCACTCGTAGAGCTTGTCCCGATTGCGGTCGGGGAGGCCGAGGAAGTCGGGGATGACCGACATCGGCATCGCCTCGGCCAACTCCTTGACACCGTCGATCTCGCCCCGGGACACGACTTCGGCGACCAGGCTCCGTGCCTTCTGGGTGATCTCCTCGGTACGACCACGTATGGCACGGGGCTTCAGCCCGGCCGCGACGACGGAGCGCAGCAGGTCGTGCTCCGGCGGGTCGCTGGCGAGAGTGGTGCCTCGGATCATCTGGTTCACCTCGGCGTTGATTCCCACGCCGTCGCCGGAGATGAACGACGCGTGATCGGCCAGCGCGGCTTTGACCTCGGCGTAACGCGTGATCACGTACACGTCCGGTTCACGCAGCCGGACCACGGCGCCCAGATCCCGCAACTGTCGATACTGCTCGTGGCGAGTGCGCTGATCCGAGGTCGTGAACATGTCGATGTCTGTCATGGGTACAACGGCCACGGTTCCTCCTTGAACTACGCGGCTAGGGGCATAAACCTTGGGATGGGTGTCGATTCACGAGCGTTTCCTGGCAACCTTTCCGACGACGTCCATGAGTCGCCGGGAGCCGCTCGCGGCGAGCACGGCCCGCTCGATGGGGGCCTTGACCAGGCGGTCGACCGGGGGGAGCCCACCGGGCTGTCGGCTCTCGCGGCCCATCCGGGGATTCGCGGTGCAGCGGATGGGCATCCCCATGATCATGCGGCGCATGCACTGGTTGTGGTAGTCGCACTGGACGATGTCCTGGACGCGCCCGTCGCGGATCTTGTTCGCGTACTCGGGGTCGGCGAGCAGCGGACGGGCGAGCATCACCGCGTCGGCATGGCCTTCGGAGACGATCTGCGCTGCGCCTTCGGGGATCTGGACGCTGCCGATGATCAGCGGGCAGGACAGGGCTTCGCGGAAGATCTTCGCCTCTCCGTGCGCGACCGTCGGCGTGTCTGTCTCCATGTGGTCCATCGCCTCGTAGTTGCCGTCGGTCAGGGCCACGTAATCCAGCCCCGCGCGCTCCACGTGCCGCGCGATGGCCGCGAACCCCTCGGGCCCCTGGCCGCCTTCGACATGCTCGTTGGCACTGATGCGCAGGCCGATCGGGAACGAGTCCCCCACCTGCTCGCGAATGAGGCGCACCATGTCCACCAGAACCCGGGCGCGATTCTCGACACTCCCGCCGTAGTCATCGGTACGCCAGTTCGACCTGGGCGAAAGAAACGACGCGAGGAAATAGCTCATCATCGCGGCGACCTCGACCCCGTCGAAGCCGGCCCGCTGTGCGCGCACGGCGGCCATGGCCATTTCCTCAGCGATCTGACGAATCTCCTCGACCGTCGCCTCCCGCGGCGTCGGGGTGGCCACCTCGAACGGGGCGATGACACCTCGGGGCAACCTGCCCGGCTTGACCACGACGTTCTTGGGACTCGCCGCGATGAGCGGCAACTTCGAGGAGGGCTTGGCCATCGTCCCGAACGAGGCGGTGAGCTCGGCGAAGATCGGCGTCCCATGGGCGTGGACCGCGTCCGTCACCTGCTGGAGGTCAGGCACGAAACGATCGTCATCGAATCGGAGGATCGCCTTGACCCGTGATTCGGCGTAGGCGCGGCGAGTCGCCGTCGTGCCGCCCAGGATGATCAAGCCGACGCCGCCCTTGGCCCGCTCACGCAGAAACGCGATCGTCTGCTCGCTCGGCCGACCGTCCGGGCGCGCCGACAACGCCGCCATCGGGGCCATGACGATCCGGTTGGCGAGCGCCACCTTGTTGATAGCGAGCGGGGCGAACAGAACAGCGGCCGACTCGGCGTTGTCAGTCATGAAATCCCACCTCTTGATGGTTGATGCCTCATGAATCCTTGTTGGTTGATCCCGGCCGCGGGACCAGCCGGCCGAAGTCGCATCCGGCCCCGGCTCACCAGGGCGCCCTTCGGCGAGGTGACATCGACCCCGTGTTCACGCAGCTGCGCGGCCGGACCGAAGCGCCTGAGCGCAGCAGCAACTGGGCCGAGCCACAGGTGCCAGCGGAGAGCAGGACCTCCCGCGACGCGCGAAACCGGTGCCGCCGACTACCGCCCAGGACCTCGATCCCCACGGCCCGGCCCACTGCCAACGACAACCGAGTCCGCCAGGACGCCGGTCGGCAGGGTGAGGTCGGCCCCTCGTTTCAGCCGCGGGCGCAGGTACGCCGCTGCCGTGTTGTGCCACCTGCGACGGCGAGGAGTGGCCTCGCCCTGACCGGACCCCGCGGCCTCTCCGGCCTGAGTGTCGGCCGGGAAGGCGTGGTCGAAGGTCGAGAACAGCCTCGTCCAGGCGGCGCCCGTTGGGACCTCGGGTAGCCGGTTCGTCCCCTGGCAGCGGGAGGCCGGCAGGAGGTCGGCGTACCCCCGCCTCCTGGCGCCCCGGGTGACCCCGCCGTCACGGTCGAACTGGTGCCCTCGCACACGGTTGTTGCCGTTGATCACTCCAGAGCCCCCGACGAGCCGGTCCCGCAGTGGGGCGGTGTCCGGCCACCCGGAACCGGCTCGGGCTCCGTCTCATGCCCCTGGCTGAATCCTGCTCTCCCCGGCAGAAGGCCATGCCACAGGTGAACCGGACGAGCAGGTGGCGATTCGCGGCCGGCCCGGCGTCGATGGGCGGCACGTTCATCGAAGTAACGGCTGACACTCGAACGGCAGGGACGCAGCCCGCCGTGCCGGCGCCGACCACCACGTAGCCGTGCTTGCGGTCGAGCAAGGCCGACCGTGCACCCCGGCCGTAGATCAACTTCATTGTCGCTCCTTGCCCGGGTCAGCGAAGGATCTCGGACCGCAGTCCGAACAACCGTTGACAAGTTTTCGTACAGCGAAGGTATCTTTGATGTGTCAGCCCGACAAGGTTGATGTGTCAAAATCCCGGAGTGAGGTAGCTGGGCACGGGAAGCCCTCGGCGGACGGCCGAACGACTTCGCCCTACAACGCCCTCCTGAGGCGACCAGCGCTTTCGAGCTCAAAGGAGAGAACGATGACCGTCACGTCTTCTGGTCCGGACAGCGGTACCGGCTACGGCCGTCCCGCCTCGTCGCACGATGCCCGTCTGACCGAGGTGGGTCCGGGGACACCGTTGGGCGAGGCGCTGCGCCGCTACTGGCACCCGATCGCCTCGTCGAACGCGCTGACCAGCGACCTGCCGCACCGCACCCGCGTCCTGGGCGAAAACCTGATCGTCTTCCGCGACGGCAGTGGCCGCCCCGGCGTGGTCTTCGAGCGCTGTGCGCACCGTGGCAGCAGCCTCTTCTACGGCCGCGTCGAAGAGGACGGCATCCGCTGCTGCTACCACGGCTGGAAGTTCGACGTGCAGGGCCACTGCCTGGAACAGGCCTGCGAGCCCGACCGCGGTCGGCGTCGCGAAGTCGCCCGCCAGCCCTGGTACCCGGTCGAGGAGCGCTACGGCCTCGTCTTCGTCTACATGGGCCCGCCGGAGCACAAGCCCCCGCTGCCGCGCTACGACTTCTTCGAGGAGCTCAGCGAAGGCGAGGCCATCTTCGCCGAACTCCCCGCCCCGGGAGCCAACGTGACAGGACTGGTCTCCGACTTCAACTGGCTGCAGGCCTTCGAGAACGCTATGGACCCGGTGCACGCCATGTGGCTGCACTACACCCACAGCGGCCCGCAGTTCGACGGGGTCGGCACGACCGGAGCGCCCCACTCGTTCTACGACCCCTACACCGTCTCTGACAAGATCGAGTACTACAAGACCGAGCACGGGGCGGGGTACCGCCAGCGGTACGAGCAGGAGCTGCCGGACGGCACGACCGTCGGACGGTACTGGAGCCCTGAGGTGCACGTACCCAACATCATCGCGCTGCCCGACTTCGTGAACTCCGCCCCGGACCAGCCCCATGACTGCCTGATCTGGATCGTGCCGGCCGACGACACTTCCCACAGGGCTTTCATGGCGGTGCGGGCGACAGGAATCGACCGAATGCTGCGGGTCATCGCCAGCATCAAGCAGAACGGCAAGCAGTTCTGGGAGCTGACCGAGGAAGAGAAGCAGCGCTTCCCCGGCGACTTCGAGGCCCAGGGCTCCCAGGGCCTCATCACGCAGCACTCCGAGGAGACCCTGGCCACCTCGGACAAGGGTGTGGTGATGCTGCGCCGCCAGCTGCTGCAGATGGTCGACGACGTCGAGGCCGGCCGCACCCCGCAGAACGTCGACAGCGGCGAGGCCAAGCCACGCAGGTCGACGGCGGGTACCTTCACCATCGGCGCGGCCACGCCCGTCGCTGCCTCCTGACCGGGGTCGATCGATGACGACTACCTGGATCGACGCGGTCGTCACCGACCGAACCATGACGACCCCGCGCGTGGTCGTGCTGAACCTGGAACCGATCGACGGCACCCCGTTTCCGGAGCACGAGGCCGGGGCGCACATCGATGTGCTGCTGGGCCCGCTCGGGTCCGATACCGCGCTGGTCCGGCAGTACTCCTTGTGCGGCGAGCCCGGCAACCGCAAGCGGTACCGGATCGCGGTCCTGCGCGAGGAGCAGTCCCGGGGCGGGTCGGCGGCGATACACCGGCTCGAGGTCGGAGACCACGTGCAGATCTCGGCTCCGCGCAACAACTTCCCGTTGACGTCGGCGCGCCGGCACCTGCTGTTCGCGGGCGGGATCGGCATCACCCCGCTGGTGGCAATGGCCCAGCAGCTCGACGCCACCGGCGGGGACTACACACTGCACTACTGCGCGCGCTCCGCCCCGGAAGTCGCGTTGGCCGAGTTGTTCGCCGACCACCCACGGGTCGTCCTGCACCTGGACGACCAGCCGGACGACCAGAGACTCGGCCTGCGCCGGGACCTCGGGCCCCCGGCCGAGGACACCGCTGTCTACGTCTGCGGCCCGGGCCCGTTCATCGACTACGTCCTCGACGGCGCCCGCGAACTCGGCTGGCCACCGAACGCACTGCACAAAGAACGCTTCACCCCGACAGCGACAGCCGCCGACGCCGGCCCCGGTGACGGATTCACGGTCCGGCTGGCCTCCACCGGCGCCGAGTACCACGTCGCGCCGGAGGAGAGCGTCCTCGACGTCCTGCTCCGCAACGGCGTCGACGCGCCTTCGTCCTGCCAGCAGGGCATCTGCGGCGCATGCGTGCTCCGCGTCCTCGCCGGTGAACCGGACCACCGCGACGACGTCCTCACCGACGAGGAACGCGCCGACGGACTGTTCGCCACCTGCTCCTCCCGCGCACTGGGCCACCACCTCGAACTCGACCTGTGACCCCACACCCCCCACCCCGCGAAAGGGATCCCCCGTGACCGCCCCACCCCCGACGACCGTCGACGACGCCGAAGCGGCCTTGCTCAAGGCCCTGCTCGCACCCACCGCCGAGCCCCTACGGGAATTGCTGCATCCGCAGTTCGTCGTCGTCCACTCCCCTGTCGGACTGATCCACGACAAGGAGCAGTTCCTCACCGACACGGCCAAGCGCCCCACACCCCACGGCATCAAGATCCTGACCTCCACCGTCCGCCACTTCCCCGGCATGGCGACGGTGAGCTGCCTGCAGGAGATGCTCATCCCGTTCGTGCCCGACACGCCCCCCTTCGCCATCCAGCAGGCCGTCTCCCGCGTCTGGGTCCGCGCCGACGACGGCTGGCAGCTCGCGCACCTGCAGATGGCTCGGCGTCTGCCGCCCGGATGAACCACACCGGCCGGTCCCCGTCGGCCGGCCGTCACACCCTCGATCCGAATACACCCCCCAGCAGGAGACGCACATGACTGCCACCTCATCGCGGGCACTCCCGCCCCCCAGGCACGCCCACCCCCTCGTCGGCGGTGCGGCATGAGGGCCCCCCTGACCTACGAGGCGGCCCGCGCCGCCGCCGACGCCGTACTCACCGCGGGCCGCGCCGAAGGACTCGCGCTCGCCGTCGCCGTCGTCGACCGCGGCGGCATCACCCGGATCCTGCTCGCCGACGACGGCGCCGGACCCATCGCCATCGAGACCGCCCGCCGCAAGGCCTACACCTCCGCCGTCACCGGATTCACCACTGCGGCGTTCGCCCAGTTCGCCGCCAGCCCCCAGATGGCCGTCGCACCGCCCCACCTCATCGACCCCAACCTGCTCCCCGCCCCCGGCGGACTCCCGATCACCGTCGACGGCACGGAAAACATCGGCGGCATCGGCGTCGGCGGCGCCGACGGCGAAACCGACGACCGCATGGCCGCCGTCGCCGCCAAGAGCATCACCGACCTGCTCGCCTGACCGACCGACCCCCAAGGATGTACAGACCA
Organism: Streptomyces sp. NPDC086519; assembly: GCF_040686075.1. Lineage (NCBI taxonomy): Bacteria > Bacillati > Actinomycetota > Actinomycetes > Kitasatosporales > Streptomycetaceae > Streptomyces > Streptomyces sp. NPDC086519. The sequence goes on from NZ_JBFBJL010000010.1 coordinate 98,744, forward strand.
TGACGACTGTCCGTGACGTGACGTACGAGCTGTTGCGAACACACGGCCTGACAACCGTCTTCGGCAATCCGGGCTCGAACGAGCTGCCCTTCCTCGCGGGCATGCCGGACGATTTCCGGTACGTCCTGGGGCTGCACGAGGGCGCGGTGCTGGCCATGGCGGACGGCTACTCGCAGGCATCCGGCGGGCCCGCCGTGGTGAACCTGCACGCCGCGGCCGGAACCGGCAACGCGATGGGCGTGCTGACGAACTCGGTGTACTCGCACACCCCGCTCGTGGTGCTGGCGGGCCAGCAGGTCCGCAGCACCGTCGGGCAGGAGGTGGTGCTGTCCATCGTCGAGCCGGAGACGCTGCTGCGGCCGCTGGTGAAGTGGAGTTGCCAGCCGGCCTGCGCCGAGGATGTGCCACGGGTGATCAGCCAGGCGATCCACACGGCGACCCTGCCGGCCCAGGGCCCGGTGTTCGTGGCGGTGCCGTACGACGACTGGGCCCGCGAGGCGCCCGAGGAGACGGCGCACCTGCTGCGCCGCCGGACCGCCTACGGGGGCTGTCTGAGCGCCGACCAGCTCGGCGAGCTGGTGACCGCGCTGGACGAGGCGGCCAGCCCCGTGCTCGTGCTGGGGCCCGAGGTCGACGCCTCGGGCGCGAACGGCGAGGCGGTGCGGCTCGCGGAGGCCCTCGGCGCACCCGTGTGGCTCTCCCCGTTCTCGTCGCGCTGTTCCTTCCCGACCCGGCACCGCGGCTTCCGCGGCGTGCTCCCGTCATCGGTGCGGGGGGTGACGCAGGCACTGGCCCGGCACGACCTGATCCTGGTGATCGGAGCCCCGGTGTTCCGTTACCACCAGTTCGAACCGGGCCCCTACCTCGCGCCCGGTGCCCGGCTCCTGCACGTCACCAGCGATCCGGGCGAGGCGACTCGCGCTCCGATGGGTGAGGCCTTCGTCGGCGCGAGTCATGACACCCTCACCAGGCTGGCGGACGCCGTCACCCCCGACCGGCGTCCCCAGCTTCCTCCCCTGCCCGACTTCCCGGTACCAGCGGCGTCGAACGGCAGGGTCCACCCGGAGCAACTGTTCGCCGACCTGCGTGCGCTCGCGCCCGCCGACACCGTCTGGGTGACGGAGTCAACCTCCACGACAAGCGCCTTCTGGGCGCAGACGGACATGCAACACCCCGGCAGTTACCTGTGGCCGGCGGCAGGCGGTCTCGGCTTCGGTCTGCCCGCCGCTGTCGGCGCCCAACTGGCCCGCCCCGAACGGCAGGTCGTCGCGCTCATCGGCGACGGTTCGGCGAACTACGGGATCACGGCGCTCTGGACGGCCGCCCAGTACGACATCCCCGTCATCACGGTCATCCTCAAGAACGGGACCTACGGGGCGCTGCGCTGGTTCTCCGAAGTCCTCGACGTCGGCGAGGTGGCCGGGATGGACGTCCCCGACATCGACTTCACCCTGCTCGCGCGCGGCTACGGCATGAACGCCACCTCGGTGAGCACGCCCGAGGACTTCGCCGCGGCGTTCAAATCGGCCCTCGGCAGCGGGAAACCCACCCTGATCGAAGTCGAAACCGAACGCACCCGGCCGTGATCGCGGTCCGGCCGGCGCGGAGCGGTGGCCGACGCATTCCAGATCCCCGCAACGGGATCCCTACAACCGACTAGGAACCCTTGATGATCAAGCCTTGGCTTTTCGAGTTCTTCCGCGCGGTCCACGACCCGGTCGGTCGTGAGGATCCCGCCACCGTGCACGAACAGTTCCGCCGCTATCTCGATCTGTGGGTCGACGACGAGGCGCTCGGGTTCGAGGGCATCTTCTTCAGCGAGCACCACTTCGGACCCGGCTACAGCCCGTCGCCGAACCTGGTGATCGCCAACCTCGCCGCCCGCACCACCACCCTGCGCCTGGGCGTGCTCGGCTCCGTCTCGGGCTACGCCACCCCGTGGCGGGTCGCCGAGGAGTTCGCCATGCTCGACCACCTCACCGACGGACGCCTGGAGATGGGAGTGGTCAGCGGCATCCCACCCGAGCTCGGCATCGTGGGCATCTCCCGTGAAAAGGCGGCCGAGGTGCACGCCGAAACACTGGAGGTACTGCTCGCCGCCACCACCAAACCGGTCGTCTCCCACCAGGGCAAGCACTTCTCCTTCGAGGACATTCGGATCACACCGAGCTTCCTGCGACCCTCGCCGCCGGTCTGGACCGCCTCCACGAGCGTGGCATCGGCCAGCCGCGCCGGTGCCCTGGGACTGAAGATGTGCGGCGGCTTCGTCAATGTCGAGAAGCTGGTGCCGGTGTACGAGGCCTACCAGGAGGCCGCCCGCTCGGCGGGTATGCCCAGCGGGCCCGACCAGGTCGGCATCCGTCGCGCGGTCATGATCGTCGAGAACGAGGCGGACCGCGACCGAGCCGGACAGCTCGGCAGGGAGGGAATCGAGAAGCACACGCGCGTCACTTTGGACAGCCTGAAGATCCCCGACGCCCCGCACACGACACTCGACCCCGACGAGCTCATCTACGGCACTCCCTCGCAGGTGGCCGACGAGATCATCCGCCAGTGCCGGGCCCTCGGCGTCGGCAACTTCGTGGCCATGTTCAACATCTTCGAGCCGGACGAACTGCGCAAGGTACACGAGTTGTACGGTCGCGAGGTCGCCCCCCGGCTGCGCGCGGCCGAGATCGGCTGACCCGGCGATGAGCGAGTTCTCCACCTTCGACTACGTTCCCGGCGGCGACCCGCGTCAGCAGCTGGACGTCTTCACCCCCGACCCGGCCGCCGATCTGCGCACCACCGTCCTGGTGCTGCACGGCGGCGCCTTCCGGCACGGTGACCGTACAGCCGTGCACGCCCGGTGCCGGGCACTCACCGCACGCGGCTTCACCACGATCGCCGTCGGCTACAGGTTGTTCGACTCCGCTGCGTGGCCCGCGCAACTCGACGACGCCCGGGCGGCTCTGCGGTGGACACACGAGCACGCCGACGAACTCGGCCTCGACGCCGGCCGCATCGTGCTGCAGGGGCACAGCGCCGGCGCCCAGCTCGCGCTGCTCGTGGCCGGAACCGCGGGCCACGACGAGCCCGACGGGCTCGGCGGCGCGGCGCCGTTGCCGGCCCCGGCGGCCGTGATCGCGTATTACGCTCCCACCGCGCTGTCCCTGACGCCCGGTCACGGCGAGCTGCCGGCCCAGCAGATGCTCGGGCCCGATGCCACGGCCGACGACGCCTCGGCGGCCAGCCCGATCAACCACGTCGACGAGCACTACCCACCAACCGTCCTGGTCCACGGCACTGCCGACCGGTTCATTCCCCCCGTCACGAGCCTGTGCCTCTTCGACGCCCTCACCGCGGCCGGGGTGACCAGCGAGCTCCACCTGATCGCCGGCCAGGACCACGAGTTCGACGCGACACCGCGCTACACCCGCAGCAGCACCGGACTCGTCCTCGAGTTCCTGCGCGCGCAGGTCATCGAACCCGACCAGGTCGCGAAGGAAGTACTCGAGGGCAACCCCCTCGCCTCGATGCCTCCGCCGGGGGGCGAAGCCGGTCGGACACCCAACCACGCCTGACACATCACGAACTCAGTTTTGCTCTTTGCGGGAGGTCCTGGATGACACGCATGCGTTATGTTCGACCGCTCGATATCGACCAGGCGATCGATACCGGGTTCAAGGGTTATCGGGCGCAGTTCCTTTCGCATCTCGAAAGCGCGCTGATGATCGCGAGCACCATCGAGGAGGGCGGCTGCGGCCCGGGCCTGCACTACCACCGCAGCGATCAGTTGTACTACCTGATGCGGGGCTCGATGAAGGTGCGCCTCGGCGACGAGGTCCATCAGGTCGAGGCGGGCAGCCTGGTGTTCATCCCGGCCGGGCTGGCGCACTGCAACTGGAACGAGGGTCCTGGCGCCGAGACCCACTTCGAGATGATCGTTCCCGCGCCGGCGCCCTTGACGCAGATCGCGATCATGGTCGACTCGCCGGCCGACATACCGGTAGAGGACCGGACCGATCGCCCGGGTCTCGTGCGCGCGCTCGATCTCACGGCCGTGCCCGAGGTGTTGCCCGGCATGCGGATGCAGCCCCTTGTCGACCCCGAGTCCGGCTCCCACCGCACCGTCGTCAACTACATGGAAGTCGACCCCGGCAAGGCCGGGCCCGGCACCCACGTCCACGAGTTCGACCAGTACTACCTCGTCCTGGAGGGCCAGCTCACCGTCGAGGTCGCGCTCGAAAAGCACATCGTCGAGCCCGGAACACTCGTCGTCCTTCCCGCGGGCGTGCCGCACCGGCAGTACAACGAGGGCGACGTGACCGAAAAGCACCTGGGAGTGCTGGCGCCCGCGCCCGAGCCGGGCAGGCCATGGGACCGCGGGGTCACCTTCGCCGTCAACGGCGAAGAGTTCGGCAGCACGATCACATCGGCCGCAGCGACCAACGGAGCGACGCGATGACCGGGCTCGGCTCCTACGGCCCGCGCCCGGCGAACCTGCCGCTGCGGCGTGGGGCGGTCGACTTCTCCGACGAAGCCGGTATCGCGGCGGTATTCGCACTCATCGGCGACGCCGAGCTGCCGCCCGTCGCGGAAACCGCGGGCCAGCCCTTCGTCGGTGTCACCACTGACGGCAACCCGGTACCCGGGCTGTTCGAGTTGCGCGACGAGGGCGCACCGGTCGCCCACGCCGCGCAGGCGGCCCGCGACTACCTCGCCGGCCTGAACACGCGGCAGCGTGCGAAGGCCGCCTTGCCGCTGGACGCGGTCGAGTGGCGCATGTGGAGCAACGCCTTCCTGACCTTCGAAGAGCACGGTCTGCTGTTGCAGGAGCTCACCGACCCGGAACGCGAGGCCGCGCTGGCCGTCATCGAGTCCTCGATCAGCGGAGCCGGATTCGAGCAGGCGCGCCACGCCATGCGCCTCAACGGCGCGCTCGGGGATCTGGTCGGTGGCTACAGCAACACCCTGACCGAGTTCTGTTACCGGTTCACCGTCTTCGGCGAGCCCTCGTCCGACCGGCCATGGGGCTGGCAGCTGCAGGGCCATCACGTGGACCTGCACTGCCTGTTCATCGGCGGACAGATCGTGCTCACACCGGCGTTCCTCGGCGTCGAGTTCGACGGCGACGTCGTCTTCGCCCAGCATCAGGACCGCGCGCGGGAGCTGATGGCGTCCCTGACCGCCGTACAGCGCGACCGGGCACTGCTGTACGGGTCGATGCTCTCCACCGAGCTCCCGCACGAGCTGGCGGGAGCCGTGGACGGCCGGCACCGTGCCGGAGCCGGGCGCGACAACCTGGTCCTGCCCTACACCGGCCTCGCCGGCGACCAGCTGACAGCCGGTCAGCTCGAACTGCTCCTCGCGCTCACCGACCCCTACCTGGAAGCCCTGCCGGAAAAGCCGCGTGCTCACCGCCGGGCGCAGGTAAAGCAGCACCTCGACACCACCCACCTCGCCTGGATCGGCACCTGGGACGAGGGCGCGCCCTTCTACTACCGGGTGCACAGCCCGGTCGTGCTCATCGAGTACGACAACCACCCCGGCATCTTCCTCGACAACGACGAACCCGAGCCGTTTCACGTCCACACGATCGTGCGCACGCCCAACGGCGGTGACTACGGCAAGGACCTCCTGCGCCAGCACTACGCCCACCATCACCACTGAGTGAGCGATGCCACGGCCGCTCGGGTCGTGACCTTCCCAGTACGAGAAGACGTTTCCGAAATGTCAGTTGCCCCGGGGAGCTCCCAGGTGAACACCTACCATGACCTGCCGTGGCTGGCCCACTACCGCACAGGCCAGCCGGCCTGCATCGAGCCCGAGCACCACACCATGCTCGAGTTGTTCCGTGCCTCCGTCGAGCGCGTACCCGATCAGATCGCGCTCCACTACTTCGACGGCCGGCTCACCCTCACCGAGCTCGACCGCTCGTCCGACGCGCTCGCACTCGTCCTCCTGGAGAGCGGTTTCCAGCGCGGCGACCGGCTGGCCGTCTACGTGCAGAACGATCCGGGTTTCGTCATCGGTCTGCTCGGGGTCTGGAAGGCCGGCGGCGCCGCGGTCGCCATCAACCCGATGAACAAGGCCCGGGAACTGGAGTACCTGCTCGCCGACTCCGGCGCGAAGGCACTGCTCTGCCTGGACAGTCTGTACGAGGACATCGCGCGGGATGTCATCGCCACCGGGCGGACGAGCGTCGACACGGTGATCACCGCCTCCGAATCGGACTGGCAGACCCGCAACGACGAACGAGTGCTCCAGGCACCACGCGTGCCCGTCGCCGACGGCACGCTCGACCTGCTGTCGCTCATCGAGGTCCACAGCGGACAACGACCTGGGGTCGCGCCCCCGGAACCGGACGACATCGCGGTGCTGACCTACACGTCGGGGACCACCGGCCGGTCCAAGGGCGCGATGAACACCCACCGCACGATGGTGTACGGCTGCTACAACTTCCGCGAGTGGCTCGGCCTGGCCTCGGCCGACAGCGTGCTCGGCATCGCCCCGCTGTTCCACATCACCGGTCTGGTCGCACATGTGGGCCTGTCGCTGCTGCTGCCATGCCCGCTCGTGCTCACCCACCGCTTCCATCCCGCGGTCATGCTGGACGCGCTGCGCGAGCACCGCCCCACCGTCACGGTCGCCGCGATCACCGCGCTCACCCGGCTCGCCGAAGAGTCCGGCCATCCGGCGGAGGACTTCTCGTCGCTGCGGATCGTGTACTCCGGTGGCGCGCCGATCGCGCCCGCCGTCAATGACGCGTTCCAGGCCAGAACGGGGATCTACATCCACAACATCTACGGGCTGACCGAGACCAACTCGCCGACCCACGGGACACCGCTCGGCGCCAAGGCACCGGTCGACCCGACGTCGGGCGCGCTCTCCATCGGGGTACCGGTCTTCGGCACCGTGGCCCGCATCCTGGACGACGACGGCGAGGAACGAGCAGTCGGCGAGATCGGCGAGATCGCGATCAGCGGCCCGCAGGTGGTCCCCGGCTACTGGAACCGGCCGGAGGAATCGGCAGCGGCCTTCCCGGGCGGCGAACTGCGCACCGGCGATGTGGGCTTCATGGACGCCGAGGGCTGGTTCTATCTCGTCGACCGCAAGAAGGACATGATCAACGCTTCCGGGTACAAGGTGTGGCCACGTGAAGTCGAGGATCTGCTCTACACCCACCCGGCGGTCCGGGAGGTGGCCGTGGTGGGGGTCCCCGACTCCTATCGCGGCGAGACCGTCAAGGCCTTCGTCTCGCTGCAGCCCGGCGCGACGGCGAGGCCGGACGAACTCATCCGGTACGCCAAGGAGAACATGGCGGCCTACAAGTACCCACGGCTCGTCGAGATCGTCGACGAACTTCCCAAGACCGCGACGGGCAAGATCCTGCGGCGGCAACTCCGCGACAACCCCCCGCAGGCAAGCGCCGGCCGCTGAGCGCACCATCGAAAGGACACGACGGAGCAACCATGGATTTCACGGAAACCGAGAAGATCCGGGATCTCAAGCGACGAGCCACCGAGTTCCTGGACGAGTTGGCCATCCCCGCCGAACCGGTCTACGCGCAGCAGAAGACCCAGGTCGGGCCGTGGGACACCCCGCCGGTCATGGCGGAGCTCAAGAAGGCCGCCCGTGACCGTGACCTGTGGAACCTCTTCCTTCCCGGAGAGCGGGGCGCCGGACTGACCAACCTCGAATACGCGCACGTCGCCGAGATCACCGGCCGAAGCCCGTGGATCATGCCGGAAGCGCTGAACTGCTCCGCGCCCGACACCGGCAACATGGAGACGCTCGCGCATTTCGCCACGCCGTCGGTTCAGAAGCGGTGGCTCGAGCCCTTGCTCGACGGTGAGATCCGCTCCGCCTACTCGATGACCGAGCCCCAGGTCGCCAGCTCCGACGCGAGCAACATCGACACCCGGATCACCGAGGACGGCGACGGGTTCCGCATCAATGGCCGCAAATGGTGGTCCAGCGGCGCGATGAGCCCCGCCTGTCAGGTCGCCATCGTGATGGGCCGCTCGAACCCGGGCGGAGAACGCCACCGCACCCACAGCATGGTCGTGGTCCCGCTCGACACCCCCGGGGTGAAGGTCCTGCGGTCGACCAGCGTGTTCGGATACTCCGACAGCGGTCACGGTGGTCACGCCGAGATCGTTTACGACGACGTCCGGGTCCCTCGGGAGAACCTCCTGGGCGAGCTGCACGGCGGTTTCGCGATCGCCCAGGCACGCCTCGGCCCCGGCCGGATCCACCACGCCATGCGCCTGATCGGCATGGCCGAACGCGCCTTCGACCTCATGTGCGCCCGAGCCCACCAGCGCACCCCCTTCGGCAAACCGCTCGCCGAGCAGGGCGTCTTCCAGGAGTGGGTGGCGGAAGCACGCATACGTATCGAGACGACCCGCCTCCTGGTGCTGAAGACGGCATGGCTGATGGACACCGTCGGCAACCGCGGCGCGGCGATCGAGATCTCGGGTATCAAGGTGGCCGCACCGCGGATGGCCACCTGGGTCATCGACCACGCGATCCAGGCGCACGGCGGCGGTGGCGTGAGCCAGGACTTTCCCCTGGCCGAGCTGTACGCCCAGGCCCGCATGCTGCGTATCGCCGACGGACCCGACGAGGTCCACAAGATGTCCCTCGCGCGCCGTGAGCTCCGCAGGTTCGCGCCAAATATCCCGTGATTGGGGTCGTGACACTTCAGTTACGCTGTCGTAGCATGACGCTCGTTAGGCCACGCCGGTGTGGCCCGCTGCACCGGTCGCGCGACGTTCGGCCGAAGGGCGGGACCATGGCAGACAGACGTGTGTTGGCGACGGATGTTCCGTCGTCCGAGGCTGTGTACCGCATGCTGCGGAACCGGATCATGAGCTGCGAGCTGGTTCCCGGCCAATTGCTCACCGAGCGCCGGAGCGCCGTCGAGCTCGGACTCGGGCTGCTCCCGGTCCGTGACGCGCTGACGCGCCTCGTGCGGGACGGTCTGGTCCAGGCGGTGCCCCCCAACGCGTACCGGATCACCCCGCTCACCCCGAAGTCCGTCAACGATCTGCTCACTGTCTGGGAATTGCTCGGCCCGGAGATGGCCGCGCTGGGCACCAGCCGGGCCGATCCGGAGCAGGCCGCTGAACTGCGACAGCTGGTGGTGGACGGGAACACGACGCTCGCCGGCCCACTGGACCGGGATCGCGTCGTCCGGTTCGTCGACATCACCGAACGGGTCTTCGGGCTGCTCGCCATCGCCTCCCGCAACGACCGGCTCATCGAGGTCTACCGGTCACTCGCCGGCGAGACATGGCGCGTCTTGACTTTGATCCTCATCGCGGCCGACTCCGTGGACACGTTCCTGGCCGCGGGCGTGACATGGGACTCGACCTTCGACCGTCGCGACGGTCTCACGGCCACGCGGATCATCCGCGATGTCACCGCGGCAACCCACGCGTCGGCGATGCTCGTGCTGGGCGACCTGCCGAAGACCGGCGAGGGCGTGGTGCTTCCGCTGCGTCGCTGAGCACCCCCCGCCCGCGCCACGTCGTCGGGTGACGTACCCCACGGGGCCACCCAGAGCCGCTCGGTGAAGCGGTATCATCAACCCGCTGGTATGTCACCGAGTCTTTCCATCGTCCGGGAGCGAGCAACGTGTCCGTGCCCTCGTCCGAACCCGTGTCACTCGGCGACGCCGCCTACCGACAGCTACGGGCCGACATCGTGTCCTGTCGGCTCGTCCCGGGCCAGCGGCTCACCGAACGATCGCTCGCCGAGACCACCGGCTTCGGCATCTCGCCCATCCGTGACGCGCTCACCCGCCTCAGCCACGAGGGTCTCGTCCTGACGTTGCCCCGCAAGGGCTACCAGGTGACCCCGCTGACCCTCAAGACCGTCGACGACCTGTTCACACTCTGGCGGATCGTAGGGCCGGAGACCGCCCGCCTTGGCGTGCAGGACGCCACTGCCGAACAGCGCCAGCAGATCATCGCCGCGTTCTCCGCCGCCATACCCGGCAGCGACTCGACGGGCAGCGAGGCCGGCGAGCAGCCCCTGCGACGGGTCGAGGCGGCCACCGCGGCCTTCGCCAGCCTTGCGGCGGCGACAGACAACGACTACCTCATCCGGGTCCACGACCGACTGCACAACGACATCGCCCGGATCCTGGCGCTCATCACGGCCGAGGCCAGTACCTCGATGCCCGATCCATCAGTCGACAAGGAGTGGATCGAGCTCGTCGAACGCCGCGACGGAGATGCCGCAGCGGCACGCGTCCGCGACTACATCGGCGACTTGCACGCGCGCGTCCTGAGAGTCCTGACCCGCTGGCCGTCGGTCGTCGCCAGCGAGATCACCACGGTGCGCGGCTGACCTACGTTGAGGTGTGCCCGGCTGAGACACGGACGCTGGTCCGTTCCGTGGTCGCAGCCGATCCGCCTGTCCGAACTCGACCGATCGCTCGCCCTGTCCAGGACGACCGTCCGGCGCGGTCTGGCCACGTCCGCCGAGCGGGCCGGCTGGAAAGCGATCCACTGGGCGCTCACCCCCGGGCGTTCCAGGTAGGAAGCGCGGGAGGCGAGCCAGGCAGGCTGCGGAGGCAGGCGCTGCCGCACATCGACGACCTCGCCACCACCACGGGGGCCATCCGTCCCACGGTCCGCGGCGGCGACAACGTGGTGCGGATTCGGACGAATCGACAGTCGACACCTGGTAGTTGCCATCGCGCCGCCAGGCGCTCGTGTCTCTTGTCGCATGCCAGCCCAGTGGCAAGGCAGGGCTCGCGTCACGCGATCAGCGCCGACGAACTCCAGGACCGGGTCGCATCCCTGGCCACGCCCATCCAGCCGGGTGACGGCCGGCCGGGGGCCTCGTTGTCGATTCCGGGACCGTGGTCGCGGATGCCGAGAGCAGCGCATCGCGACTACGGTCGGAAGGCCGTCATCGCAACGACAGACCGTATCGCGGCTGCCCTGCCGGGCGGTAAGCTTCGTGACCGCCCGGCAGGGCCAGTTGCCTCACACGGGTAGAGCGGGTTCCTGCGCGGATACCGCCGCCTGCCTCTCGGCCGCACCGCCGTCGTGCGGGCGAAGGAAGACCGCCCCGATCAGCAGGGTGACGAAGGTGATGACGGCGAGGACCAGCAGGCTGGTGGAGATTGCGGAGTCGCCGTAGACGAGCACGCCGGGCACCGGGGACTTGGCGCTGGGTGTCATGATCGCGAAGGTCACCGTGGACAGGGTCGCGCCGATGAACCCCGAGCTGAGCCCGCCGGCCGATGACATCGAACCCTGCTCCGACTCAGGCGTTCCCGCGATGACCAGGTTCGGCATGGCGCCCATCGCGAAACCGGTCCCGATACCGAGGATCACGACCCCGACGAGTATCTTTGCGACCGTGTCGTGCGCGGACATCAGTACCAGCGAGCCGACCGTGAGCACGCCCAGGCCCACGTACATGAGCAGCCGGGGGCCGGTCCGTCTGACCAGCACGCCGGCCACGAGGCCGGCCACGACGCTCCCGAGGGCGAACGGCGCCAGCACAAAGGCGTACCGGGTCGCCGAAAAGCCCAGGCCGTAAGTGCCGCCCAGTTGCCGGGGCGTCATCGCAAGCAGCGCCATCAGCGTCGTGATCACCGGTGCGAGACCATTGCCCAGGCCCCCGCCCAGCACCCCGAACAGGACGGTCCGGCGGACGAGGACCCGCAGGTTGAGCACTGGTTCGCTGACTCGGAGCGAGACGACCGCGTAGATCGCGAGCGCGGCCGCTCCGGCGATCAGCAGGCCGACGACACGACCCGAACCCCACCCCCACTCCGTGCCCTTGCTCACCGGGAGCAGGATCAGCGTGACACCGCCGGCCAGCAGGAGTATGCCCAGCGCGTCGATCCGCGCGGGACGGCGCACGGGGGTCTCCGGGGTGGTCAGGAGCATGAGTGCCCCCATCACGACCAGCCACGCGAGGTTGAACACGTAGAGCGAGCGGAACCCGAGGTGATCGAGCAGGACGCCGATGAGGAAGGGTGCGCCGACCATGAGAAGCCCGATGCCTGTCACGGAGACGCTCGCGGCGAAGGGAACCAGCCTCTTCGGATAGACATCCCGGATCAGCGAGTAACACAGGAACAGCAGGCCGGTGAGCGCGCCGAGCAGAATGTGGGCGACGATCATGGCCCAGAACGCGGGCGCGGTCGCGCCGACGATCTCACCGAGGCCTGCCACGACCAGCGTGATCAGGATCATCCGGCGCTTGCCGTACAGGTCGGCAAGCTTGCCGAGCAGCGGGGCGGAGGCGGCTCCGGCCAGCAGGGTGACTGTCACCAGCCAGCCGCCTTGTGTGGTGTGGAAATGGTTGATGATCTTGGGTATCGCGGTGGCGGTGCTCACATTGGCGAACGCCGCCGACTCGACGAGGCAGACAAGCGATACCAGGGACAAAACCAGTCGCGGAGTCCATTCGGCAGTGCCGAACGAGACCACACCGGCGGGGACGGGAGTGGACGAGCTCAAGGGGTCCTCCGAACGCATCGTCATTGAGACGCCGTGGATTCTTGAAATATCAGCCACCATGTCTGAGATGTCAACTAGGCTGATTGACCTCTCTCATCGACATCGTTGACATCCCACTACGCCCTCCCGGTGAGCGCCCGCTCCAGCAGCCGCCTGCGGCATCTGCCGCCACGAGGTGCGGCTGATGTGACACGACGGCTTGGACTCGGCCCGCCGTCGCGGTGGACTGGGACTTCATCCCCCATGCCCGGCTGCCCGGGCATCCCACGGGCACAGCTCGGAACGCTGTCCAGGTCCTGTGGATCATGGCCATGGAGAACATCACGCGCGAGCGCGAGGCGGCGTGGCCCGGTCCTGCGACCAGCAACTTCCGCCACGGCGACCGAGCTGGATACGACGCCCTGGTGGATCGTGCTGCCGCGACGGCCCCACCTCGGCCGGTTGACTGTCCCGCAGAGACAGGTCGACAGACTGTGCGTCATCCACACTGCCGGATCTGCCGATCAGTTCGCCCCGGTAGGTGTCACCACCGCCTGATCGCGCATCACGGCACGGCTGAAGCGATACGTCAGCCAAGCCGTACCCACAGGGCCGACCGCGGCGCCCTGTGCTTGCCGGAAGCCTCATCCATGCAGGTGAGGGTCTGTCTGGGCGGGGCAGGGTACTCATATCGGCTCATCCACGGTGAGATGCCCGTCCTGGGCGTGCAGGTGGCCGCCTCCACCGTGTGGGAGATCCTGAAGGATGCCGGGACCGGCCCGGCGCCCGAACGCGCCGTAACGACCTGGGTCGGCTTCCTGCGCTCCCAGGCCGATGCCCTGCTGGCCTGCGACTTCTTCGCGACGGTCACTCTGACGGGCACGCGGCTATACGTGTTCGCCGTGCTCGGGCACGCCAGCCGGCGTGTTCGCATCCTGGGCGCCACCGCACACCCGACCGCCTCCTGGGTGACACAGGCCGTTAACCTCGCGCTTTCGCGAGTGGGATTGTCCGGGTCTTGATCAAATAAGCGGAGAGTGCTGCTGACCTGCAACGATGGGACGTGTCGAGGGTCCTGTCAGCTGCGAGGAAAGAAGCACTCTCCAGGTGAAGGTGCGACACGAGGTCGCGTGTGTTGAGTGGATGCTCTTGGAGAGGGGGTCGGCGGTGTCGCCGATGACAGGGTAGTCCCGGGTTCGTGTCCGATGACCCGTCCCCGCCTGGACGTGCGTCGCTGGCAACGGCGGGGTGCGAAGCTCCAGGAAGAAGCCCAAGGACCTCCGTTCCACCCGGGGGTGACAGGCAAGGGGAAGGCCGGACGGGCGAAGTGCGCCGTGAGGCGCTCTGTTGTATCCCCGATTCAATCGGGAAGAACTTGGAAGAATGTTCCTGGGTCCAATGGCTAACCTGGATTCGAAAGACGAAGGGGACAGTAGCATGTCAGGAAAGCAGCGACCGCGCGAAGACGTCGAAGCGGGGCGCTGTGGGACCCGTGCGATAAGGCAAAAGCTAGACTGCTTGAAACCTAATCTCCGATCGGTGAATGTCCGCGCCCACCGGAAAGACGTCTGTAACCGGTGCCGCTCCATGCGTCAGTATCGTTCGCCTGCTGATGCAACTTCCGTGGGGCGGGTGATGCCCAGTGAGGGCAGTCAAGGAGATGAGTGGGTTGCCTAAGTCGTGCTCGGACGTACAACAGAGACGTACCGCGGGATCACCTAAAGGGTGCGAGCCCCATGGTGACGGAGCGCCAATAGTAGTCGCAGGAGTAACGACCTGCCGGGGAGTCCGGGAAAGCCGGACACAGGGCAAAGTGGCGCAGGTGACAGGACCTTCCGGACGCGTGAGGGATGCGTAATGCAGAACGCCGAAACCGTCTTAGAGGTCATTCGTGAGCGCGGCAGGAAGGGTCTGCCGCTGGAACGGCTGTATAGACAACTGTTCAATCCTGAGCTTTACCTACTGACCTACCGGAAGTTGTACTCAAATGCGGGTGCGATGACTCCCGGCGTCACGGGAGAGACCGTGGACGGCATGTCCTTAGAAAAGGTCGAGAGCATCATCAATCTCGTTCGGTCTGAGCGGTACCGGTGGGCTCCCGTCCGGCGGACGTATATTCCCAAGCAGAACGGGAAACGGAGGCCATTAGGACTGCCTGGATGGTCGGATAAATTGCTGGCCGAGGTGGTGCGCATGTTGCTCGACGCGTACTACGACGTTCAGTTCTCCGACCGCTCCCACGGGTTCAGGAGGGGCCGAGGGTGCCATACTGCGCTGCGTGAGATAGCAGATACGTGGCAAGGTGTGACCTGGTTTATCGAGGGCGACATTACCCAATGTTTCGACCGACTTGACCATCAGGTCGTGATCGAGATTTTGGGTGAGAAGGTCCACGACGGCCGGTTCCTTCGGCTGGTGAGCAACATGCTCACGGCGGGGTATCTGGAGGACTGGAGGTGGCACGCCACTCTGAGCGGCGCGCCGCAAGGAGGGGTGGCAAGCCCCACGCTTTCCAACATCTACCTTGATCGACTCGATCAGTTCGTCGAATCTCAGCTACTGCCGCAATACAACCGAGGTCGTCTACGGAGGACCAACCCTGAGTACAAGAGGGCCGAGAACGCACTCCTGCGAGCGCGGAAACGCGGGGACAAGAAGTCGGTACGTGCGCTGTCACAGGTACGCCGCGCATTGCCCAGTCAGGACCCGAATGACCCTGACTACCGTAGGTTGCGTTATGTCCGGTACGCAGACGATATCCTGCTCGGTTTCAGCGGCCCCAAGTCCGAGGCCGTGGAGATCAAGGAGTCGCTTGGCGAGTTCCTGCGCTCGGAACTGAAGCTGGAGCTCTCCGAGGAAAAGACTCTGATCACCCATGCTCGAACAGAGAAGGCTCGGTTCCTCGGATATGACATCGTGGTTCAGCACAGCAATGACCGAATCACCCGTGGTCGGAGATCGGTCAACGGTGTCGTCGGGCTGCGTGTCCCCGAGGAAGCGATCACGCGAAGAAGTGCCTTGTACATGCGGCGGGGTGAACCCGCACATCGGCCTCAGATGCTGAACGATCAGGACTTCACGATCATCAGCAAATACCAGGCCGAGTATCGAGGCGTGGTCCAGTATTATCTTCTGGCCTCCAATGTCTACCGCCTTGGCAGGCTGAGGTGGGTCATGGAAACCTCGCTATTGAAGACCCTGGCTTCCAAGCACCGAGCCACGGTTTCCGCGACGGCCCGTAAGTACAAGGCCGTTATGCAGACCGATGAAGGGCCGAGAGTGTGCTTCCGCGCAGTGGTTGAACGTGGCGAGGGGAAGGAGCCGCTGGTCGCGTGGTTCGGAGGAATACCGCTGAAGCGGAAAGTAGAGGCGAAGCCCGTTGACCGGGCGCCCGTCTTGGCGACCACGCAAGGGAATGAGCTAATCCACAGGCTCCTTGCCGGGAGCTGTGAACTATGCGGATCTGCCCGGAGATTGGAGGTCCATCACATCCGCAAGCTCGCAGACCTGAACAAGCCAGGGCGCAGAGAGAGGCCCACATGGGTCAAGACCATGGCAAAGCGGCGACGGAAGACCCTTGTGGTCTGCCGTCCCTGCCATGAGAGTACGCATGCCGGGCGGCTCGCAGTCGTTCCGCTCAAGTAGTCACTGGAGAGCGGTATGCGATCAAAGTCGCACGTACCGTTCGGCGGGGGGCCGTTGGAAAAGGACCTGCCCAGCAGGCACCTCGCCAGCGGCCTACCCGACCACCAGTGAACCCTCGATGACGCCTCGTGAGAGAAGCCCCCGCGGGTGGGATGCGGAAGCGGGGTGAAGGGCGGGCCGCTGTGAGGCGGCAGGCGCCGGGCGGATGTTTCACGCCGTCCGGGTGGACACCGCCGCCCCGGGGCATAGAGGGCGCCCACCCCGGCCGCATCTCGCATGCGCGGAACGTGGAAACCCCGACGGAGGCCGCTGCCCTTGGCGGGGCGGCGGTGGGCCGACCGTGAGGAAGGCTGACGTCTCCGGCGGGACAGGACGGCTCAAGAAGCGAATGCCGGTGGGCCGAAAGGCCAGGGGAAACCGGGACGGCACGTGCGGCGGCCTCTCCGCTGCGGTCCTGGCCAACTCGCCGGATACCGGGCCTTGTTGCGCGGGTCCGAAAGGACGCAGACGTGAGCCGGGTGAGCCTGTGGGGAGGGACGATGGCAACAGTGGCAGTACCGAAGGACAAGTTGGACGCCCCGGCGGTGCTCGGGGTGAACGGACCGGAGGGCGGCTTCTTCGCGGACTGGAACAGCATTGACTGGGACGGTGCGCAGGAGAACGTACGCCGACTGCGCCAGCGCATCTTCACGGCATCGAGGGACGGGGACCTGGCCAAGGTCAGGAACCTGCAGAAGCTGATGCTCCGGAGCCTTTCCAACACGCTGGTCAGCGTGCGGCGGGCGACGGAGATCAATGCCGGACGAAAGACAGCAGGGGCGGACGGGCAAGTCGTGCTCACCGCCCCGGGCAAGGCCGAACTGGCGCGCTTCATCCAGCAACGCGCCAGTAGTTGGCAGGCCCGTCCGGTCCGGCGGGTGTTCATCCCGAAGAACGGGGCGGGGCGAAAACGCCGCCCGCTCGGCATTCCCGTGATCATCGACCGGTGCCATCAGGCCCGGGCGGCGAACGCACTGGAGCCCGAGTGGGAGGCCCGGTTCGAGGCGAGGTCGTACGGCTTCCGCCCGGGCCGGGGCTGCCATGACGCGATCGGGGTTATCTACAACACGCTGAACGGGAAGAACCCCGGGCGCGTATGGATCCTGGACGCGGACCTGGCGGCGGCGTTCGACCGTATCGACCACGACCACCTTCTCGCCCAGCTCGGCACCTTTCCCGCCCGGGACATGGTGCGACAGTGGCTGAAGGCCGGCGTGGTCGAACGCGGCCGGTTCACCCCGACTCAGGAGGGGACGCCACAGGGCGGGGTGATCAGCCCCGTGCTCCTGAACGTCGCTCTCCATGGGATGGAGGCGGCCGCGGGCGTGCGTTACTACAACCTGAGCACCTGGCCCAAGGGCATGCGGCTGATCGTCCGCAAGGAACGCCCGCACCCCGGTGCCCAGTTGCGCTTCACCGACCTCGACGGACTGCGGCTGACCTGCTTCGCGACCAACCCCAAAGGCGGCCAGCTCGCCGATCTCGAACTGCGCCACCGCAGACGGGCCCGCTGTGAGGACCGCATCCGAAACGCCCGTGACACCGGACTGCGCAACCTGCCCCTGCACGAGACCGCCCAGAACCGGATCTGGCTGGAGATCGTCTCCCTCGCGCTCGACCTGCTCGCCTGGATGCCGATGCTCGCCCTGACCGGCGACACCCGCCGCTGGGAACCCAAGAAGCTCCGCCTGCGCCTGTTCTCCGCCGCCGCACAGCTCGTGAACACCGGACGCCACCGCTGGCTCCGCTTCACCGCCCGATGGCCCTGGACCGACGTCATCACCCACGCGATCGACAGACTCCACACCCTCCCGAACCCCGGCTGACCAGCGAATCCGACCGTCCCGACACCCCGCACCACCCCCACCGGCGAAGTGGAACCCGGCGCCCACCCGACGCGAAAGCCGGGCCCTCAGCCTGCCCCAACCCCGAAAAGACCCCACCCCACAGACACAACGTCCCCGTCAGCAAGCTGACGGGGACTCATGAACGATCGAGGCTAAAGTACGCCTGATTCCAGTCTCCGAGTGCGCGATGAACACCGTGGTGATCGTCGAGCTGCTGAAGGGGATCGCGACGCCGTGGCCCCGGCTGGAGTCGGACACGCACATCATCTCGACGGGGTCGGCGCGTCCGCTGGAGGACGCCTTCCGGATATCGCAGCTCGACCTGGTGCGGTGGCTGGTGCGCGACTACGGGTTCGGCGAACTCGACGCGTACCAGTACGCGACCCAGGCGGTGGAATCACCGTTGGCCAATGTGTGCGACACCAACTACACATGTGTGGCCAAGCTACGCA
Source organism: Streptomyces sp. NPDC086519 (assembly GCF_040686075.1). Taxonomy (NCBI): domain Bacteria; kingdom Bacillati; phylum Actinomycetota; class Actinomycetes; order Kitasatosporales; family Streptomycetaceae; genus Streptomyces; species Streptomyces sp. NPDC086519. The sequence continues at coordinate 117,182 of NZ_JBFBJL010000010.1, forward strand.
AGGAGTGGCTCCCCGCGCGCGAGACTTACCGCGGACTGCATGGGCGACTGCGCGAGACGGCGGCCACCCTGCGCCGCTGACCGCCCCTCGACTCCCCCGTGCTTCGAGCACGCTTCCGAAAGGCACCCCACCCATGGACCGGGCACGACCGCTCCCCAGCAGGAGACGGCTCTTGAAGGGCGCGGCCCTCGCCGCAGTCCCGTACGCGCTGCTCCCCGCGGGCCGGGCCGGCGCACAGACCGGAGCAGTCGACTATCCGTCGGCCGAGTGGCAGGCGGCGAGCGGCGACAACCGGACACGGGCCCAGCGCCCCGACGACTACGCGATCGACCATGTGATCATCCATGTCACGCAGCAGTCGTACGCCGGCACGCTGTCCATCTTCCAGAACCCGAAGAACCGGGTGTCCGCGCACTATCTGGTGCGCTCGGCCGACGGACACGTGGCCCAGTGCGTGCGGGAGTCCGACGTGGCCTGGCACGCCGGGAACTGGGACTACAACACGCGGAGCATCGGCATCGAGCACGAGGGCTGGGTGGACGAGCCGAAGTACTTCACCGACGCCCTGTACAAGGAGTCGGCGCGGCTGACGGCGTCGATCTGCGACCGCTACGGCATCCCGAAGGACCGGGACCACGTCATCGGCCACGTCGAGGTGCCGGGGACCGACCACACCGATCCGGGGAAGCACTGGGACTGGGTCCGCTACATGGGACTGGTCGGCGTGTCGTCGCTGTGAGGCTCATCGGCGGTCCGCGTGACAAGGCCGGTCGAAACGGTTGTCGGCGCGAACACCCCGCATGACGATGTCCTCAGCCGCATCGCCGTCGGGAGGCCGAGTTGACCGATCCCTGGGTGGCCCTGGAGCCGGGGTCCGACCCTGCCGAGCGCGTCCGGGCGCTGCGCCGGGCGCACGAGACGTTCACCACGGCGGGCACGGTGCCGCGCCCGGTGCGGTCCGTGGTGGCCGAGTCGTGGCGGCGTTCCGCGCGGGCCGGGGTGGGCCCGGACGGCACGGCACGCGTGGAGCTGACGGACGGTGACCTCGGGGCGTATCGGGCGGAGCATCCGCTGGCCCGGGTGATGCCGCTGATCAGGGAGCTGATGGGCACGTTCGCGGCGGACGGCGAGCACCTGCTGGCGGTGTGCGACGCGGACGGCAGGCTGCTGTGGGTCGAGGGCCATCCGGCGACCCGGCGCCGGGCGGACCGGATGAACTTCGTGCCGGGCGCGCGCTGGTCGGAGACCGCGGTCGGCACCAACGCGCCGGGGACGGCGGTGGCCGTGGACCGGCCGGTGCAGGTGTTCGCGGCGGAGCACTTCATCCGCCGGGTGCAGCCGTGGACGTGCGCGGCGGCGCCGGTGCACGATCCGCGCACCGGGCGGGTGCTGGGTGCCGTCGACATCACCGGCGGCGACCGGCTGGCGCATCCGCACAGCCTGGGCTTCGTCCAGGCGGTGGCGCGCGCCGCGGAGTCGCAGCTGGCGCTGCTGGATCCGCCGGTGCCCGCCGCCGAGGCGCCCGCGCTGGCGGCGCTCGGCCGTGACGAGGCCGAGCTCCGGCTGGACGGCCGCCGACTGCGGCTCGGCCGCCGGCACAGCGAGCTGCTGGTGCTGCTGTCCCGTCATCCGGAGGGGCTGACCGGCGACGAGCTGCTGTGCGCGCTGTACGAGGACGAGTCGGTGACGCCGGTGACGCTGCGGGCGGAACTGGTGCGGCTGCGCCGGCTGCTGGGCCCGGGGCTGCTCGCCTCCCGGCCGTACCGGCTGACCGCGCCGGTCGAGTCGGACGTGACCGTGGTGGAGCGGCGGCTGGAGGCGGGGGCGGTGGCGGCGGCCGCGCGGGCGTACTCCGGACCCCTGCTGCCCGGCTCGCAGGCGCCCGCGGTCGTACGGCTCAGGCAGCGGCTGGCGGACGGGCTGCGGGCCGCGCTGGTGGCGGGCCATGACCCGGACCTGCTGTCGGAGTGGGCGCACGCGCCGTGGGGCGAGGACGACGTCGAGGTGTGGCGGGCGCTGGCGGCGGTGCGGCCGACGGCGGTCGTACGGTCCCGGCTGGCGGCCCTGGAGGCGGAGCTCGCGGCGCCGGCCGGCTGACCCGCGGCGCAACGTGATCGCAACGTCCGCTCCCCTAGCCTCCGCGCCGGGAGCTGCCCGACGGCGGGCAGCTCATCTGCAAGGAGGCAGGCCACCATGACCCGTTACGCGGCGCCCGGCACCGAGGGCGCGATCGTCTCCTACCAGGCGCGCTACGACCACTTCATCGGCGGCGAGTACGTGCCACCGGCCCGGGGGCAGTACTTCGAGAACCCGTCGCCGGTGAACGGTCTGCCCTTCACCGAGGTGGCGCGGGGCACCGCGGAGGACGTGGAGCGGGCGCTGGACGCGGCGCACGCGGCGGCGCCGGGCTGGGGCCGCAGGTCGGTGACGGAGCGCTCCGACATCCTGCTCAAGATCGCCGACCGGATGGAGGCCCACCTCGAACCGCTCGCGGTCGCCGAGAGCTGGGAGAACGGCAAGCCGGTACGGGAGACGCTGGCCGCCGACATCCCCCTGGCGATCGACCACTTCCGGTACTTCGCGGGGGCGATCCGCGCGCAGGAGGGTTCGCTGGGCGAGGTCGACGACGACACGGTGGCGTACCACTTCCACGAGCCGCTCGGCGTCGTCGCGCAGATCATCCCGTGGAACTTCCCCATCCTGATGGCGACCTGGAAGCTGGCGCCGGCCCTCGCGGCCGGGAACGCGGTCGTCATCAAGCCGGCCGAGCAGACCCCGGCCTCCATCCACTACTGGATGAGCCTGATCGCGGACCTCCTGCCGCCGGGTGTGGTGAACATCGTCAACGGTTTCGGGGTGGAGGCGGGCAAGCCGCTGGCGTCGAGCCCCCGGGTGGCGAAGGTCGCCTTCACCGGTGAGACCACCACGGGGCGGCTGATCATGCAGTACGCCTCGGAGAACATCAAGCCGGTCACGCTCGAACTGGGCGGCAAGTCCCCGAACATCTTCTTCGACGACGTCTGGGCGCACGACGACGACTTCCGCGACAAGGCCCTTGAGGGGTTCACGATGTTCGCGCTCAACCAGGGCGAGGTCTGCACCTGCCCGTCCCGGGCGCTCGTCCAGCGCGGGAACTACGCCGAGTTCATGGAGGCGGCGGTCGCCCGTACCCGTCTGATCAAGCCGGGTCACCCGCTCGACACCGACACGATGATCGGCGCCCAGGCCTCCAACGACCAGTTGGAGAAGATCCTCTCCTACCTGGACGTCGGCCGGCAGGAGGGGGCGAAGGTCCTCACGGGTGGGGAGCGCATCGAGTACGACGGCGAGCTGAAGGGCGGCTACTACGTCCAGCCGACCATCTTCGAGGGTGACAACCGGATGCGGATCTTCCAGGAGGAGATCTTCGGCCCGGTGGTCTCGGTGACGTCCTTCGACGACTTCGACGACGCGATCAAGATGGCCAACGACACGCTGTACGGACTCGGTGCGGGCGTGTGGACCCGCGACATCAACACCGCGTACCGCGCGGGCCGCTCGATCCAGGCGGGCAGGGTGTGGACCAACTGCTACCACGCGTACCCCGCGCACGCGGCGTTCGGCGGCTACAAGCAGTCGGGGATCGGCCGTGAGACGCACAAGATGATGCTGGAGCACTACCAGCAGACCAAGAATCTTCTGGTGTCGTACTCGCCGAAGAAGCTGGGCTTCTTCTAGACACATGCGAAAAGGCGCCTGACCTGGGTTTTCACCCGTCAGGCGCCCTTCGCGCAAGCCGCCCTCGATCGAACCCGGCTTGCGCGCCAGCTCGCAATTCCTCCCACGACTGCACCCCTCCTGACCAGTGCTTCCGGACCAGTCACGGACCAAACCCCCGGTTCAGCCCTCGGGTACGTCACCTTGACTGACGCGCTGCCACTCGTTCATGGACTGCTCGATGAGACGATTCGCCTGCTCTCGAAGGCCGTCAAGGAACTTGGCGTGGTGGCGAAAGAGAACCTCGATGCTCTGGCCGGCGCGGCGGGCGCACTCGGCCGGGTCCACTCCGGAGTAGAGCCAGAACGAGATCCCGGCGTGCCGGAGATCGTAAGGCCGCTTGGCCAGGCGAGAAGTGCGCTCAGTACGGGTCAGGGCGTATTCCCGGGCCCGCGCCCACGTGATGCCATAGGCGGCAGCGTCCACGTAGGTGCCAGCCTGGTTCCGGAAAAGTCGACCGTCAGGTGCCACGTCGAACCGGTTCACATGGGCACGCAGCATGCGTACGGACTGCGGCGGGAACGGACCTGGACGTCGGTGCCCTGTGGGCGGCGGTGGAGGAGGCCGTGCCGCGTACGGCGGTGTCCGGGGCGGTCGCGACCGTGGGGGCTCTGGTGCCGGAGGACGACGGGTCGGCCGGGGCGGCCATGCGGGAGAAGCTGGCCCTGCGCTACGACACGGTCCGGCCCTTCCTGTCCCTGCTGGTGAGTCGGACGCGCTCGGCGCGGCCCCGGCCGGGCGCCAGGTGCTCGCCGCAGTACGCCGGCTGCCCGCGCTGTCGCGGCGGCGGGTCAAGGACCGGCCGCTGCTGCCCCGCGAGGTCGACGCCGAACTCGTGCCGGCGATGTGGAGGCGGGCGGTGTTCTCCAACTCGAAGCTGCCGCAGGGCGCGGTCGACCGTGACGCATACGTGGTGTGTGTGCTGGAGCAGCTGGACCACGCGCTCGACCGGCGGGACGTGTTCGCCTCGCCGTCGAACCGGTGGGCGGACCCGCGCGCGAGGCTGCTGGACGGGCCGCGGCGGGAGGCGATGAAGGCGGACGTGCTGGCGGGCCTGTCCCTGTCCGAGGACGCCGCCGAGCACCTGGACCGGCTGATCCGGGCCCTGGATGCCGCGTGGCGGCAGACGGCCGACCGGCTGGAAGAGGCCGAAGACGACGCGAAGGTGGAGGTCGTCGTCCCCGAGGGCGGCGGCAGGGCCAAGTTGTCGGTGGACAAGCTCGGCGCGGTGGGTGAGCCGGAGTCGCTGACCTGGCTGAAGAACACCACGGAGGCGATGCTCCCCCGGATCGAGCTGCCGGACCTGCTGTTCGAGGTCCATTCCTGGACCGGGTTCCTCGGCGCCTTCAGCCACGTCTCCGAGCGGCGCACCCGCATGGAGGGCCTGCTCGTCTCCCTGGTCGCGCTGCTGGTCTCGCAGAGCTGCAACATCGGCCTGACCCCGGTCATCGACACGGAGAACAAGGCACTGACCCGCTCGCGCCTGTCCCATGTCGACCAGAACTACGTGCGCGCCGATATCCTCGCCGCGGCGATCGCCGCGCTGATCGCCGCGCAGTCCCGCATCGAGCTGGCCCAGAGGTGGGGCGGCGGACTGCTCGCCTCCGTCGACGGCCTGCGGTTCGTCGTCCCCGCCAAGAGCGTCAACACCGGCCCTTCGCCCGAGTATTGCGGTTACAAACGCGGCGTGACCTGGCTCAATGCGGTAAACGACCAGGTGGCGGGGATCGGCGCGATGGTGGTGCGCGGCACGCCGCGCGACAGCCGGTACACGCTGGACACCCAGCGGCCCCGGCCAGGGCCTGCGCCCCTTCCGCGACCCCGACGCCGCTGAGGACGACGAGGAAGAGGCCTGACATCCCGGGCGTGTCCAGGACGTCAGGCCGTTCGTTCGCTGCTTGCTACCGGGCCCTGGGGCCGGGGGCGGGCGGGGTGCGCGGTCGCAGGCGCTCTCCCTGCGGCCCGAACATGATCAGGTACTCGACCGGGCCGCCGAGGCCGGCGTTCACCACCCCATGCGGGGTGCGGGTGTCGAACTCAGCGACGTCCCCGGCAGTCAGGACGAGGTCCTGGTCGCCGAGTGCGAGCCACAGCCGCCCGTACAGGACGCACAGCCATTCCCAGCCGTCGTGGGAGACCTGCCGGGGCCGCGCGGGCGGCTCCTGGACGGCGGGGAGGACGTGTTTGTGGGCGTGCAGGCCCCCGACGTACCGGGTCAGCGGCAGCACCGCCTTGTCGTCGCCCAAACGCTGGAGCGCGGAGGTGCGGGGCTCGGCGGCGGGGGCGGTGCCGGTCAGCTCGTCCAGGGAGACGCCGTACTCCTTCGCCAACTGCAACACCGCTTCCAGGGTGGGCTTGCGTCGGCTGGTCTCGATCCGCGACAGCGTGCTCGGGGAGATGCCGGTCGCGCAGCTGACGCCGGTGAGCGTGGAGCCGCGGTGTTCGCGCGCGGCCCGCAGCCGGGGGCCCATCGCCGCCAGCGTGTCGGCCACGTCGTCGCCTGTCACCCGCTCTGCCCCCTTCCGGACGTGCCGCTCCACCATCCTGTCCTGCAAGTTTGCCAGAGTGGCAAGGGTAATCGCGTCGGACGGTCGTCGCGCCGCATGATCGATGCGTACCTGCATCCACCCGCGAACCGAGGAGAAGCCCCCATGCAGCCCGAGCCGTCCGCCGCACTCCGCCACCGCACCGTCGAGGCCCCGGCCGGGCGCCTGCACCTGGTCGAGCAGGGCACCGGCCCGCTGGTCCTGCTCGTGCACGGCTTCCCCGAGTCCTGGTACTCCTGGCGCCGCCAGCTCCCGGCCCTCGCCGCGGCCGGCTACCGGGCGGTGGCGATCGACGTGCGCGGCTACGGTCGCTCCTCCAAGCCTGCGGCGACCGACGCCTACCGGATGCTGGACCTGGTGGAGGACAACGTCGCCCTCGTGCACGCCCTCGGCGAGGAGAACGCGGTGGTCGTCGGCCACGACTGGGGCTCCAACATCGCCGCCACCTCCGCCCTGCTCCACCCCGAGGTCTTCCGGGCCGTCGCCCTGCTGAGCGTCCCGTACGCGCCACCCGGCGGCCCCCGCCCCACCGACATCTTCGGTCAGATCGGCGGCCCCGAGCAGGAGTTCTACGTCTCCTACTTCCAGGAGCCCGGCCGGGCCGAGACGGAGATCGAGCCTGACGTGCGGGGCTGGCTCGCGGGCTTCTACGCCGCCCTGTCCGCCGACACCATGCCCGCCCAGGGCGAGCCCGACCCGCACTTCGTCGCCCACGACGGCCAGCTGCGTGACCGTTTTCCCGCCGGCATCCTCCCGGTCTGGCTGACCGAGGACGACCTCGACGTCTACGCCGGAGAGTTCGAGCGCACGGGTCTGACCGGCGCCCTCAACCGCTACCGCAACGTGGACCGCGACTGGGAAGACCTCGCCCCCCACCGCGGCGCCCCGATCAAGCAGCCGTCCCTGTTCATCGGCGGCGCCCTGGACGCCTCCACCACCTGGATGTCCGACGCTATCGACGCCTTCCCCACCACCCTCCCCGGCCTGACCGCCTCCCACCTCGTAGAGGGCTGCGGCCACTGGATCCAGCAGGAACGCCCCGAGGAGATCAACCGTCTGCTGACCGGCTGGCTCAACACCCTCACGGGCTGAACCGTCAGGCGCGGCCGGGGCTTCTGTACACGGAACAGTTCGGCCCGCGTACCCAAGCGCGGCGGCTACGGCCGGGTGCTGCGTGATTCTCACAAATGATCAGTTGCGAGAGTCCCGCGAACGCCCCGGAGCCGCTCACGAATCCGCAGGTCGCCGTTCGCAGAACCGACTGTCCGAAGTGCGAAGCCCCGGCGGGCAGCGCCTGCCGCACTCGGAGCGGGAAGTGCGTAACGAAGTACCACACCGCCCGCTTCATCCTCGTCCCCGCGCTCCGCGAGGAACTGGAGGTGACCGTCCCCGAGGACCGCGGCCCGGGGCGGCCGTGGAAGGCGGGCCCACCCGTCGAAGCTCCACCGGCCGCCGCGACGGCCAAGCCGATCCGGATCGGGTACGCCCGCTGTTCGACCGCCCAGCAGGAACTCGCCTCCCAACTCACCGCACTCGAACCGGTCTGCAAGCAGATCTTCTCCGAGAAGATCTCCACCCGGATCACGACGCGGCCGGAGCTGGAGAAGGCGCTGAAGCTCGCGTACGACATCAAGGAGGCAGCCCCCGACCAGGAGGTGATCCTCACCGTCCGCGAACTCAACGTGCCTCGCCCGCAACGCCGCTGAGCTGATGACCCTCTCCGGCCGGCTTCAGGACGCCGGCGTCCAGCTCGAACTCGTCACCGGCCCGCTCACCGGCATCTACGACCCCGACGGCATGGGAGCGATGTTCTTCGCCGTGCTCGCCGTCGCCGCCCAACTCGACCGCAACTACATCCGGGAGAAGACCCTGGAGGGCCAGCAGACCGCCGCTGCCAAGGGCAACCACGGCGGACGACCCAAGGTCATCGACGACGACATGCTCACCTTCGCCGTCGCGCTGAAGAACAAGGGTGTCCCTGTCCCCGACATCGCGAAAAAGCTGACGATCAAGGCGGGCAGGAACGCGGGACGCCACCCGTCGGTCGCCTCTCTGTACCGGGCGCTTCGCCGGTCAGCAGCCAGGTGAAGCTTGCTGCCCGCCTCTGGAGCACTGAAGGAGAGCGGATTTCTGCCGGAGATTCCGCCGACGCCAGTAGCAGCGGCAGTTCTCCCGCCCAACCGGTCTCGATGTTCTGCCCGTTCTGTTCTTCAGGGCCGGTGACCCGGCACCGCCGGTGTCAGGACCAGGCGATCTCGCCATGGCGGTCGATGAAGCGTCCGGTGCCGGCGCCGGGCTCCTCGGTGGCGAGGGCGACGATCGCGTCCGTGCCCTCGGTGAGGGTCTGGGAGCCGCTGTGGCCGTTTATGTCGGTCGCGGTGTAGCCGGGGTCGGCGGCGTTGACGCGAATGCCCTTGAGCCCCTTGGCGTACTGCGTGGTCAACATCGTCAGCGCCGCCTTCGAGGAGGCGTACAGCGGCGCGACGACGTGCGACTCGGACCGGCCGGGGTCGTGGGTGAAGGCGAGGGAGCCCATGCCACTGCTGACGTTGATGATCACGGGGTCGTCCGAGCGGCGCAGCAGCGGCAGGAACGCGGTGGTGGTGCGGACGGCGCCGATGACGTTGACGTCGAGGACGGCGCGGGCGTCCGCGGCGGTGAGGTCGCCGGGATCACCGAAGGGTCCCTGTACCCCCGCGTTGTTGATCAGGACGTCGATCCTGCCCTCGTGCTCGGCGACGTCCGCGGCGGCGGCGGCCACGGACGCGTCGTCGGTCACGTCGACGGGGACGAAGCGTGCGCCCAGCGCGGCGGCTGCCTCCTCACCCCGCTCACGGTCGCGGGCTCCCAGGAGAACGGTGTGACCGCACGCGATGAGGCGGCGGGCGGTCTCGCGGCCGATGCCCTTGTTGGCTCCGGTGATGAAAGTGATCGTCATGCCTTCGATGGTTGCCTGGACGAGGGAACTGGACCAGGGACGCTTCGGCGGTGGGAAGACCAGTACCACCCTTGCGCCCCCGCATGTGATCGGGGATGCAGGAGGATGAAGAGCATGACGACGACACCCCCCGGGGCCGGACTGGGCGCGGCGATCCGCACGTGGCGGAACCGGCTGCCCCCGTCGGCCGCCGGGCTGCCGGTCGTCCGCAAGCGCCGGGCTGTCGGGCTGCGGCGCGAGGAACTGGCCGATCTGGCCGGAGTGTCGGTCGACTACGTCGTGCGCCTGGAGCAGGGGCGGGCCACGACACCCTCGGCGTCGGTGGTGGCGTCCCTGGCGCGCGCCCTCCAGCTGTCCACCGCCGAGCGGGACCACCTCTACCGCCTGGCCCAGATCGTGCCGCCGGCGGACGGCACGATCTGCGACCATCTCCCGCCCGGTATGCAACGAGTGCTCGTCCGCCTCGGAGACGTACCGGTTGCCGTGTTCGCGGCGGACTGGCAACTGGTGTGGTGGAACCACGGGTGGGCCGCCCTGCTGGGCGACCCCTTGGCCTCGCCGCCGCGGATGCGCAACTTCGCCCGCGACAGGTTCCCGGTGGGCGCCGATCACACCCCCCTCGCGCTGTGGCCGGTCACCGATACGGACCCCGCCACCGCCGACGCCGCCCTCGTCTCCGACCTGCGCCGCGCCACCGGCCGCTTCCCCCGGGACAGTCGCCTGGCCGCGCTGGTCCGCGACCTGAACGCAGGCAACGAGAGGTTCGCCGAGTTGTGGGCGAAGGGAGCGGTGACCGCGAACCGCGAGGTCCGCAAGACGGTCGACCACCCGTCGGTGGGCCCCGTCACGGTGGACTGCGATGTCCTGACCGACGGCGACACCGAGCTCAAGATCGTCATCATGACCGCCGCGCCGGGCAGCGAGGACGAGACCAAACTCCAGCTCACCACCGTCGTCGGCCCACCGGCCGGCACGCGCAACTGATCCGCACGTCAGGCGTGGAGGAGAGCACACTCCCGCCGGACTACCAGCGCATTCTCGCCGCCGTGCGGCAAGCCGCCGGACCGGTCATGGCCCGGCACGTCGGGGACACGCCAGGAATCGACGTCAGCGTGCGGGCCAAGCTGGAACCGCCGCGCGGGAAGCTGGTCAGACTCGTCGATCGCGGCTGGCTGCGCAAACTACCCGACGGCCGGTTCACCACCTGCCTGTGACCAGGCACGCCAGCGCCCGGAGCGATGGGGTGCGGGCGTAACCGGGGTGGCCCCGGCGGCCGTTGGAACTGTGTGACGAGAACCAGAGAACGCGCCGAGGACACTTGCCCGCTTGATTACAAGTGCCGTCTGCCGCTGTCCACGCGCACCGTCAACCACCTCGCCGATCTACTGCGACGCCATCTGAAGGCGATACGGTCCAGGTGGCGGATCCTGCCGCCCGGGAGGATCACGGTGATCGTCCTGGCCGTGCTGCACCACGACCAGCGCCTGGCCGGCATGGCCGGCGGCAACAACGTGTCCGAGTCCACCGTCCGCCGCTGGCGCGACGAGCTGATCACCCTCCTCGCCCCGCAGGCTCCGCGCCTGGACCGCGCCCTGAAGAAGATCGCCAAGCAGGGCGGGGAGGTAGTCCTGATCGACGGCACCCTCATCCCCACCCTGCGCCGCGCAGGAAAAGCCGACCGACGAAACTACTCTGGTAAACACCGCCATCACGGCCTGCACTTCCTCGCCCTGACCGACGAGAAAGGCGGCCTGATCTGGATATCCGCCGCCCGGTCCGGCCGCACCCACGACAACACCGCCGCCCGCCACGAACACATTCTGGCCCACCTGCGCGCCGCCGGTCTCGGCGCACTGGCGGACCTCGGCTTCCGCGGCCTGGACAACGACGTACGCGGCCCCGTGATCGTCACCGGCTTCACAGCCACCGCGCTCACAATCTCACCCCGGCCAGAAGACCGCCAACCGCGTCCTCGCCACCGGACACGCACCCGTCGAACACGGACTCGCCCACCTCAAGAACTGACGGGCCCTCATCAAACTCCGCACCGGAGGAGGGCGGTCCGCGTGCTCTGCGGTCGCAGGGGCCGGCGTCGCTGCCCGGGCTGAGCGAGAAGCAGTCAGCGCAGCTGGAGGCGGAGCTGGCCAAGGGGCCGACCGCGCACGGCTGGGAGGACCAGCGCTGGACCCTGGGCCGGATCAAGACCGTGATCGGCCGGCGCTTCCACCTGACCTACACCGTCCAGGGTGTGCGCAGGCTCCTGGTGCGCGACGGCTGGTCCTGCCAGGACCAAGAACATTCTTTGTTCTTACAGCCCTCGGAAACTCGGGTTCTTCCAGAGCCCGCAGCCTGACGTCAGGACTGCTCCGCCGCCAGGGCGCACAGCTGTGAGCGGTTGGGCAGCCCGGTCTTGGCGATCAGGCTGGCGACGTGTTTCTCGACGGTGCGCGGCGATATGTAGAGCCGGGCGGCGATGTCCTTGTTGCTGGGGCGGTCGGCGAGCAGCCGGAAGATCTCGTACTCGCGGACCGTCATGCCCTTCATGCGCAGTTCCGGTGGAATCCGGTCGCTGCCGGTGCGGTGCTGGCGCACCGGTGCGCCGATCGCGCGCAGCAGGGTCCGGCAGGCGCCGACCACCGCGGTGGCGGAGGTCTCGCGGAAGTGGTGCTCGGCTTCCCGCAGCCATCTCTCCGGTTCGCCCCAGCTCAGCGCGTGCGCCTCCTCCGCGATCAGCCGCTGCCCGAGATGGCGGGCGGTGGGGTAGGGCGCGCCCGTGGTCTCGGCGAGGAGTGCCGCGTGTCCGGCCGCCTCGGGCCGGCCCTCGCGGCCGAGCAGGACGGCCTCGGCCAGCAGGAGGAAGTACCGGTTCCAACGCATCCGGCCCGCGGCGCTGGCGGCCAGCCGGTCGAGCTGACCACGGTCGGCCCGGTCGTCCAGGAGGTCGAGCAGCAGCGCGAGGCCGTGCCGTCCGCTCAGGTGGAAGGTGGTCGGGTTCTCGGCCTCCAGCGCCTTGAGGTCGGCCATGGTCCGGGCCGCCTGGTCCCGGTTCTCCTCCAAGAGGGCACAGAAGACCTGGGCCAGACCGAGGGCCAGCGGCTCCTCCAGCGAGCCGCGCCCTCCCCAGCGTCCGAAGTCGGCCAGGGCCTCCTCCATGGCGGTACGGTCGCCCTGGTGAGCCGCCAGCACCGAGCGGGCCATCAGCAGGTATCGGGCCACCGACGTCAGCTTCAGGCGGGCTGCCATGGTCAGCGTCTCGTCGCCGAGCGCCCGGGCCTCGGTGAACCGGCCGCGCAGCACATCGTGAAGGGTGAGGATGCCGTCGATGCCGTAGACGACGGTGACCGCACCCAGCCGCCGGGCCTCCGTGCGGGCCTCCTCGAGGGTGGCGGTACTGCCGTCGTCCAGCCACCGGATGCCGCCGAGCCGGGTGAGCGCGTACATCCGCTGGAGCGGCAGACTGTGCCGTTCTGCGGTGCTCATGGCCTGTTCCAGGTAGGTACTGGCCTCCGAAAGGTCACGTTCGCGGGCGACCACGGCGAGGAGTTCCCACGCCTGGCAGACGACCAGGGGCAGGCCCTCCCGCTCGGCGGTGCCGAGCGCGGCGCGGGCCAGCCGCTCGGCCCGCTGGGTGCGGTCCTGTCCCGGCGTGTCGAGGCACAGGTACGCCTCCACCACGTCGGTCAGCGCGGTGTGCGCCTCGTCCGGCGCCGTCGCCAGCAGCGCGCGAGCCCGTTCGATCTGATTGTTGCCGTCGGCCCAGCGGCCGGCCATGTACGCCACGTGCGCGAGGCGGGTGTGCAGGGCCGCCAGCCGGGCCGCGCCCAGACCGGCTCCGACGAGTTCACGCAGGGTTCCGGTGAGGCTGAGCGCGCGGGTCAGGTCCCCGGTCTCCGCGAGCGCGGGCAGCAGCGCTTCCAGGACCTCGGCGCGGGCGACGGAATCCCCGCCTTCCGCCAGCAGCCGCTCGGCGCGGTCGAGCAACGCGACCGCGGATCCCACCGCGCCGTCGGCGAGGGCACGGCGCCCGGCCTCGGCGAACAGCCGGCCGCCCCGGACGGGGTCACCGGCGTCGGCGCGCAGGGTCGCCGCCAGCGGGCACCAGTCGCCCGGCAGACCGGGGTTGAGGGTCTCGATCGCGTTCGCGGCCTGCTCGGACAGGGCCACTCGGGCGGCCGGGGTGAGCTGCGCGAGCAGCGCTTCGGCGGTCAGCGGATGCTGGAAGGCGTACCAGTCGGGGGCGGGTTCGTCGGCCGCGACCAGCCGGGCCGCCACACTCGCGTGCAGGTGGCTGAGCAGGCTCCGGTCGTCGACGCCGGTCATCGCCTGGAGCACCGACAGGGGGAACCGCCGGCCCAGCACGGCCGCGGCGCTGAGCACGGTCCGCCCCTGCGGGCCGAGCTGGTCGATGCGGTGAATGGCGCCCTCCAGCAGCGCCCTGGGCATGTTGCGGCGGAGGTCGCCGACCACCCGCCAGGCGGCGCCCTCGCGGACGAGCGAGCCGCCGGCGACCGCGCCCTGGAGAAGTTCCTCGACCAGGAACGGGATGCCCGCGCTGTCCTGCCACATCTGGACGAGCACCTCGGCGGGCAGCTGGCCGGGATCGGTTTCCAGGCAGGAGGCGATCATCCGGCCGACCCCGTCGGCGTCCAACGGTGCCAGCCGGAACACCGTCGCGCTGCGACGGCGCCCGGCGGACTCGGCGAGGCTCAGCGCCTCGCCGGGATCGGACCTGATGGTCGCCGCCAGCATGAGCGGCTGCTGTTCGAGGTTGTCCACCAGGTACTCGACGACGGCGAGGGTCTCGGTGTCGGCGTCGTGCAGATCCTCCAGCACCAGCAGGCAGCCGCTCTCACGGCCGGCATGCGCGAGCACCCGCAGGACCGCTTCGGCGAGCACCACCGTCGATCCCTGGTCGGGGGAGCCGGTGCTCCAGCCCGGGATGAGCCGGCCGAGCACCGGGCGGTACGGTCCGAGGCTCGCCTCGTCCGGTGTCACCCCGCCGCGGGAGAGCGGCATCAGGGCCTCGGTGAGAGGCCGGAGCGGCACCATCGGTCCGATGGTGCTGCTCCGGCCCTTCAGGACCCGGACGCCGGCGTCCAGCGCCGATCCGATCAGCTCGGCGACCAGCCGCGACTTGCCGATTCCCCCCTCTCCGACCAGAAACGCCGTGCCTCCGCGTGACCGGTTCAGATCCCGCAACGATTCGCCGAGCTCGGTGACTTCGGCCTCACGACCAATGAGATGAGCTGCCCGCAGACGCATACCTCCGGATGGTAGCCACTCGCTCACGAAGGTCACACACCTGCTCGAACCGGCCGGGAGTGACGTCAGGTCAGGCGGGCACCGACACGGTGGTGATGGTGGCGGAGCCGAGGCCGACCACCACGCCGCTGCCGAGGGTCATTCCGGCAAGCGCCCGGGTCCGGGCGCACGCCCCGTTCCAGCGGACCAGCCGGATCTCGCCGGCCGGGTCGGTGGCCGTCGCGGACGCGCCCGTGGCCTCGCCGTGGACGGTACCGTTCTGCGGGAAGCTGGACATGGTTCTTCCTTTCGGTGGACATCGATCCGACGTGGGATCGCGCTGTTGATGAACTGTTCGTATTTCCGAAAAGGTTCTCGTGGTGCTCGCGGCGCGGGCACCGGTTCGGACGGCGGTTCGAGGGCACTCAGCCCCGTCCGCCGCCCTGGGCGGGGCCGAGCAGCAGGACCGAGGGCACGGTGTCGGCGAAGCCCAGCCGGAGCAGGGCGTAGCCGATGCCCGACAGCCCGGTGAGCAGTCCGGGCGTCGGTACGCGCCCAGGTGTCCCGCAACAGGGCCCCCAGGCGTGGAGCAGTCCGAGGACCAGGCCGATCCGGCCGGTCAGGCTGCTTCGCGCCTCGGCGTGGCCACACCCGGCGAGGGCGGCCACCGCTTCCGCGATGCCCAGCTCGCCGTGGCACAGGCTGAGGTCGGCCACCGGCGGGTGCTCGGTGAGCCTGCGGCTCGCGTCCCGGGCCGGACCGTTCTCCGGCTGCGGGCAGAGCCCGGCGTCGGCCGCCGCCAGTAGGACGCCCGCGGTGCCGCAGCACCAGCCCGCGTCGAGCCGGTCCGCCGCCGCGAGCGCGGTGGTCAGCCGGGTGCGTCCGGCCGCCTCGGTCCGCGCGCCCATTGGACCGCCGGCGAACCGGGCGTGCCGGGCGAGCGCCCAGCCGATCCCGGCCTCGCCGAAGGCGAAGCCGAAGCTCTCCGGTGCCCCGTCACCGGGCCGGCCGGCCGGCGCGAGCCCCAGCAGCCGTTCGGCGATCCGGTCGGCGAGGTCGGCGGCCTGTGGCAGCCCGCGCTCGCGGTACACCGCGAGCAGGGCGGCGAGCGCTCCGGCCAGGCCGGCCGACACGCCCGGTGGGGTGTCGTCGCCGAGCGCCGCCAGCGCCAAGGCGTCCAGCGCCGTCGGCAGGCACCCGGCGAGGTCGTCGTCAACCAGGGTGGCCACCCGTGCGAGCGCGTAGCAGACCCCGCCCAGGCCTTCGAAGCCGCCCGGGCCCACGGCCCGGCTCAGGGCCGGGTCGGCGGCCATCGCGGCGACGAGTTCGGGCACCGGGGCGAGCGCCGCCCGGGCCAGCTCGGTGTGCCGGGCGGAGCCGGTGAGCGCGCCGAGCTGGGCCAGGAACAGGGCCACTCCGCTGTATCCCTGGGCCAGCCCGGCGCCCATGGGCAGCACCGTCCAGCGGTCGTCGACCGCCTCCAGGCCGATCCAGTTGGCCCGGCCGTGTCCGCCGACGGCCCGGCCGGCGATCTCGTCGGCGATCCCGCAGGCGGCGGCCAGCAGTGCGGAGGGTTCCGGCAGGACGGCGGGAGCCGGACTGGCCCGGCGGCTCACCCGGTGGTGGCGTCCGGCGGCGCACGGCTCCGCGGACGCCAGGGTGGCCGAGATGATCCACTCCTGGGCACGGCGGTCGACGGTGCTCATGGCGGCGAGCTTCGCCCGTGAGGAGGCGAGACCGGAGGTGTCCAGGACGCCGCTCACCGGGCTCCCGTCCGAGGCGAAGACCTCCGGTGAGCCGGGCCGGTGGAAGAAGACGGGGACGTCGCCGTCCCACAGGTCGGCGATCTCGTACTCGATCAGGGCCTGGCGGGCCGGGTCGCCGTCCGAATCGGCCCACAGCACCGCGAACATGGCATCCCGGTCGAGCCCGTCGCGCAGCACCTGCGGATGGGTCGCCTCCTCCAGCAGGGTGGCGTACAGCGGCGTCGGCCGGAGCACGAGCCGACCGACCGCGTCCCCGCCGGCGCCCAGCGGCCCGGCCGGGCCGGACAGTTCGTCGCGGTGCCGGACGACGGCGTCGTACCCGGTGCGGAATCCCGCCAGGACCGCGGCCACCCGGTCGGCGCTGCCGGGCCCGGCCGCGGCGCTGTAGGGCCGGTTCAGCGCGCCGGTGAACGGCGCCGGGCGGCGCACCATGCGCATCGCGTCCGTGCCGGCGTCCTCCCAGACCATCCGGGTATCGGGGGACTCCCCGCCCGGTGCGCCGCCCAGCGCGGAGACGTCGACCGCGCCCAGCTCTCCCACCAGGAGCTGCGGCAGCAGGCAGGTGCGGTGCACCGAGGAGGCGTGTGCCCCGGCGGCCGGATCCGGCCGGGTGGTCCCGCCCTCCCGCAGGACGGGGTGCAGCAGCGTCTCGACATCGACGAGCACGGGCTGGTCGCCGTGCGCGAGGACGTTCTCGTAGTGCAGGTCCACCCCTTCGAGGGTGTAGGCCAGCGCGATCAGCAGACCCTGCCGACGGTGGAACCGGTCGATCTCGGCCAGCGAACGGCACGTCCGGTGGTCGATGTACTCCACCCACCCGTAGCCGTCGCCGGCCACCCAGCGCGGGGTGCGCAGCCCCAGGCCCGGGACTTTGGCGTCCAGCCAGCCGGCCATCCTGTCCAGCAGGGCGTGCTGGTCGACCGGCCGCGGCTTGTAGACCGCGCTGCCGGCGGCGAACCGGAGCACCGCCACCGACCTCCCCTGCTGGTGCAGGTCCCCGAGTCCCAGCTCGACGCCGACCAGCGGGCCCGGGTCCCGCCCGCCGAACAGCTCGTCGGCGAGCTCCTGCCGGTCGGCGGCGAGCCGCGCCAGCAGTTCGGCGCCGGACCGGGCGGTGTGCCGGCAGGTCAGGGCCAGCAGACGGGCGAGCACCGGGTATCCGGCGAACAGCCGGGCGAGACCCGCCCGAGTGCCGGCCCGGCCGGCGAAGTCGGCGAACCGGGCGGCCGAGGTGGAGCCGGACAGGTCGCCCGTGGTCCGCGCGGCGGCCAGCTCGACGACCAGGGTCCGGGCGGCCGTTCTGGCAAGTCGCCGTACCAGCCAGTCCGCGTAGTCCCCGGCGAACACCGCCGTCTCGCCGGGGTCGGCACCGTCCGCTCCGGCCTGTTCGGTCAACTCGGCGACGGCCGCCGTCACCAGCGGGCGCAGTACCGGTTCGAAGACCGCCGCTCCGTCCGCCGGGTCGGCGGGCGCGGTCACCGCGGCCCCGCGGACCTCCGCGGGGGTCTCGGGGGCTGCCGCGAGCGCCCCTTCGACGAACGCCGCCCACTGCGGCTTGGCGAGTCGGCCGGCCAGGCGGGCCGGAGGTTCGGCGGCGAGTGCCGCCACCAGCCGGGTGTCGGCGCCCAGTCGGGCCGAGCGGACGGACTCGCAGGCCAACTCGACCGGCGAGCGGGTGCGCAGCCCGGCGGCCGGGGCCGCCGGTGTCGGCGCCGGCGGGTGCGGGGCCGACAGGCGCTCACGCAGTGTCGCGGCCGGTGCCCACCAGGAGGGGGTCGCCTCCGTGGCGGGACGGGCGGTGTCGGTTCTGGTCACGTCCGTCACCCTTCCAGCGGGGTCGCCCGCCCGTACAGGGGAGCAGTACCCCC
This sequence comes from Streptomyces sp. NPDC086519, assembly GCF_040686075.1. Lineage (NCBI taxonomy): Bacteria > Bacillati > Actinomycetota > Actinomycetes > Kitasatosporales > Streptomycetaceae > Streptomyces > Streptomyces sp. NPDC086519. Next base: position 135,297 of record NZ_JBFBJL010000010.1, read on the forward strand.
ACATTCCGCGGCGGACTACCCAGTTGACGCCGCCGCCGGACCCCCTTTCCCGCCGCCGGGCGGGTCGGCGGGAGCGGTGGGCGGCGACGACGGCGCCGCGGCCGGGGCGAGCGGGCCCCGGCGGGCCGGGCCCCGGCCGGCGGCGCGCGGCCGTGTGCGGTCCGGCCGCCGGTGCACGGGCCGGGGCCGGCGCGGCGGGGCACGGGAATGCGGGTAATCGCGCCCCATGCGGCGCGGCGCACGGGTTGCCGAGACTCCTCGCCGAGAGGTTCGTCCTGCGCTGACCGAGGAGTACACATGGGCAATCCCCTGTCGTTGTGCGTCGTGGCCCTGGACCCGCTGCTCGAAGCCGGCGCCGTCAGCGCCCTGTCCGGCAACCGGGACATCGCACTGGTCCGGCCGGAGGAGAAGGCCGACGTGGCCGTCGTGATCTTCGACCGAGTGGATCGCGAGGAACTCGACCTGGTGGCCGCGACCGGCAGTGGCCCGCACCGGCCCGCCGTCATCGTGATCGCCTCCCACATGTCCCCGGCCGAGGCCGCGGACGCCATCAACGCCGGTGCCCGCGGTCTCCTGCGACGGCACGAGGTGGACGTCGACCGGCTGGCGCGGACCGTGCGGACCGTGGCCGGCGGCGACTGCACCGTGCCCCCCGACCTGATCGACGGCCTGCTCGACCAGAGCACCGAGGCCGACCCGTATCCCGGCGTACGGGGCCGCAGACCGGACTGGGGCCTGGACGAGCGGGAGCGCGCGGTCCTGCGGATGGTGGCCGACGGCCGGGAGACCGATGAGATCGCCAAGGAACTCTGCTACTCGCCGCGGACGGTGACCACCGTGGTCCGCGACATCACCCAGCGGTTCCGGCTGCGCAACCGCGCCCACGCGGTGGCCTACGCGCTGCGGACGGGCCTGCTGTGACCGGCCTCGTCCTCGAAGCGGCGCCGGTTGCCGGGCGGGACGACGGCGCGCCGCGCGTGCATCTGTGCCCGGCGGGCGGGGCGGCCCGCGACCTGGTCGCCGCCGGTCTGCGCCGGGCCGGCGTCGAGCTGGTGGCGGCCGGAGACTGCGACGGGGTCGTCCGGGTTGCCGCGGGCCGGACGCCGGGAGCGGCGCTCGACGGCCGACCGGAACCCGGCGGCGGCCCTCTCCTGCTGGTCGCCGACACCTTCACCGCCGCGGGAGTGCGGCTGGCCGTGCGGGCCGGGGTGGTGGCGATGCTTCAGTCCGCCGAGGCCACGCCGGAGCGCCTGCTCACCGCCGTCCACGCCGCCCGGTACGGCGACGGCCGGATGTCCTACGGCGTGCTGGCCCGCCTCCTCGGCGAGGCGGGCGGCGACGAGGCGGAACGCAGGCGCCCCGTGCCCGACTCGCCGCTGACGGCCCGGCAGAAAACGGTCCTCGCGCTGGTCGCCGAGGGGCACGGCAACGCGGCCATCGCCCGTGAACTGTCCTGCTCCCAGCACACCGTGAAGAACGTCATGTACGACCTGATGACCCGCCTGCAGGTCCGCAACCGGGCGCACGCGGTGGCGTACGGCGTCCGCACCGGGCTGATCTGAGCCGGTCCCGGTCCCGACCAGAGACATTGACGCAGCAAAAGCCGCGACGGGCGCTGCCGCTCCTTCCCTACTGCGCCGCCACGCCCGAGCGGCAAGCTCCGGACGTGCCCCGACCACCCGAGGCACGCGACGACCTACCCGACTCCTCGGAGGTGAGCCGGTGGACCGCTGTGACGGCCGGACGACATCCTTCTCGCAGCAACGGCTGTGGTTCCTCGACCAACTGCGACCCGGCACGGCGGACCATCTGCTTCCGCTGGCGCTGCGCCTGCGGGGCGGCCTCGACACCGAGGCCCTCGCCGCCGCCCTGGCCGACGTGGTCGACCGGCACGAGGTGCTGCGCACCCGGTACGCGGCCGCCGACGGCGAGCCGGTGGCCCACGTGGTCCCCCGGGTCGAGGTTCCGCTGGACAGGGTCGACGCGCCCGCCGCCGGAGCGGCCGGCATCGCCGCGGTCCTCGACCGCGCGCTGCGCCGGCCGGTCGACCTGTCGACCGCGCCGCCGCTGCGGGCCACTCTGGCGCGGCTCGCGCCCGACGACCACCTGCTGGTCGTCGTGGTCCACCACATCGCCTTCGACTTCTCCTCCTGGAACGTCCTCACCCGCGACCTGGCCGCGGCCTACCGCGGCAGGACCACCGGTGTCCGCCACGGACTGCCGGACCTTCCCTTGCAGTACTCCGACCTCGCGGCCCTTCAGCGCGAGCAGTCGGACGGTCCCCGGCTCGCCCGCGGCCTCGACCACTGGCGCTCGCGGCTGGCGGACCTGCCGCCGCTGGACCTGCCGACCGACCGGCCCCGCCCGGCCGAGTTCGACGGCGCCGCCGCCGTGGCCCGGTTCACCCTCCCTGCCGATCTGGTGGCACAGGCCGACCGGCTGGCCCGCTCCCGCCGCGCCACCCGGTTCATGGTGCTGCTCGCGGCCTTCCAGGCCCAACTGGGCCGCTACAGCGGGCAGAGCGACTTCGCCGTCGGCACCCCGGTCGCCGGCCGCGGCCACCCCGCCGCCAGGGACCTCATCGGCCCCTTCGTCAACACGGTGGTGCTGCGCGCCGACCTGTCCGGCCGACCGGCTTTCGGCGAGCTGGTGGACCGGGTCCGGCACGCGTTCCTGGCCGACCTCACGCACGCCGACACCCCGTTCGAACGCGTGGTCGGCGAGCTGGCCCCGCCCCGCGACCTCAGCCGCAACCCCCTCTTCCAGGTCTCGTTCCTGACCCTCGACTCCCAGGCCGAACCACCCGACCTGCCCGGCCTGTCGGTCGAAGTGGTGCCCACCCCGGTCGCCGGGACACCGTTCGACCTGGCGCTCGACCTGCTCGGCCGCCCCGACGGCAGCCTCGGGCTGCGCCTGCAGTACGCCACCGCGCTGTTCACGCCCGAGACGGCCGCCCGCATCACCGAGGACTACGTCCGGCTCCTGCGCGAGCTGCTCGCCACCCCGGACAAGCCGCTGGCCCGTGCCACCTCCGCACTCGAACCGCTGCCCGGCGGCGAGCGCCGCCGCCGGCTCGCGCTCGGCCTCGGCAGCGCCCGCGCCGTGCCCCCGCAGACCGTCACCGACCTGTTCGAGCAGCAGGCGCGCCGCACCCCGCACGCCATTGCCGTCAGCTCCGGGGACGGCGAGCTGAGCTACGCCGGACTCGACCAGCGGGCCGACGAGCTGGCCCACCGGCTGCGCGGCCTCGGCGTCGGCCGCGGCACCCGGGTGGGCGTGCTGCTGGAGCGCGGCACCGGGCTCCTCGTCACCCTGCTCGGCGTCCTCAAGGCGGACGCCGCCTACGTCCCGCTCGACCCGCTGCACCCCGCGCGGCGTATCGGCCACCTGATCGAGGACACCAGGGCCGCGGTGGTCGTCACCACCGGCCCGCTGGCCGGACGGGTGGCCGGCACCGAGGCGAGGACCCTTCTGCTCGACGGCGACCCGCCGCCGTCCGGCCCGGCGCACCGGCGCGACCGGACCACCGGCCCGCACGACCTGGCGTACGTCTTCCACACCTCCGGCTCGACCGGTACTCCCAAGGGCGTGCAGATCCCGCACCAGGCCCTGACCAACTTCCTGCTCGCGATGGCGGCCCGGCTGGAGCTGGGGCTGGCGGCCACCGTGCTGGGCGTCACCACCGCCTCCTTCGACCCCTCGATGCTGGAGCTGTGCCTGCCGCTGCTGACCGGCGCCCGGCTGGTGCTGGCCGACAGCGAGCAGGCCCGCGACCCCGAGCGCCTGATCCGGCTGATCGGCGAGGCCCGCCCGGATCTGATGCAGGCCACCCCGTCGATGCTGCGGACACTGGTCGACACGGGCTGGACCCCCGGCCCAGGTCTCACGGTGCTGTCCGGCGGCGAGAAGCTGCACACCGACCTGGCCGCGGCGCTCGCGGCGGACGGCGCCCCGGTCCTGGACCTCTACGGGCCGACCGAGGCCACGATCTGGACCAGCGTGGCCCGGCACGGCGCCGACGGACGGGTAGAGCGGTGGGCGGCGGTGGACAACACGACCGTCCGGGTGCTCGACGACCGGCTGGAGCCGGTGGCCGAGGGCGTCACCGGGCACGTCTGCATCGGGGGCGACGGCCTCGCGTGGGGCTACCGGGGGCGGCCCGCCCAGACCGCCGGCGTCTTCCTCCCCGACCCGCACGCCACCGCGCCCGGCGGCCGGCTCTACTTCACCGGCGACCTCGGCCGGCTCCGCCCGGACGGCTCGCTGGAGATCCTCGGCCGCAGCGACCACCAGGTGAAGATCCGCGGCCACCGGATCGAACCGGGCGAGATCGAGGCCGCGCTGCTCGCTCTCGACGGCGTCCGCGCCGCCGTGGTGCACCCGACGCCGGACGCCGACGGCGGTCAGCAGCTCACCGCGTACCTGGTCGCGGACGACTCCGGGAACCCTCCCGCCCCCGACGCCCTGCGCGCCGAACTGCTCGACTCCCTGCCCCACCATCTGGTGCCGGCCGCGTTCGTCCTGCTGGACGCCATCCCGACCGCGGTCAGCGGGAAGGTGGACCGCCACGCGCTCCCCGTGCCGGCGCCGCAGGCGGCCGGCCCGGCGGCCGCGCCGCGCACCCCGCGGGAACGGTCCGTGGCCAGGGTCTGGGAAGAGGTCCTCGGCGCCACCGGGATCGGCGCCCACGACGACTTCTTCCTGCTCGGCGGACACTCGCTGCTCGCCACCCGGGTGTCCGTGCGCCTGCGCGCCGCCCTCGGGGTGGACGTCCCCGTACGGGCGCTGTTCGACCACCCCACCGTCGCCGCCCTCGCCACGGCCCTGGACGGCTATCCGCCGCTGGCCCCGGACGGCCCCCTGCCGCGGCTGACCGCACGCCCGCGCGGCGCGCGCACGACCGCCGGCCGCTGACCGCAACCGCCTCCTCGCCCAAGGACCGCCATGACACTCCTCGCGACCACCGACACCTCCGTCTTCGAGAAGATCGAGTCCGAGGTGCGGATGTACTGCCGTACCTTCCCCGTGGTGTTCGAGCGCGCCAAGGGCGCGCTGCTGCACACCGACGACGGCCGGGCCTTCATCGACTTCTTCTGCGGCGCCGGCAGCCTCAACTACGGACACAACCACGACGCCGTCAAGCGGCGCATCATCGACTACCTCGCCGACGACGGCCTCATGCACGGCCTCGACATGCACACCGTGGCCAAGCGCGACTTCCTCACCCGCCTCACCGAGGTCGTGCTGCAGCCGCGCGGCCTCGACTTCAAGGTGCAGTTCACCGGCCCGACCGGGACCGACGCGGTCGAGGCGGCCCTCAAGCTGGCCCGCCGGGCGACGGGCCGCACCGGCCTGACCGCCTTCACCGGTGCCTACCACGGGATGTCCCGCGGTTCGCTGGAGGTCACCGGCAGCCGCCGCGCCCGCCGCGCGGGCACCGTCGCCGGCGGGGACGTGACCTTCGTCCCCTTCGAGGACGGCCCGCTCGGCCCGTTCGACTCGATCGGCCTGATCGAGCGGCTGTGGGCAGACCCGTCCTCCGGCACCGAACCGCCCGCGGCCGTCGTCGTCGAATCGGTGCAGATGGAGGGCGGCGTCTACCCGGCGAGCCGGGAGTGGCTGCGCCGGCTGCGCGAGGTCACCGAACGGCACGGTGTGCTGCTGATCCTGGACGAGATCCAGACCGGCTGCGGCCGCACCGGCGCGTTCTTCGGCTTCGAGGAGTCCGGGATCGTGCCGGACATCGTCACCGTCTCCAAGTCCCTCAGCGGCTACGGGCTGCCGCTCTCGCTCACGCTGTTCCGCCGCGAGCTGGACCTGTGGCAGCCCGGTGAGCACACCGGCACGTTCCGCGGCAACCAGCTCGCCTTCGTCGCGGCCACCGCGGCCTGCGAACTGTGGCAGCGGGACGACTTCCTGACCGGCCTTCAGCGGGGTGCGGAGCGCCTGACCCGGTTCCGGGCCGACGCGGCCGCGCTGGACCCCGGCCTCGTGCTGCGCGGCCGGGGCATGGTGCTCGGCGTCGACACCGCCGGGGCCGGCGGTGCGGAGCGGGCCGAGCGCGTCCAGCGACACGCCTTCGAGCACGGCCTGATCGTCGAGCGCTGCGGCCGCTACGACGAGGTCCTCAAGGTGATGCCCCCGCTGACGATCGAGCCCGGTCTGCTCGACGACGGGCTCGGCATCCTGCTCGACGCCCTGCAAGCGAACTGACGGCCAGCCACCAGAGGAGGAACCCGCGATGCCCCGCCCCGACCGCCACCACCTGATCTCCGTCGACGACCTGACCGACCGGGAGCTGCGCTGGCTCGTGCACCGCGGCGCCCAGTACGCCGCCGGCGAGTGCGAGGGCGCCCGGCCGCTCGCCGACGCCGTCGTCGGCGTGCTGTTCCGCAAGACGTCCACCCGCACCCGGACCGCGTTCTCGGCCGGCGCGCTCCGGCTCGGCGGGCGGCTGATCACCTACGGTCCCGGCGACCTCCAGGAGAACACCGGGGAGAGCTCCGAGGACACCGGGGACGTGCTCTCCCGGATGCTCGACGTGCTGGTGGCGCGCACCGCGGGCAGCACCGAGGAACTGCGCGCCTACGCCGCCCAGCAGCGGATGGCCGTGGTCAACGCGATGAGCGCCGCCGAGCACCCCACCCAGGCCCTCACCGACCTCACCACGATGCTCGGCCGCTTCGGGCGGATCGAGGGACTGCGGGTGCTGTACGCCGGCGAGGGCAACAACACCGCCTCGGCGCTCGCCCTGGCCCTCAGCCGGTTCCGCGGCACCGAGCTGCACCTGCGCACCCCGCCCGGCTACGGACTGGACGCGGCCTTCCTCGACCGGGCGGCCGTGCACGCCAAGGAGTCCGGCGCGCTGGTCGAGGAACGGCACAACATGGCCGACCTGCCCGAGGTCGACATCGTCTACACCACCCGCTGGCAGACCACCGGCACGACCAAGCCCGACCCCGACTGGCGGCGCGTGTTCGCCCCCTTCCGGGTGGACGCCGCCGTGCTGGCGGCCTGTCCCGGCGCCGTCTTCATGCACGACCTGCCCGCGCACCGCGGCGACGAGGTGACCGGCGAGGTGCTGGACGGCCCCGCGAGCATCGCGTTCCAGCAGGCCGAGAACAAGTACCACAGCGCCCGCGCCGTTCTGGAGTGGTGCCTCGGCGGCATCCCGGCAGAGTCGGCCTGACGACCGGCCGGCCGCCGGCCCGGCGCACTCTTCCCAGGGAGGTAGCACAGCAATGTCCGACACCATACGCATGCCCGGCGGCGGGTGGCGCCTGTGGACGCACTTCGCACTGCGCGGGCCCGGTTTCCCCGCCGCGGGAGTACTACGGCTGGCCCCGGAGGGCCTGGCCTCGGCCGCGGACAAGTTCGCCCCCGGGGAGGTGCCGGCGGGGGCGGACTGGGAGGCGTTCGAGGAGGCCTTCTCCGCGGCCGCGGTGCGCACCGCGCGCGACCTCCAGGAGATCGCCGCCTCGGCGCCGTTCCGGGCCGCGGTCGCCTGGCAGAACCGCACGGTGCTGCGCACCGGCATCAAGCCGTTCCTCGACTGGACGCCGTCCGCCGAGGGCCGCACCAGCATGCCCCGCCAACGCGAGGAGCTGGTCGCCCACTACTGGCAGCGGTTCTGCGTCAAGAACGACACCATCGGTTTCTTCGGACCGGTCGGCTGGGGCACCTTCGACCCCTCCCGGCGCGGCGTCGAGGTGCACCCCGGCACGGGCCTGGTCGCCGAGTCCCGGGTCTACTTCTCCAGCTGGTCGATGGACGCCCTCGCGAAGGCCATCGACCGCGACCCGCGGGTGCGCGCGTGGACTCCGCCGCGCCAGGTTCCGTTCGTCCGGGTGGTCGACGGCACGGTGCGCCTGCCCGGACGCCCGCCGCAGCCGGCTCCGGAACCCGCGCTCACCGTCCTGCGCCTGTGCGACGGGCGCAGGACGCCCGCCGAGATCACCGGCCTGGCCGCCCGGGAGCTGGGCCGGGACCTGCCGGCCGAGGAGGTGACCGAGGCCCTGGAATGGCTGGCCTCGCGCCGCCTGATCGGCTGGAAGCTGGATGTGCCCGCCGGTACCTACCCCGAGCGGGAACTGCGCGCCATGCTGGAGCGTATCGGCGACCCGGCGGTACGGGAGCCCGCCCTGGCCAAGCTGGCGGTGCTGGAGACCGGCCGCGACCGGGTCCAGCGGGCCGGTACCGACCCCGAGGAGCTGACCGCCGCGCTCGCCGCCCTGGAGGCGGGCTTCGCCGAGATCACCGAGGTGTCGGCGGTCCGCGAGAAGGGGGCCCGCACCGCGCCCAACCGCGCCCTGGTGTACGCCGACTGCCGCCGGTCCGCCACGGCGACCGTGGGCACCGCCGTCCTGGCCCAGCTCGCTCCGCTGGAGCTGTGCCTGACCGCCGCCCGCTGGATGACCAACCGGTACGCGGAGGCCATCGGCGCACGCATCCACGAGGCCTACCTGGAGCTGCGGAAGCTGCACGAGCAGGTCGACCTCGGCTCGCTCTGGTTCGCCTGCCTGCCCGCCCCGCACCCGGAGTCCCTCACCGACATCGAGCGCATCCAGGCCGAGCTGCGCGAGCGCTGGGCGCGGATCATCGACGCCCCGGCCGGCGCCCGGCGGGTCTCGCTCTCCAGTGCCGCCATCGCCGACCGGGTACGCGAGGCGTTCCCCGAGGGCGGGCGCGGCTGGTCGCTCAGCCGCTACATCAGCCCCGACCTGTTGATCGTCGCCGAGGACCTGGACGCCGTCGAACGCGGCGAGTTCCAGCTCGTCATCGGCGAGCTGCACGTCGCCATGAACACCCTCGCCCAGTCGCTCTTCGTCCACCAGCACCCCGACCGGGGGCAGCTGATCGACGAGACCACCCGCGACTTCCCCGGCCCGCGGCTGCTGCCCATGCTGCCCAAGGAGCTTCCGCTCAAGTGGTCCGCCCGCAGCCGGCAGTCCCTGGACCGCCCGGAGGACCACTACGTCGCACTCGCCGACCACAGCGCCGACCCGCACCGCCCACGCACCGTCCGCTCCGGCGAGGTGCGGGTGGAGGAGCGCGACGGCGGCCTCGCGGCCGTGCTGCCCGACGGCTCGGTCTTCGACCTGCTCGACGTGTTCTGCCACGCGCTCAGCAACCGCGCGATGGACCGCTTCACCCTGCGCCGGGACGGCGACCACTCGCCCCGGATCACCATCGACTCCACCGTCGTCGCCCGGGAGAGCTGGCGGTTCGCCGGCTCCGCGCTGGCCTTCGCCGACGACAAGAGCGAGGCCAGGCGGTTCGTCCGGGCCCGGCAGTGGCGGGACACCCACGAACTGCCCCGCTTCGTCTTCGTGGTCTCCCCCACCGAACCACGGCCCTTCTTCGTCGACTTCGACAGCCCCGTCTACGTCAACATCCTCGCCAAGGCCGCCCGCCGGCTCGCCCGCAAGGACCCCGACGCCAAACTCACCGTCACCGAGATGCTCCCCACCCCCGAACAGACCTGGCTCACCGACGACCAGGGCCGGCACTACACCTCCGAACTCCGCCTCGTCGCCGTCGACCGGAGCACCGCCCCCGGGGAGCGGGCATGACCGCCCCCGCAGGATCGACGTTCGTCGAGGACATCCGAGCGCACGCCGTCCGCGCACCGCACTCCCCCGCCCTGCTGACCGCCGACGGCCCGACCAGGTACGGCGAACTGGCCGCCCGGATCGACCGGATCGCCGCCCACCTGGCCGCCCACGGCGTGGGCCCGGAGCGGGTCTGCGCGGTGGCCCTGCCTCCGGGCGCCGACGCCGTGGTCGCGACCGCCGCGGTCGTCCGGGCCGGCGGGGCGTTCCTCACCCTGGACACCGCCCTGCCCGACCGGCGGCTCGCCGCGCTCGCCGCCGGCGGCGGCGCGGCCCACCTGCTCACCTGCTCCGCCCTCGCCGACCGCCTCGGACCGCTGGTCGGCGCACCCACCGTCCTGCTCGACCGGCTCCCGGCCGCCGGCCCGCCGCCGGCCTCCTTCCGCGCCCCCCATCCGCGCTCGCTCGCCTACGTCAGCCACACCTCTGGCTCGACCGGCACCCCCCATCCCGTCCTGATCGAGCACGGCGGCCTGGACAGGTACCTCCGCACCGTCGTCCGCGACAACGCCCTCGGGCCCGGCACCGTCAGCCTCCAGCTGGCCCCGCCCGGCTACGACGCGTCCATCCGGGACACCTTCGCGCCGCTCGCCGCGGGCGGCTGCGTCGTCCTGGTCGAACGCGCGCGCCTGCTCCGCGCCGAGTCCTTCGCCGACACCGTCGCCGAGTACGGCGTCGACACCCTCCTCAGCACCACTCCCTCCTTCCTGAGCTTCCTCGCCCAGTCGCCCCGCGCGGCGGAGCGGCTGCGCTCCCTGCGCCTGGTGTGCTCGAGCGGCGAGTCGCTGCGTCCCTTCCTCGCCGCCGGCGGCCGTGCGCTGGTCGGCGGCCGGCTGGTCAACCAGTACGGGCCCAGCGAGTGCACCATGACCTCCACCCGCTACGACGTGCCGGCCGCCCCCGACACGTCCGCCGACATCGTCGGCACCGCCATCGACGGCACCGTCGTACGCCTGCTGGACCCACGGGGGCGCGAAGTCCCCGACGGGCGGACCGGCGAGGTGCACATCGGCGGCGCGGGCGTGGCCCGCGGCTACGGCGGTCTGCCCGGCCTGACAGCCGACCGTTTCCCGCCCGACCCGTACGGGCCGCCCGGCGCACGGCTGTACCGGACCGGCGACCTCGCCCGGCGCGCCCCCGACGGGGCCCTGGAGTACCTCGGCCGGGCCGATCGCCAGGTCAAGATCCGCGGCCACCGCGTGGACCCTGCCGAGGTGGAGGTCGCCCTGCTCGCCCACCCCGAGGTCACCGGCGCCGTGGTGACCGCCGAGACCGACGACCGGGGCCGGACCTGGCTCTGGGCCCACGTCACCGGTCCGCTCGGAAGCACCACCGACGCCCAGTTGCGCGCGCACCTGGCCGGTACCCTGCCGCCGCACCTGATGCCCAGGCGGTTCACCCGTCTGGAGCGCCTGCCCGTCACGCACAGCGGCAAGGCCGACCGGCGGGCGCTGCGCGACAGCGTTCCGGAGCCGGTGTCATGACGGCCGCGGACACCCGGATCGCACCGGCCGCCGTGCCGGCCGCCGCCGAGCGGATCGCCTCCCACGTGCGGCACACCCCGCTGCTGCGCCGCGACCTGCTGCCCAGACTGCTGGTCAAGGCCGAACACCTCCAGCACAGCGGGTCCTTCAAGCTCCGCGGCGCGGCCAACGCGCTGCTCGCGCTCGGCGCCGACGCCGTGGTGGCCGGCTCCTCCGGCAACCACGGCATCGCGGTGGCCACCCTGGGCCGCGCCCTCGGCGTCCGGGTCACCGTGGTGATGGCGGCCGGCGCGGCCGAGACCAAGGAAGCGGCCGTCCGGGCGCTCGGCGGCCGGGTCGTCCGGGTGCCCGGCGGGGTGGCCGACCGCGACCGGTACGCGAAGGACCTCGCCGCCCGCACCGGCGCCGCGCTGGTGCCCTCCTCGGACCACGACCTCGTGGTGGCCGGACAGGGCACCGTCGGTCTGGAGATGTTGCGGGACGCCCCCGACCTCGACGCGATCTTCGTACCGGTGGGCGGCGGCGGCCTGCTGGCCGGTGTCTGCCTCGCCGCCGCCCACCTGGGCAGCGCGGTCCGGATCATCGGCGTGGAACCCGACGGGGCCCGGCGCTACGCCCGCTCCCTCGCCGCCGGCCGCCCAATCGAAGTGCCGCCCAGCGACTCGGTGGCGGACGGACTGCGCGGCCAGCGGCCCGGCGAGGTGATCCTGCCGATCGTCCGGCACCGGGTCGACGAACTGATCGGGGTCGGCGACCCGGCCGTGCTCCGCGCGATGACCCTGCTGCACCGCGCCGGCATCCCGGCCGAGCCGAGTGGCGCGGCCGCCCTGGCCGGTGCCCTCCGGCTCAACCTCCCCGGCCGCAGCGCCGTCGTCGTCTCCGGCGGCAACAGCGCCGCCGCCCTGGCCGCCGCCGGAGCCGCGCACACCGGCACCGGCCGCCGACCGGCCGCTGCGCACCGCCCCGCCTCCCTTGTCCACATCCACACCACTCCGAAGAAGGACGGGCCATGAACCCCATCGACACCGCCGAACTCACCGGGCTGATCACCGGCTACTACCGCGAGACGCTCGGCGACGACACCCTCGACGCCACGAGCGACTTCTTCGAGGCGGGCGGCGACTCGCTCGCCGCCTTCCAGATCGTCCACCGTCTCCAGGAACTGCTCGACGCCGAGATCGCGGTCGCCCTGGTCTTCACCTATCCGTCGCCGGCCGAGCTCGCGCAGGTCGTCGTCGACGACCTGTCGCTCGCTCCCGCGTCGGCCTAGGGGGCACCGGGATGCACGAGGGATCCGTCTCTCTGAGCGGCCGCTGGCGGCTGTGGGACCAGGTCGCGGTGCGCGGCGCGGGGTTCCCGGCGGACGGGGTGCTCCGGCTCGCGCCGGAGGGCCTGGCCGCGGCAGCGGACAAGTTCGGGCCTCGGGACGCGCTGTCCGGCGCGGCCTGGAAGGCCTTCGAGGCAGAGTTCGCCCAGGGCGCCGTGCGGGCGGCCGCGAGCGCGCAGGAGATCGCCGCCTCCGGGCTGTTCCGGGCGGCGGTCGCCTGGCAGAACCGCGGAGTGCTCGACTCGGCGATCCGGCCGTTCCTCAACTGGTCGCCGGCGACGGCGGGCCGTACCTTCAAGCAGCGCCAGCGCGAGGAGCTGGTCGCGCACTACTGGCAGCGGTTCTGCGTCAAGAACGACACCATCGGCTTCTTCGGACCGGTCGGCTGGGGCGTCCTCGACACCGCCCGGCCCGGCGTGGCCGTCGAGCCGGGCACCGGACTGACCGCGTCCTCGGAGGTCTTCTGGTCCAGCTGGTCGGTCGACGCGCTGGCCCGGGAGATCGAGGCCGACCCGGCGGTGCGCCCCTGGACGGCGCCCCGCCGGGTGCCGTTCGTACGGCTGGAGGAGAACGCCGTACGGACCCCCGCCAGGCCGCCGCACCCGGTGCCGCCGGAGACGCTCCGGCTGCTGCGCCTGTGCGACGGCACCCGCTCCGTCCGGGCCCTCCAGCAGGAGATCGGCCCGGACACGGACGTGCCCGCCCTGCTCGGCGAACTGGTCCGGCTGCGCTGGATCACCTGGCGGCTGGACGTTCCCGCCGACATCCGCCCCGACCGCCGGCTGCGCGCCTGCCTGGAGCGGATCGGCGAGCCGGCGCTGCGCGCCGCCGCCGTCGCCCGGATGGACGAACTGGAACGCGCGGTCGAGGGCGTCCGGGAGGCGGCCGAGGACCCCGAGCGCCTGGTCGCGGCTCTCACCCGCGTGGAGCAGACCTTCCAACGAGTGACCGAGGCGGCCGCCAAACGCGAGAAGAGCACCACCACGGCGCCCGGCCGGGCCGTGGTCTACTCGGACAGCCGCCGCTCCGCCCGGGTGACGCTGGGCAGCCATGTGCTGGCCGCGCTCGCCCCGCTCGACCTGCTGATGTCCGCGGCCGCCTGGCTCTGCTCCGCCCTGGCCGCCCGCGTGACGGAGCGCGTCACCGAGGTGTACGAGCGGCTGCGCGCCGACGCGGGACCCGGACGGCCGGTGGACCTCGCCGCCTTCTGGTTCGCCTGTATGCCGGTCCTGCACGGGGCCGCGGTCGCCGACGCCGCCGGCCTGCAGGCGGAGTTCGAGCGCCGCTGGCAGCGCATCCTCCCGGCCTCGGAGGGGGTACGCCGGGTCACGGTCGCCGGCACGGACATCGCCGGCCGGGTGGCGGAGGCCTTCGGGCCGGCCACCGCACCGGGCTGGGCCGCGGCGCGGTACATCAGCCCGGACGTGATGATCGCCGCGGAGGACGCCGCCGCCGTCGGGCGCGGCGAGTTCCACCTCACCCTCGGCGAACTCCACCTGGCCGCCAACACGCTCGGCAACGAGCTGTTCGTCAACCAGCACCCCGACCCCCGCGAGCTGTTCGACCGGACCGACCGGGACCATCCGGCGCCACGGCTCATGCCGCTGCTGCCCAAGGAACACAAGTCCCGGCTCTCCGCCCGGATCCGGCACGCGCTGGTACGGCCGCGGGACTACCAGGTCGCTCTCCTCGACAACACGGCGGACCCGCACCGCGACCGCACCGTGCCGAGCGCGGACGCCGTGGTGGAGCAGCGCGGCGGCCGGCTCTGTGTGGTGCTGCCGGACGGCGCGGAGTTCCCGGCCGTGGAGGTCTTCGCCCATGTGCTGACCACGCTGGTGACGGACCGGTTCCGGCTCCTGCCGGAAGCCGACCGCTCGCCCCGGGTCACCATCGACCGGATGACGGTGGCCCGGGAGAGCTGGCGGTTCGCCGGCTCCGCGCTGGCCTTCGCCGACGACAAGAGCGAGGCCAGGCGGTTCGTCCGGGCCCGGCAGTGGCGGGACACCCACGAACTGCCCCGCTTCGTCTTCGTGGTCTCCCCCACCGAACCACGGCCCTTCTTCGTCGACTTCGACAGCCCCGTCTACGTCAACATCCTCGCCAAGGCCGCCCGCCGGCTCGCCCGCAAGGACCCCGACGCCAAACTCACCGTCACCGAGATGCTCCCCACCCCCGAACAGACCTGGCTCACCGACGACCAGGGCCGGCACTACACCTCCGAAATCCGCCTCGTCGCCGTCACCGACTGAACCGTCCGACCGGAACCGCGCTGCCGAGCCGCGGTCCACCCCGCACCGCCGAACCGGGCCGGGCTCCACACCAGGAGCCCGGCCCGGTCGCACGTGTGGCGCCCGGCAGTTGACACCGGCCGGGGTGGGGCGGGCGGTGCCGAGCGGGGTGAGCTGAAGCCGAGCGAGCGACGCCGAGCGGGGTGAGCCGAAGCCGAACAGGCGACGCCGCGCGGGGTGGGGCGGAGCCGAGCCAGCGACGCCGAGCGAGGTGAGCCGAAGCCGAACAGACGACGCCGAGCGAGGTGAGCCGAAGCCGAACAGACGACGCCGAGCCGCGAAGCCCAGCAGCCGACGCCAAGACGCGCAGGACCCTGCGTCCGACGCCGGTGCACCCGTCGTCCACGGCGGTCCGGTGGACGGGGCAGCCGAGGTCACGTGCCGGGCCCGGCGACGTGGTGGCCGGGGCGCCGGCCTGGATGCCGACGACCCGATCGGGAGCCTGCCCGCTCTGCCCGCCCCGCGTGAGCGGCAGCGGCAGCGGCCCGGGGTTGTTCGCACGGACTCGGGCCGGTCGACACGGCCGGTCCGGTGCGCGGCGTGGCCCTGCGCCCTCCGGCGCCGACCGCGATCCGGTCCGTCGGTCGACGCACGGGAGGGCGGGGGCGCCCAGCGCGCCCCCGCCCTCCCGGCCGTCCCGCCCGCCCGCGTCAGCCCGCGTCCTCCGTGCCCCCGCCGCCGAGGATGGCGGTGACGGCCTCGGCGAGCCGGCCGAGGTGCGGCGGCTTCAGCACGCCGAAGTGGTCACCGGGGATCCGGTGCAGCGTCACGTCCCCGGTGAGTTCGCGCCACCTGGCGAGGTAGTCGGGGAACGACTGCCCGGAGGCCACCTCGTGCTTGCCGTCGGCCAGTTCGTCGCTGGCGATCAGGTGCAGCCGGCCGGGGTACGGGCGGTGCCGGTAGGTCAGGCACATCTCCATGACCTCGCGCCACATCTTCGCGGAGGGCAGCCAGACCTCGCCGGCGCCGTGTTCCGGCAGCGTGATCCCGACCTCCGGATCGACGTCGTCCACCAGGTGTTCGAGCAGCGCCAGGGCCTCCGCCCGCAGCGCCGAGGTGTCCTGCCCGGACGGCGCGGCGGCCAGCTCGGTCAGCTTCGCCACACAGCTCTCGATCAGCCAGTACTCCCGCCACAGCTCGATCCGCTCGTGGTTGTCCAGGCCCGGGTCGAGCAGGATGAAGGTGACCTCCTCGCCCTCGGCCGTGAGCCGGTGCGCCATCTCGCTCGCGATGCCGCTGCCGCCGCACCAGCCGAACAACCGGTACGGCCCGTGCGGTGCCTCGGCCCGCAACTCGGCCAGGTAGCGCTCCGCCATCTGTTCCGTCGAGGGGACGGGGCCGTGCTCGGCCTGTAGGCCGGGCCAGCCGAAGGCCGCGACCGGCTGGTCGGGGTCGAGGTACGGGACCAGCGGGCGGTACCAGTGGGCGCTGCCGCCCCCTGGGTGCACGCAGAACAGCGGCGGCCGGGTGCCCTCGCGCCGCAGCCAGACCAGTGACCGGGCCGCCGGCGTGCCGGCCTCGGCGGCCGCGGCGAGCCCCGCCACGGTGGGGCGCTCCAGGAACGACCGGACGGTCAGCTCGATGCCGTGCCGTTCGCGCAGCAGGGCGATGATCCGCAAGATCGCCAGCGAGTGCCCGCCGAGGACGTGGAAGTCGTCGTCGGCACCGACCCGCTGCACACCGAGCACCTCGCTCCAGACCTCGGCCACGGCCCGCTCGGCGGGTGTGCGCGGGGCGGTGTGGGCCGATGCCGGGGCGGGTCCGGCGGGCTCGGGCAGCGCGGCCCGGTCGATCTTCCCGTTGGCGGTGAGCGGGAGGGCGGCCAGCTCCACCCAGGCGCCGGGCACCAGGTAGTCGGGCACCCGCCGCCGCAGCTGCTCGCGCAGCGCCGCGACGTCCAGCGGACCGTGCCCGGGTTCGAGGACGACATAGCCGGCCAGCCTCTTGTGGCCGTCCGGTCCCGGATGCACCGCGGCCGCCGCCGCCCGGACGGACGGGAGGCCGCCGAGCGCGGCCTCCACCTCGGCGAGCTCGACCCGGTGGCCGCGGATCTTCACCTGGCCGTCGCGCCGGCCGATGAAGGACAGCGTGCCGTCGGCGTCGCGCCGGGCGATGTCCCCGGTGCGGTACAGGCGCGCCCCGGGGACGGTCCCGGAGGGGTCCGGCACGAAGCGGTCCGCGGTCAGATCGGGGCGGCCCAGGTAGCCGCGGGCGAGTCCGGGGCCGCCGACCAGGAGTTCGCCGGGCACCCCGACCGGCACCGGGTCGAGTTCCTCGTCGACCACCAGCACCCGGGTGTCGGTGATCGGTGTGCCGATCGGCACACCTCGGTCGGCGTCCGCCTCGGTCACTCCGCGCAGCGCGGTGCTGAAGGTGGTGCACTCCGTGGGGCCGTAGCCGTTGGTCAGCGCCACTCCGTGGGCCAGGGCGGTGCGTACGTGCGAGGGCGAGAGCGCGTCGCCGCCGGCGAGCACCTGCCGTACCTCGGCCAGCAGCTCCGGGCGGGTCTCCACCATGTGCTGGAACAGGCCGGCGGTGAGCCAGAGCAGCGTCACGCCGTGCCGGCGGACCACCTCGGCCAGCTCGTCGGCCGTGGTCGCCCCGGGCGGGCAGACGGCGAGCCGGGCGCCGTTGGCCAGCGCTCCCCACACCTCCAGCGTGGACGCGTCGAAGGCGAGCGGCGCGTGCAGCAGCAGCACCTGGTCCGGGTCGAGGTCGGCGTAGTTCGGATCGTGCACCAGCCGGACGATGCCCCGGTGCGTGACCTGCACGCCTTTGGGCCGGCCGGTGGAGCCCGAGGTGTAGGTGACGTACGCCAGGTTGTCGGGGACCGTGCCCGCCTCGACGGGGGTCTCGGGCAGCCCGTCGAGGACGGCCCAGCCGGCGTCCAGGGGGACGCTGCTGAGGCCGGCGAACCCGGCCAGGCGGGCGGTGTCCTGCGGGCGGCACAGGACCACCCCGGCACGGACGTCGTCCAGGACGTAGCCGATGCGGGCGTCCGGGTAGCCGGGGTCGAGCGGTACGTAGTACCCGCCGGCCTTGAGGACGGCGAGCATGGCGACCACCGCCTCGATGCCGCGGTCCAGGCAGAGCGCGGCCGGCTGCTCCGGGCCGATGCCGAGCCCGCGCAGCAGGTGGGCCAGCTGGTTGGAACGGGCGTCGAGTTCCCGGTAGGTGAGCCGACGCGGGCCGTCCTCCAGCGCGGTCGCGTCGGGGCGGGCGCGGGCGGCGAGCAGTTCGGGCACGCAGACCTCGGGCAGCGGCCGGCTGCCGGTCGGCGTCCCGTCGGTCTGCTCCAGGCCGGGAGCGCGGAAGCGGCGCGGGTCCGCGTCGGCGTCGTCGGCCATCGCGGTGAGGACGCCCAGGAAGGCGTCGCCGATGGCCGCCAGCCGCTCTTCGCCGGCCCAGCCGGGCCGGCAGGTCATCCGCAGCTCGCCCGGGAAGGTCCACACGTCGAGGGTGAACTCGTTCGGACTGTGGTCGTCGACCGTGCCGATGTCCGCGCGCTGCTCGTCGAGCACGTGGAAGTCCAGGTACGCGAAGACCACCTCGACGAGCGGTTCGCCGCCGCCCCATGCGCGCTGCATCGCGGGCAACGGGTAGCGCCGGTGCGGCCACAGCGCCAGTTCCTCGGCGAACACCGACCGCACGAGCTCGCGCCAGCTCGGCGCCCGCAGGTCGACGGCGAACGGCACCGTGTTGAGGTACATGCCGCGCACCCGGTCGCCGCCCGGCAGTTCGGGCCGGCCGTTGGTGACGGCGCCGGCGAAGAACCGGTGCTGGCCGCTGATCAGGCCGAGCACCTTCAGGTGGGCGGTGTACAGGACGCTCTTGAGCGACGTCTGGGTGTCGGCGGCGAGCCGGCGCAGCCG
The DNA here is from genome assembly GCF_040686075.1 of Streptomyces sp. NPDC086519. NCBI lineage: Bacteria > Bacillati > Actinomycetota > Actinomycetes > Kitasatosporales > Streptomycetaceae > Streptomyces > Streptomyces sp. NPDC086519. The sequence continues at coordinate 153,882 of NZ_JBFBJL010000010.1, forward strand.
TGGCTCCAGGTGCGCCCAGGGCAGCCGCACCTCGGGGGCCGGCGAGTCCGCCTCGGCGAGGGCGCTGTCGGCGGGCAGCCGGAGCCGCTCGTGGCCGGTGATCCGCTCCCGCCAGAACTCCCGGTCCGCCGACGAGGCCAGGGCTCGCTTCTCCAGCTTGACGAAGTCGGCGTAGCGGACCCGTGGCGGGGCCGCGGGCGGGGTGGCGGCGCCCCGGGACAGCTCGCGGTAGAGGGTTCGCAGCTCGCCGATGACCGAGTGGTGGCTCCAGCCGTCCAGGATGGCGTGGCACTCGACGTGGGTCAGCAGCCACTCCCGGTCGCCGATCAGGTGGGCGTGGTACCGCAGCAGCGGGGCGCGGCCGATGTCGAACGGGGTGCGCTGGGCCTCGGCGCGGAAGTCCCGCACCCGCGCTCGCTGTTCCTCGGCCGGCAGACCGCGCAGGTCGGTGACGCCGGCCGCCACCTCCAGGCCGTCGGCGGGGTGCACGAGCTGGAGCGGTTCGGAGTACCCGGTGAGGTCGAAGGAGGTGCGGAGGATCTCGTGCCGCTCGACCAGCAGGCGGACCGCGCCGGTGAACGCCTCGGCGGAGAACGGGCCGTCGTCCAGGATCTGGAAGGTGCTGACGTTGAGGTAGGTGTTGCGTTCGGGGTCGGCGAGCATCTCGTAGACCATGCCCACCTGGACCTGGCCCATGGGGTAGGCGTCGGCCAGTCCCTCCGGGAGCCGGTCCCGGTCGCCCGGGGCGAGCAGCTCGAACCGGCCGGTCAGGGTGGTCTCCTGGGGCTCGGCCGCCGGCCGGGCGGCCGCCACCGGGGCCAGTTCGGCGACGGTCTGCCGGGCGAAGACGTCCTGCACGGTGAGGTCGAGCCCCTGGTCGCGCAGGGCTCCGACGGCCCGGATGGCGCGCATGGAGTCTCCGCCGAGCTGGAAGAAGCCGTCGTGCACCCCGACCTCGTCGACGCCCAGGGCCGTGGCGAAGGCGTCCGCGAGGGTCCGCTCGATCGCCGTGCTCGGGGCGGTGAACGCGCCGACGAGGCCGGAGCGCGTCCGGTCGGGTGCGGGCAGCGCCGTGCGGTCGGTCTTGCCGCTGGGCGTCAGGGGCAGCGTCTCCAGCAGGGTCCAGTGCACGGGCCGCATGTGTTCCGGCAGCCGCCCGCGCAGGTGCTCGCGGGCCGCCTCGACGTCGGCCGAGGGCGGCACCAGGTATCCCACGAGCTGCTCGTCGTGCACGGCGACGGCCGCGGCCGCGACGCCGGGCGCCTCGGCCAGCACCGCCTCGATCTCGCCGAGTTCGACCCGCTGGCCGCGGATCTTCACCTGGTGGTCGAGCCGGCCCAGGTACTCGATGGCGCCGTCCGCGCGGTACCGGGCCAGGTCGCCGGTGCGGTACAGCCGGCCGCCGGGCTCGGTGGCGAAGGGGTCGGGCACGAAGCGGTCGGCGGTGAGCGCCGGACGGTTCAGGTAGCCGCGGGCGAGCTGGACGCCGCCGAGCAGGAGTTCGCCCGGCACGCCGATCGGCACCGGCCGCAGCGCGTCGTCCAGGATGTAGGTGCGGGTGTTGGCGATCGGGCGGCCGATGGTGACGGGGAGGCCCGGTTCGCACCGGGTCGCGGTGACGTCCACGGCGGCCTCGGTCGGTCCGTACAGGTTGTGCAGCTCGCAGCCGATCCGCTCGTGCACGGCGGTGACCAGGTCGGCGGGGAGCGCCTCGCCGCTGCACACCATGCGGAGCAGCGAGGGCAGGGCCGGCAGCGGCCCGGCGAGGAAGGCCCGCAGCATCGACGGTACGAAGTGGACGGTGGTGATCGCCTCGGTGCCGATCAGCCCGGCCAGGTAGGCCGGGTCGCGGTGGCCGCCGGGGCGGGCGAGCACCAGGGTGGCGCCGGTGATCAGCGGCCAGAAGAACTCCCACACCGAGACGTCGAAACTGTAGGGCGTCTTCTGCAGCACCCGGTCGTCGGCGCCGAGACCGTAGGTCTCCTGCATCCAGTGCAGCCGGTTGACGATGGCCCGGTGCTCGATCAGCACGCCCTTGGGGCGGCCGGTGGAGCCCGACGTGTAGATCAGGTACGCCGGGTGCTCGGGGGCCGCCGCGACGGCCGGGGGGTGGGCGCGGGTGCGGGGGATGTCCGCGGTGATGTCGACCAGGTGCGGCGCGCGGTCGCGCACCAGGGGGGCGAGTCCGGGGTCGGTGATCACGGCCCGGGCGCCGGAGTCCTCCAGCATGAAGGCGAGCCGGTCGGCCGGGTAGTCCGGGTCGAGCGGCAGGTAGGCGCCGCCGGCCTTGAGCACCGCCAGCAGCGCCACCACGAGGTCGGTGCCCCGGTGCAGGCAGACGCCGACCACGGACTCGGGTCCGACGCCGAGGGTGCGCAGGTGGTGGGCGAGCAGACCGGCCCGCTCGTTCAGGTCCCGGTAGCCGAGGCCGGCGCCCTCGAAGCGCACCGCCTCGGCGTCGGGGGTGCGCGCGGCCTGGGTCTCGAACAGCTCTGTGAGGGTGCCGGCCGGGTAGGACCGGCCGGTCGCGTTCCAGTCGACGAGCTGGCGGTCGCGCTCCGCCGCGGGCAGGATCTCCAGTTCGTCCACCGGGGTGCCGGGCGAGGCGACCGCGCTCTCCAGCAGGCGGGCGAACTGCGCGGCGAACCGTTCGGCCGTCGCCGGGTCGAACAGCGCCGAGGCGTAGTTGACGCCGCCGGACAGCGAGCCGTCCGGTTGCTCGGCGAGCCCCACGGTGAGGTCGAACTTGGCGGTGCTCTCGCCGACCGGCAGCCGCTCGGCCGTCAGCGGGCCCATCGGCGTCGGCGCCGGCGAACCGGCCGCGTCCTGCCACAGCAGCATGGAGGAGAACAGCGGCGTACGGGACGGGTCCCGCTCCGGTGCCAGTTCCTCGACCAGCCGCTCGAAGGGCAGCTCCTGGTGGGCGTAGGCGTCGAGGGCGCGTTCGCGGACCTGCCGCACCAGGTCCGCGAACGACGGTGCCCCGGCCAGGTCGACCCGCAGCACCAGCGTGTTGAGGAAGAGGCCGACCAGGTCCTCGAGCTGCGCGCGGTCGCGCCCTGCCACCGGGAAGCCGACGGCGACGTCGCGCCGGCCGCTCCAGCGGCCGAGCAGGACGGCGTGCGCGGCCAGCAGGGCCATGAAGGGGGTGGCGCCGTGCTCCCGCGCGAGCGCCGTCAGCCGCCGGGCGGTGCCGGCCGGCACGGCGAGCGGCGCGAGCCCGCCCGCCGAGTCGCGTACGGCGGGACGGGGGCGGTCGGTGGGCAGTTCCAGGGGCGGCAGCCCGGCCAGCCGCTCGCGCCAGTGGTCCAGCGGGCGGCGCAGCGCCGCGCCGGACAGCCGTTCGCGCTGCCAGAGGGCGAAGTCGGCGTACTGCACCTGTGGTTCGGGCGAGCGGGTGGGCCGCCCGGCGACCGCGTCCGCGTAGCGTTCCGCGAGTTCGCGGACGAGGACGTCCTCGGACCGCCCGTCGCAGGCGATGTGGTGGACGGTGAGCAGGAGGACGTGCTCCTGCTCTGCCATGCGGGCCAGCACGGCGGAGAACACCGGGCCCTCGGCGAGGTCGACCGGCCGGCGCGCGCCGGTGGCCAGGGCGGCGATCCGGGCGTCCGCGGCCGCCCGGTCGAGGGCGCCGAGGTCCTCCTCGACGAGGGGGACGCTGCCCGGCTCGTCGACGATCTGCACGGGCTCGCCGTCGGCCACCGGATAGCGGGTCCGCAGCACCTCGTGCCGGTGGAGGATCCCGTCCAGCGCGGTGCGCAGCGCGGCCCGGTCGAGAGAGCCGCGCAGCCTGAGCGCCACGGTCATCAGGTACTCGGTGCCGCCGGGCTGGAGCCGGTCGAGGATCCACAGGCGGCGCTGGGCGAAGGAGAGCGGGAGCGGGCCGCCGCGCGGCGCGCGGGCGATGCCGTCCGCCGGGGCGGGGGCGGCCCGTCCGGCGAGGCGCAGGCGGAGCAGTTCCTGCCTCAGGTGCGCGCGGTCCCTGGTGTCGGTCATCGCAGGCCTTCCTCGGCGAGCAGACCCGCCACTTCTTGGTCGGAGAGCGCGGCGACGTCGGCCTCCACGGCCTCGGACACCGCCTGGGAGAGCCGGGCCACGGTGGTGGCCTCGAACAGCAGGCGCAGGGGCAGCTCGACGGCGAACGTCTCGCGGAGCCGGGCCAGCACCCGGGTGGCGAGCAGCGAGTGCCCGCCCAGGGCGAAGAAGTCGTCGTGGGCGCCGATCCGCTCCTGGCCCAGGACCTCGGACCAGATCGCGGCGACGGCCTCCTCGGCGGGGTCGCGCGGGGCGAGGTGCTCGCGGGCGCCGCCGGTCAGGGCGGCCGAGGCGTCCGGCAGGGCCTTGCGGTCGATCTTCTTGCTGGCCGTCAGCGGGAACGCGTCGAGCGGCACCCACACGGAGGGGATCATGTACTCGGGCAGGAGTGCGCCCAGGTGTGCGCGCAGCTCGGCCACGTCGGGCATCGGGCTGCCGGGACGCGCCACCAGGTAGGCGGCCAGCCGGCGTTCACCGGGAGCCGTCTGCGGGGCGGTGACCACCGCCTCCTGGAGGGCGGGGTGCCGGGCGAGTGCCGCCTCGATCTCGCCGAGTTCGATGCGCAGGCCGCGGACCTTGACCTGGTGGTCGATCCGGCCGAGGAACTCGATGGTGCCGTCGGGGCGGTGGCGGGTCAGGTCGCCGGTGCGGTAGAGCCGCCCGCCGGGCTCGGTGGCGAAGGGATCGGGCACGAACCGGTCCGCGGTGAGGTCCGGCCGCCGGTGGTAGCCGCGGGCCAGCCGGACGCCGCCGAGGTACAGCTCGCCGGGGACGCCGACGGGGACGGGCCGCAGGTCCGCGTCCAGGATGTAGGCCCGGGTGCCGGGCACGGGCCGGCCGAGCGGCAGGGCACCGGCCGCGTCGCCCTCCGCGGGCGCCTCGGGGACGGGATGCAGCAGGCAGGTGACAGTGGCCTCGGTCGGCCCGTAGTTGCACAGGAAGCGGGCGGGCAGACCGGTTTCGGACCAGCGCCGCGCGTCCAGGCCGGTGACCACGTCGCTGCCGACGTTCATCAGCTTCAGCGAGTCCAGCAGGGGCAGGTCGGGCGACTCCAGGACTGCCCGGTAGTAGGACGGGGTGATCTCCAGGACGGTGACGCCGTGCTCGGCGAGCCGGGCGGGCAGTTCGTCCGGGGTCCAGAACACCGGGTCGGCGACGACGACGGTGGCGCCGGCCACCAGGGTCGCCGCGGTCTGGTCCATCGCCACGTCGAAGGTGAGGGCGGACAGCAGGGCCACCCGTTCACCGGGGACGATGCCGTACGCGTCGGCGATCACCCGGCAGTGGTGGGCGTACGCGCGGTGCTCGATCATCACGCCCTTGGGGCGGCCGGTCGAGCCGGAGGTGTAGATGACGTAGGCGAGGTTGCGCGGCCGGGCCGGGACGGGCGCCGGGACCGCGGGGGCCGGGCCGGGCTCGTCCGGGGCGTCGGCGTCGGCCAGGACCACCCGGTGGGCTCCGGTCAGGCGGCCGGCGAACGCGCGGGTGGTGACGACGAGTTCCGGGCCGGCGTCGGCGAGCATGAGCTCCAGCCGCTCGGCGGGGTGCCCGGGGTCGAACGGCACGTAGACGCCGCCGGCCTTCAGTACGGCGAGCAGGACCACCACCGCCTCGACGCCGCGCTCCAGGCAGGAGCCGACGACCGTCTCCGCGGTGACCCCGAGGGAGCGCAGGCGGGCGGCGAACCGGTCGGAGAGCGTGTCGAGTTCGGCGTAGCTGACCTGCTGGTCACCGAAGACCACGGCGATGGCGTCCGGGGCCCGCCGGACCTGCCGGGCGAACAGCTCCGGTACGCACAGTTCGTGTTCGTCGGCCGGGTCGAGCACGGCGGCCCGTGCGGACTCCGGGTCGGCCCAGGTGGTGAGGGCGCGCTGCCGCTCGTCCTCGGTGAGCATGCGGAGGTCGCCGATCCGGTCGCCGGGGGCGGCCGTCACACTGCCGACCAGGGTCAGGTAGTGGCCCGCCATCCGTTCGACGGTCTCCCGGTCGAAGAGCGCGGTCGCGTACTCGAACCAGCAGTACATGCGCCCGCCGCGCTCCTTGACGGTCACGGTGAGGTCGAACTTGGCGGTCTCCAGTCCGGCCCGGACCGGTTCCACGGCGACCGCGCCGAGCCGGTCCGGGACGCCTGCCAGGTGCTGATGCTCGAACATGATCTGGAACAGCGGATTGCGGGAGAGGTCCCGCTCCGGTTGCAGCGCGTCGACCAGGTGCTCGAACGGCACGTCCTGGTGGGCGAAGGCGTCGAGCACCGTGCGGCGGACCTGCTCCAGCAGTTCGCCGAAGGCCGGGTTGCCGCCGAGGTCGCTGCGGATCACCAGGTTGTTGGTGAAGAACCCGACCAGGTCCTCGGTCTCCTGGCGGGTCCGGCCGGCGACCGGGGTCCCCACCGCGAGGTCGTCGCGGCCGGTCCAGCGCCGCATCAGCACCTGGAACGCGGCGAGCATCACCATGAACGGGGTCGCGCCGTGCCGGCCGGCCAGTTCGGTGACGGCCCGGGCCACCTCCGGCGCGACCTCGACGACGACGTTGTCGCCGCGGGCGTCGCGGACCGCCGAGCGGACCCGGTCGGTGGGCAGTTCGACGGGCGTGAGTCCTTCCAGGCGGTCGCGCCAGTAGGCGAGTTGGTGGTCCAGCCGGCCGGCCCGCTGCTGCTCGCGCTGCCACACCGCGAAGTCGGCGTAGCGCACCGGCTGCGGGGTGAGCGGTGACGGATCGCCCGCGGCGAAGGCCCGGTAGGAGAGGTCGAGGTCGCGCAGGTAGACGTTGGTCGACCAGGCGTCGAAGGCGATGTGGTGCAGGGTCAGCACGAGGAGGTGGTCCTCGGGGGCGGTGCGGATCAGGGTCGCCCGCAGCGGGTGTCCGTGTTCGAGGTCGAACGGCCGGCGGGCCAGCTCGTCCACCAGCGCTCGGGCCCGTGGCTCGGCGTCGGGCGTGCCCGTCAGGTCGGTCAGGGTGAAGTCCACCGGCCCGGCGGGGTCGACGACCTGGACGGGCTCGCCGCCCTCGGAGCGGTACCTGGTCCGCAGGATCTCGTGCCGTCCGGACAGCGCGTCCAGCGCGTGGCGCAGCGCGACGGTGTCGAGCGGTCCGGTCAGCCGCAGCGCCAGCGGGACGACGTACTCGTGGGTCCCGGGCTCCAGCTGGTCGAGGAACCACATCCGCTGCTGGCCGAACGAGAGCGGCAGCGGGCGGTCCCGGCCCGCGGGCCGGACGGCGTCCGGATCGGTGTCCGGGGCGGGCTCGGCGCCGGCGCCGGCCTCGGTGAGCCGGGCGGCCAGCGCGGCGACCGTCCGCGCCTGGAACAGTTCGCCGACGGTCAGTTCGGTACCGAAGGCGCGCCGCAGCCGCAGCACGAGCCTGATCGCGAGCAGGGAGTGGCCGCCCAGCAGGAAGAAGTCGTCCTGGGCGCCGACCCGTTCGACGCCGAGGATCTCGGCCATCAGCGCGGCGACGGCCTCCTCCGCGGGGGTGCGCGGGGCCTGCCGGTCCTCGGCGGCGGGCCGGCCGGGTTCGGCGGCGGCCGGCAGCCGGCGGCGGTCGACCTTTCCGTTCGGCGTGAGGGGAAGCTCGGCGAGTTCGACGACGGCGGACGGCAGCATCGCCTCCGGCAGCGTGGCGGCCAGGTGGACTCGCAGCGCCTCCGGATCGATCCGCTCCCCCGCGGCGGGCACCGCGTAGGCGGTCAGCCGCGCGTCGCCCGCGTCGGACCGCTGCACGGCCACCACGGCGGCGGCCACCGAGGGATGGGCCGACAGCAGGACCTCGATCTCGCCGGGCTCGATCCGCACTCCGCCGATCTTGACCTGGTCGTCGACGCGTCCGACGTACTCCAGCGCGCCGTCCGCGCGGCGCCGTACCAGATCGCCGGTGCGGTACCGGCGCGCGCCGGGCACGGCCGCGTCCGGATCGGGGACGAACCGGTCCGCGGTGAGGTCGCCCCGGCCCGCGTACCCGCGGGCGAGTCCGAGGCCGCCGACGTGCAGCTCGCCGGTCACCCCGACGGGCACCTGACGGCCCTCGGTGTCCACCACGTAGGTGCGCACATTCGGCAGCGGCAGGCCGATGGGCACCAGGTCGCCGGGCTCGTCCGGGTCGAAGTGCCAGGCGGTGGCGTCCACGGCGCACTCGGTGGGGCCGTAGGTGTTGACGACCTCGGCGTCGAGGGTGCGGCGCAGCCGGTCGGCCAGGTCGGCGGGCAGCGGCTCGCCCGCCGAGCACAGCAGGCGCAGTGAGGCGCAGTCGGCCAGGGCCGGCTCCTCCAGCAGCAGGCGCAGCATCGAGGGCACGCCCTGCAGCACGGTGACCCGGTGGTCGGCCACGGCACGGACCATCACCGCCGGGTCGCGGTGGGCGTCCTGGGGGCCCGTCACCACCGCGGCCCCGCACACCAGCGGGGAGAGGAACTCCCACAGCGCGGCGTCGAAACCTATGGTGGTCTTCTGCAGCACCCGGTCGCCGGGGCCCAGGCCGTAGCGCTCCACCGACCAGAGCACGCGGTTGCGGATCGCGGCTTCGGGTACGACGACACCTTTGGGCCGGCCGGTCGAACCGGAGGTGTACATCACGTACGCGGCCCGGGTGCCGACCGCGCCCTCCGGTTCGAGGGGCGGGGCCTGCGCGAACTCCCGCGGCCGGACGGCGTCGAGGACGAGGGTGTCCGGGTGGGCCGGCAGCTGCCCGGACAGCGCCTCCTCGGTGACCAGCAGGGTCACTTCGGCGTCGCCGATCAGGTGGGCCAGCCGCTCCGCCGGGTGTTCCGGTGCCAGCGGCACGTACACGCCGCCCGCGGTGAGCACGGCGAGAACGGTGGCGACCAGGTCGGTGCCGCGGTGCAGCGCGACGCCCACCGCGCTCTCCGGGCCGACGCCGCGCGAGCGCAGCAGTCCGGCCAGCCGCCGCACCCGGTCGGCGAGGTCGGCGTAGCGGGTCTCCTTCTCGCCGGACACCACGGCCACCGCGTCCGGGGTGGCCAGGGCCTGGGCGAAGAACAGTTCGGCGAGCGACTGCCGCGGCCGCTCGGTCTCGGTGCGGTTCCAGCGCTCGAAGGCCGCCAGTTGCTCGGCGGGGACGGTCTCCAACGCGTGTGCGGGGGCGTCCGGGTGCTCGGCGATGCCGGTGAGCAGCCGCAGCAGGCTCGCCGCCATCCGCTCGATCCGCGCGCGGTCGAACAGCGCGGTGGGGAAGATGAGCCGGGCCGCGATCGAGCCGTCCGGGAGTTCGGACAGGTGCAGCGACAGGTCGAAGGCGGAGTGATCGGTGGCCGGCTCGACCTTGGCGACGTCGAGTCCGGGCAGCCGCAGCGGGCGGCGCTCGGCGTTGTGCAGCGCGAAGCCGACCTGGAACACCGGGTTGCGGGAAGGGTCCCGCTCGGGCGCGAGGTCGGCCACCACCCAGCCGAACGGCACGTCCTGGTGCTCGTAGGCGTCCAGGGTGGTCTCCCGGACCCGCGCCAGCAGGTCGAGGAACGAGCCGTGGCCGGACAGGTCGGAGCGCAGCACCACGGTGTTGAGGAACAGGCCGACCAGCGGCTCCAGTTCGACCTGGTCGCGGTCCGAGACGGACACGCCGACCGCCACGTCGGTGCGGCCGGACCAGCGCGCGAGCAACAGCTGGAACGCGGCCAGGTGCACCATGAACGGGGTCGCGCCCGCGTCCCGGCCGAGCACCGCCAGCCGCCCGGCAAGCTCCGCCGGCACCGTGAACGGGACGCTGTCCCCGGCCGGGTCCCAGTGCGCCGGGCGCCGGCGGTCGGCGGGCAGCTCCAGCGGCTCCAGGCCCGCCAGCCGCTCCCGCCAGTAGCCGCGCCGCTGCTCGGCCCGCGCGGGTGCGGCCGCCCAGGTGTCGCGCTGCCACTGCGCGAAGTCCGCGTACTGCACCGGTACCGGGTCGAGCGGCGAGGGCCGGCCGGCCGCGAACGCGGTGCACAGTTCGTGCAGTTCCCGGGCGAGGACGCCCCAGGACCATCCGTCGAAGGCGATGTGGTGGACCGTCACCAGCAGGGCGGCGTCCTCCTCGGCGAACCGGACCAGGGTCAGCCGCCAGGGGGCCTCGGTGCGCAGGTCGATCGGCGTGCGCAGCTCGGCCGCGTGCAGTTCCCGCACGCGCGCCTCGCGGTCCGCCGGCGCCGTGCCCGTCAGGTCCACCGGGACGAGCCGCACGGGGCCGGGCTCGGCCACGAACTGCGCGCCGGCGCCCTGCGCGGTGCCGTAGCGGGTGCGCAGCACCTCGTGCCGTGCCGAGATCTCGGTGAACGCCGCCTCCAGCACCCGCGTGTCGAGCGGGCCGCGGATGCGGAACGCCTCGCACATCAGGTACTCGGTGGAGGCACCGGAGCGGAGCTGGTCGAGGAACCAGAGCTGTTCCTGGGCGTACGAGAGCGGCAGGCCGCTGTCATCGGCGGTCATCGGTCACCTCCGGGTACGTGGCGGACCGCACGGCCGCCGAGCAGGGCTCGGCCATCGCCACGGCGATCCGGCGCGGTCCGGTGAACGGCTCGCGGGCGTGCGCCGACAGCATGTTGTCGACGAGGAGCACGTCGTCCCGCTGCCAGTCGAAGCGCCGCTGCTCGGCGCGGTAGCAGGACCGCAGGTGTGCGACGACCTCGTCCGGGATCGGCCGCCCGTCGCCGTAGTAGGTGTTGGTCGGCAGCTGCGCGTCGTCGTACATCTCCCGCAGCGCGCCGCACACCTCCTCGGCCAGCGTGGTCACGTGGAAGAAGGTGAGGTGGTTGAACCAGACCGTCTCGCCGGTCACCGGGTGCCGGTGCACCGCCCGGCGGCGCGCACGGGTCCGCAGGCCGTTCGCCGTCCACTCGGTCTCGACGCCGTTGCGGGCGCAGTACGCCTCGACCTCGCCGCGGTCGCCCGTGTTGAAGGCCTGCTGCCACGGCACGCCGAAGCCGTCGGAGAAGTTGCGCACCACCATCCAGTCCCGGGCGGCGAACTCCTCCCGGACGGACGGGTCGATCGCCCGGTACACCCGGCGGGTGTCGGCGAGCGGCGTCGCGCCCAGGGTGTCCGGCGGCTGCACGCAGTGGAAGAAGAGGTTCAGCGGCCAGTCCGCCTGGTAGGAGTTCTCGTTGTGGAGGAAGATCTCCTCGTCCGGCGGATAGTCGGTCGAGGTGTACACCTGACCCTTGATGGTGCTCCGCGGCGAGGACCGCTCCGCGTAGGGCAGCGGCGTGCCGGACACCGCCCGGACCGCGGCCTCGAAGCCGTCCACGCCGCCGACGTCGAAGCCGCGCAGCAGCACCGCGCCGTGTTCGAGCAGCCGGCCGCGGACGAGCGGTCGGGCGGCCGACAGGTATGCGGACAGGGGCGTACCGGGGGACTCGGCGGACAGCGTCAGGGGCAGCGCGGAGCTCGCGTCGCGCTCCTGGGCGCGCTCGGGCGGCGCGGTCCGGATGGAGGGGTTCGCAGTCATGCGCCTCAGCGTCGCCGCCGGGCCGTCGCCGCTCCGAGAGAACAACCGGCAGTCACATCGGCAGCGTCGGCGCCACGGTGACTGCGCCTCCTTCTCTGGGGTCGAAGGGGGCTGCTGCGGCAGGCTCTGCGGCGCCGCCACCGGTCACGTGAGGTTCGTGACGCGGCAGTTCACCCGAGGGAGGGCCCGCCGTGGCCGAGGAAGACACCGACGAGCGCACCTACCGCGTCGTCCGCAACGACGAGGAGCAGTACTCCGTCTGGCTCGCCGACCGCGAGCTGCCGCTGGGCTGGTACGCCGAGGGCACCGAGGGTAGCCGGAGCGAGTGCCTGGCCCACATCGGCACCGTCTGGACCGACATGCGACCGCTCAGTCTGCGCCGGCAGATGGAGGGGGCGGCGCGCGGCTAGCGCCTGCCCGGCGGACCAGGTCGGAGGAGAACAGCGGTGCCTTGCAGCCCGGGTGAGTGGGGTCCGGTGCGTCCAGCTGCAGGGCGGAGGGGAGGGCGTGCCGGACCCCGCGTCTCGGACGCGATCCGCCGGACAGGCCCTGGCGTCCGGCCCGGGCCGGACTTGGAGTGTGACAGATGACCAGCCCCGACACGAGGGCGCCGGCGGAGCCACGGCCGCCAGACCCTCCGGACACAGCCACCGCCGGCCCGGTGGTGCCGCTGCACCGCAACCGCGACTTCCTGCTGCTGTGGGGCGGCTCGGCGGTCTCCCTGCTCGGGTCGACGGCCACCACGATCGCCTACCCGCTGCTGGTCCTGGCCCTCACCGGCTCGCCGTTCGCCGCCGGCCTGGCCGGATTCGTGGCGCTGCTGCCCGCACTGCTCCTCCCGTTGCCGGCCGGCGCCCTGGTGGACCGCTGGCCGCGCCGGCGGCTGATGATCTGGTGCGACGCGCTGCGCGCGCTCGGCGCGGCGGCCATCGCGGTCGCCGCCGCCCTGGACGTCCTGGGCCTGCCGCTGGTGCTGGCCGTGAGCTTCGTCGAGGGCGCGCTCACGGTGTTCCACGGGCTCGCCGCGCACGCGGCCGTCCCGAACGTGGTACCCAAGAGCCAGCTCTCGCTGGCCCTGTCCCGCAACGAGGCGCGGGGGCGGGCCGCCGTGATGCTCGGGACGCCGCTCGGCGGTGTGCTGTTCGGTCTCGGCCGGGCCGTCCCGTTCCTGGCCGACGCGCTGAGCTACCTGGTCTCGCTGACCGGACTGCTGTTCATCCGCAAGGAGTTCGAGGCCGAGCGGTCGGCCCGCGCCGGCAGCATGGGCGAGCAGGTCCGCGAGGGCCTGAGGTGGCTGTGGCGACAGCCCTTCCTGCGCACCACCACCCTGCTGGTGGCGGGGAGCAACCTGATGTTCCGGGCACTGTTTCTGGTCACCATCGTGCTGGCCACCGACGTCGGCGCGTCCTCGGCGGGGGTGGGCCTGATGGTCGGCGTCGCGGGGGGCGGGGGTGTCCTCGGTTCGCTGGCGGCGCCGTGGTTCGCCCGCCGGGTCGCACTGGGCGCCCTGGTGATCGGGGCGAACTGGGCGTGGGCGGTGCTGATGGCCGTGATCGCCTTCAGCCGCGACCCGTTCACGCTCGCCGCCGCCTACGCCGCGATGTGGTTCGTCGGGCCGCTGTGGAACGTGGCGCTCGGCAGCTACCAACTGGGCATCACCCCGGACCGGTTGCGCGGCCGGGTGCTCGCGGCGATGACCACGCTGTCCAACGGGGCGCTGCCGATCGGCTCGCTGCTGGGCGGTCTGCTGCTCGACTCGGCCGGCGCGCGGACCGCCGCGCTGGCCCTGGCGGGCTGGATGGTGCTGATCGCCGGCGCCGCCTCCCTCGCCCGCTCCGTACGCGTCACGCCCGGCGCACCGGCGCGGTGACCCTCCGGGCCCCGGCCCGGCCTCGGCTCACGCCCGCACCGAACCCGGCCGGGCGGCGGCCGACGCACCACCCCTCGATCCAGTGCTGACAGGAGGAACTAGCGTGTTCCGCACGATGCTCGGGCCCCGCCCCGATCCGACGGGGCGAGGCCGCCATGCCGGAACCTGACGACGGGCCCGCCGGCGTTCTCGGCACGATCGGCGGCACGCCGCTGATCGAACTCGCCAAGCTCGCTCCGGGGCGGCACTTCACCACCTACGCCAAGCTGGAGGCCTTCAACCCCGGCGGCAGCATGAAGGACCGCTCGGCCCTGGAGATGCTGCGCGGGCTGATCCGGAGCGGCACCCTGGTGCCCGGCCGCTCGGTGGTCGTCGAATCGAGCTCCGGCAACCTGGGCATCGGACTGGCCCAGATCTGCGCCTACTACGGGCTCCGGTTCATCTGCGTGGTGGACCCCCGCACCAACCGGCAGAACATCGCCGTCATGCGGGCCCTCGGTGCGGAGGTCGAGGTGGTGAGCGAGTGCGACCCGGCGACGGGCGAGTACCTGCCCGTCCGGATCCGCCGCATCAACGCGCTGGTCGCCCACATCCCCGGCGCCTACTGGCCCAACCAGTACGCCAACCCGCTCAACCCCCAGGCGCACCGGCGGACGATGCGCGAGATCCTGGAGGCGGTGCCGGGCGGGATCGACTACCTGTTCTGCGCGACGGGTTCCTGCGGCACCCTGCGTGGCTGCGCGGAGTACGTGCGCGACCGGCAGCTGCCGGTGACCGTGGTCGCGGTGGACGCCAGAGGGAGCGCCATCTTCGGCGGCGTTCCGGCACCCCGGCTGATCCCGGGCCACGGCGCGGCCGTACGGCCGGCGCTCTACCGCGACGGGCTCGCCGACGAGGTCGTCCATGTGGCGGACCTCGACTGCGTGGTCGGCTGCCGGCGGCTCGCCGCCCGGGAGGGCATCCTCGCGGGCGGCTCCTCCGGGGCCCTGGTGGCGGCGGTCGGCCAGATGGCCGACCGCATCCCGGCGGGCGCGCGCTGCGCGGTCGTCCTGCCCGACCGCGGGGAGCGCTACCTCGACACGATCTACGACGACGAATGGGTCGCCCGCCACTTCGGCGACGTGTCCCACCTGTGGAAGGAGACGAAGTTGGCGATGAAGGGGGCATCATGCTGATCCTTGGAGCCGGAGAGGTCCACCAAGTCCTCGACGACGCCGAGGCCGAGGTCGTCGCAGCGGTGCGCCGCGCGTACCTGCTGCACGACCGGGGCCGTACGGCCCTGCCGCACTCGGTCTTCCTCCGCTTTCCGGACGACCCGCGCAACCGGATCATCGGACTGCCCGCCTACCTCGGCGAGGAGGAGCCGGTGGCGGGCATCAAGTGGATCGCCTCCTTCCCCGGTAACACCGCGCGGGGCCTGGAACGCGCCTCCGCCGCGGTGATCCTCAACTCCATGGCCACCGGGCAGCCGGAGGCCCTGCTGGAGGGCTCGGTGATCTCGGCGCGGCGCACCGCGGCGAGCGCCGCCCTCGCGGCGGCGACGCTGGGCTCGTCCGTCCCCGAGACCGGTGTCTCCCTGATCGGCTGCGGTGTGATCGGCTTCGAGATCCTCGCCTACCTCCGGGCCGTCCTGCCCGGCCTCGCCGCGGTCACCGTGTTCGACCTCGACAGCACCCGGGCGGAGTCCTTCGCCGCCCGTTGCCAGGCCCGCTGGCCGGACCTGAAGACCGAGGTCGCCGTCAGCGCGGAGGAGGCGCTCGCCGCCCACCGGCTGGTCTGCCTGGCGACCACCGCCGCCGCCCCGCACCTGACCACCGACGCCTGCCGGCCCGGCACCCTGGTCCTGCACGTGTCCCTGCGCGACCTGACACCGGGAAGCATCCTGACCGCCGTCAACGTGGTCGACGACGCGGACCACGTGTGCCGCGAGTCGACCTCCCTGCACCTGGCCGAACAGCTCTGCGGCAACCGGGGCTTCATCACCACCTCGCTCGGTGCCGTGCTGAACGCGGGAGAGCCCTTCCGACGCGCCGAGGACCGCGTCACCGTGTTCTCCCCGTTCGGCCTGGGCACCCTGGACCTCGCCCTCGCCGACCTCGTCCGCCGCCGGGCCGAATCCCTGGGCCTCGGCGCCCGGGTACCGGACTTCCTGCCGGCTCCCGCCGAGGCCGCGGTCGGCTGACCGGCGACGGTCGCGGCATCGGCCCCCAGACGCTACAGAAGGGCGCCTGACATCGGCTTCCACCCGTCAGGCGCCTTTCGCTCAGCCCGTTGACCAGTCCCGCACAGTCGCGATGTACAGGCAGCCGAAGAACGCCTGACCGTGCAGGCGAGAAGACTGACAGTGGCCGGAACCGCACGCCGGGTGGCCGCCGCACCGGTTGCCGAAGGTTCTGATGCGCCCCAGCTCCATATGCGCGATTGACAACGACCCGAATATGACATATGCGGCAAGTGTGCCAACATGGAACATGTGCCATTGAGCGCCAGGCGGGAACTTCCTCGCCGAACGCTCGACCGGGAGAGTTCAGACAGGCGAGAGGAGTGCATCATGATCGCCAAGTTGCTCCGCAGACTGTCCTTCGCCCGCCACTACGGTGCGTACGGGGCCCACGAGTGGGATGCGTACGCCGGCGACGACTCGGACTGACCGCACTGTCGGCGAGCGCGCCCGCGCGCCCGCCGGCTCCCAGCCACGCTGCCGACGACATCGACCTGGACAGGTACGAGAGTCAGGCACGATCTCATGGGCCGAACAAACGAGCCGCCGCGGTTGCCCGAAGGCAGCTTCGCGGCCTGGAGCCGCGACCGGCTGGCGATGGCGCGTCGCGGCGCTGACGAGTGCGGGGACGTCTGGCAGCTGGAGCCGGGTGTCTACGTAGCCGCTACGGCCGGGCCGTGCGAAACGGTACTGCGCCGCGCGCAGGACTTCCCCAAGGCGTCTTCACCCCTCTTCCCGCCGTTGAAGCGGTCGAGCGGAGCACCGACGTCCGAGGAACGTGCGCGCGCTCACGCCGCCCGCATGCGCGGACTGCGCCCGCAGGCGGTTGCAGCCCGGATCGGTGAGATCGCACCCGGTGCCGCTCGATTCGCCGACCAGTGGCCCACGGGCCAGGACGTCGAGGTTCTCCCCCCGGTCCGGCACGCCCTGGCAGAGATCGGCGTGCGCTACCTCTTCTCCGAGGACGCTCCCGCCCTGCTGCCCTTCGCCTCACAGCTCTTCCTGGCCCGCGAGGTGCTCGTACGCCCCTCGCACTGGGAATGGCCGCACTGGATCCCCACCCCGGCACGGCGGTTCCGCACCCGGCAGCAAACGGCCTTCACCGACGCTCTGCGGCCCATCGTCCAGCGGCGCCGTTCTTCGGGCCGGCTCGGTGACGACATGCTGGGACAGATGCTCCGGCCCTCCGCCCGCTACGGCCTGCTGCCGGAAGAGGCCATTCTCGACACTCTTCCCGGAATCACCGTCGCCACCTTCGAGACGCCTTCCCGGGCCGCCGGATGGATCCTGCTCCACCTGGCCCGATACCCCCAGGCAGCGGGACGCGTCGCGGCCGAAGCCGCCTTGCTGCCCGCGGACCCGGCCGAGACGACCAGCGCTCACCTCGACCGCCTGCGATACACCCAGGCGCTGGTGCGCGAGGTGCTGCGGCTGCACCCCCCGAGCTGGCTGCTGACCCGGCACGTCACGCGACCAACCGAGCTCGCCGGCTACACCATCGACGCCGGGTCCACCGTTCTGGTCTGCCCCTACACCGCCCAGCGCGACGCACGGGAACACACCGATCCGGACCGGTTCCAGCCCGAGCGCTGGCTCGATGATTCGGGCTCGCCGGCGAAACCCGGGGTCTTCCTCTCCTTCGGTACCGGGCCGCACGGCTGCGAGGGCGCCGCTCTGGCCATGGCGATGCTGACGCTCCTGACCGCGCAGACCGCCCGCCGCTGCCACGTGAGCGAGCCGCGCGGACCGGAACCCGGCTACCAGGTCACCACCCTGGAAGGTCTCGCAACGGTCGGCTTGCGCCTGCGTGCCACTTTGCGCAGGCCGCCGCCACCCGCGAACAGCGAACGCTGACCGAGTTCGCGCTGTTCCGCACCGGCTTGGATGACCGGCTCACGGTTCGCTCATCGCGTGTCGCTCGTCGAACTCGTTGGCGAGCATGCCCATCATGACGAGATCGTGGTAGCGGCCGGCGAAGTAGACGTGTTCCCGCAAGCGCCCCTCCTCGGTGAAGCCGAGCCGACGGGTGAGTGCCAGCGACGCCTCGTTGTGGGCGAAGACCGCGCCCAGGCATTTGTGATAGCGCCGCTCGGCAAACATGAAGCGCATCAGCAACACCACGGCTTCTGCCGCGTAGCCCCTGCGCCGGTGGCCGGTGCCGATCGTGACATCAAACTCGAACCAGCCCGACCGAGGGCCGGTGCGATGTGAGCCGACGGTGCCGACCAGCTCGCCTCTGGCCGTCGTTTCGACTGCCAGCCCGAAGCGGTCGTCATCGCACGTGGCAACGGCTTGCTCCATCGTCCAGGCACGGTAGCTCTCGGCGGACCGCGGTAGATCCAGCCGGCCTGCCCGCCGCCCGTCGTCGTCGGCGAAGCGCGCGAACGCTGTCCAGTCGTCGGGCTCGACAGCGCGCAGGCGCACCCGTTCACCAGTCCAGGACGATGCCATGCCGTATTTGATCACGCTGCGGTGTGCGCGAGGCCGGGAGGCACGCCGAGGCAGTCGAAGGTACACGTGCTCGCGGGGAGACAGGCGGGCGCACAGAGCTGGTCCTCCTGGACCGTGAGCTGTGGGCTCACCAGAAGCCGGGGGCGGAGCCGGTGAAGAACCACAAGGCGGCGGTGTACCACATCAGTGCGATGGCGGCGACCAGGGCGCCGCCGGCGGCCGGAAGCGCCCAACCGGGCAGTCGGCGGCTGTGCACCACCAGCACCTTGGCGACGAACGCGCCGTACAGGACGCAGCCCGTGATGGAGTGCACCGCCGCTCGGCTGCTCGTGAACTCAACTCCGTAGGCGGTGATGCAGTGGTAGGAGATGGGCAGCGAGAGCAGAAAGGCAAGAAGGCCGATGAGCCGGTGTGCGGGGGGCACGCGGTGCGGCGCGGCCCCCGCTCCCGGCAGGCGCCGGTACATCCACAGCCCGAGCAGCAGTTGGACGACCGCGAGGGCCATCAGAGCGCTGCCCAGGCGCGCCTTGAGATCGTAGACGCCGACGCCGTGCTGCCCGAACAGGCCGCTGGTGTAGTCGGGTGTGTGCGTGCGGCCGAACGCGTACACCCCCACCGCGACCGCGACCGGCAGCAGAGCAGCCAGAAAGCCGGCGCTCTTTCGTGCGGGACGCCGCATCCGCGCGCCCGTGTGCCCGGTCATCAGTCCCCGATCGATCGGGGTCGGCCTTGCTGCCGGAGGCGTTGACCACGTACCACTGTGGCGCCGGAGGCGCCGGCTTCCTCGCCATTGGTGTCACCGGCCCTCGTGTCACCCGCGAAGCCGTGCAGCGGGTGCCCGACGCAGGTCACTTGAGTGGCAGACGGGGTCGCCCTGGACGTGCCGGAGGTGAGCGGCGGCCAGGCAGACGCACATGCTCCGCCGCCGGCCGGCGCAGTCGGCCTGACGGCCTCGGGGAGGTGGAGCGTCCGCCCCTCGGCGTCGTTCAGGACGGGGCCTGGCTTGCTGAAGTGCACCGTGGCCGTGCCGGGGGCGGGGGCCGCGCTGCCGGGGGCGGCCGAGCCGATGTACCAGGGGATGCCCGCTGACAGCACTCCAGATGCGGGCCCGGCGCAGGCGGACGAGACCGTCCGGCCGGGACAGCCGCTTGCAGCAGGCGGCGGCAGGGCGGAAACCGCCGGCACCGTCGCCGCGGCCGTTCCTTTCATGAGCGCTCCATGGTGTCGGGCGGCGCATCCAGGCAGCCGCGGGAAACGACCCCGGCGGGCCTCTTCTCCCAGTTGGCCCCGGGTGCCGGATCCTGTCCACTGCAACTGGTCCGCCTGGGCAGTCGCAGCTTTGCCGGGGAGGTCCCCGTTGACCTCACTACGGACGACGCCGTGCGGCGGCAATCCGCCGTCCGCGGCGGCAGGCCGGATCACGCGGGAGAGTGAGCGCCCCGCGTCCAGCCCTGCGGTCGTGCCCGCGCCCGCGCAGGGCGCGATCACCGTGGTGTTTCGTTGTTCACCGGGAGATTCCGGCAGCGCGGACTGTCTTCTGCCGGAACGGAACAGCGGGCAAGGGCTACGGGGATGCTCGGTCGGTTCGCCGACGAGGGGCTTCGGGGCGTCGGCGACGGCGTCGGCCGCGCGGCCGGGTACGCGGGCCCGGACACGCGAGGGCTCCGGAACCGGTGGGCGCCCGGGGCCGAACGGCACCGGGTGCGAGCGGCGTACGTCCGCACGCGTGTCCAGTGCGATCCGGCCGGGCTCGCGGATGTACCCGCGCGAGCGGCAGAGAACCCGTGGCGGTCCACCGGGCAGGCCGCGAGGCTGTGCGCCGATCTGCGCCGGACGGACGCGGTCGAGGCCCTCGGACAGCGGATCGAACCGCTCACGGCGGCAAGCGCGGGAGACGCCCGCGACCTGTTCGCCGGTCCTGCCCGAAGACCTCTCACCCGCCACTAGCCATGCGCCGAAGTCTCTTCGCGGGGCGGCGCCGTCGAGGCGCGGACCACGAGCTGGGTGGCCAGTTCGATGTGGTGGGACTCGACCTTCTCGCCGCCCGCCAGTCGGAGGGCGGTGCGCAGGGCCGCACCGCCCATCTCCCGCAGTGGCTGGCGCACGGTGGTCAGTGGCGGTGAGGCCATCTGGGCGAGGCTGGTGTCGTCGAAGCCGACCACGCTCAGGTCTTCGGGGATGCGCAGGCCTCGGGCGCGGGCGGTCTCGATGACACCGAGGGCGATCTCGTCGTTGCCTGCGAAGATCGCCGTCGGTGGCTCTGGCAGGCCCAGGAGCGCCGCGGCGCCGAGCAACCCGGTCTCGTAGGTAAACTCTCCGGGCCGGACGTAGGCGTCGGGTACCTGCGCTCCCTCCGCCTCCATGGCGGCGCGGTAGCCGTGCATGCGCGCCTGGTTGCACACGGCCATGGCCGGTCCGCCGAGATAGGCGACACGGCGGTGGCCCAGGGAGAGCAGGTGCTGGGTCGCGGCCAGGCCGCCGGCGAAGTTGGTCGCCCCGACACTGTTGACCCGGCTGTCCGGCAGGTGCAGTGGGTCCAGCACGACCAGCGGCAGCCCGGACCGGGCCAGTTCGTTCAGGTGCGCTGTGGTGTACACGCTGGTGACCGCGATGACGGCGCGGCGCCCGGCCGAGACCAGGTCCCGGGCCCAGTGCGGGGCATGGGACGCCTTGCTGATCACCACCGAGGCCCCCAGTTCGGCGGCGGAGTCGATGATGCCTTCCAGTGTCTCAGCCACGTACGACTTGAGGCCGCCCTTGAACTGCACCTCGATGGTGGGGCTTTCGGCGGCCTCGGTGTGGCGGAACACGGGCGCGAGGTAGTGGTGCTGATGCAGCAGTTCCTCCACCCGGGTGCGGGTGTGCGGCGCCACGTCGCCGCGGCCGTTGACCACTTTGGACACGGTCGCGACGGAGACCCCAGCCGCTTGGGCGATGTCCGCCAAGGTGGTGCGCCTGGCGTTCGGTCGCATCGGTTCCTCCCAGCTGTACGTCCACCGGTGTGGTGAGCCGCCGGTCGGGGCGGCGACGCGGGTGGAACCGGTCAACCTTACGGCAACCCGGCACCGAGCTCGTCCGGGGAGGTGCCGACGAGCCCTTCGGCCTCGGCACGTCCGGCGATCCGCGTGAGAGCGCATCCGGTGAACGCGGTCCGATCGGCGTGCACGGCGACCCGTACGCGTGCCCCGGCGCTTGCGCCCGGCTCGGGACCGCGTGCCGCGACTCGGCAAGCACTCGGCGCTCTGCACCGCGGTCACCGGCGGCTGCCGCACCCGGGTGAGGTGACCGGGACCGGGTCGGGCGGCTTCTGCCGGCGGACCGCTCCCGGAGGCCCGCGAACACAGACCGCAGCGGCGCCACTTGCGGACTCTCGGCCTGTCCGACGCCCCCTTCGGCCACGCGTCCCGGACAGTCGCCGGCATGACCTGCGCCGACGGTGTGTCAGCCGCGGCCATCGCATCGCCCTCGCCCTCAGCCAGCTCATTTCGAAATGTTTCGGTCCCCGACAAGATTTTTCGAGGGGCGTTCCAGCCCGATATTACGCAGCTGGCTGCAGTCCTACAACGCGCTGCACATGTCTTGACACCGCGTCAGCCCGAAACCTAATTTGCACGAACAGAGCTCGAAGAACGCTATTTCGAAAACCTTTCACCATGACTCACGAGAAGCCGGTGGCTCTCGAGTGCGGAGAAGAACATGGCGCTCTCCCGACGTACCCTCCTCGGCCTGGCCGCCGGCGTGCCGGTCTCCGCGGCACTGGCGGCCTGCGGCTCGTCCGGCCCCAGCAAGGGCGGCGGTGGGGCCACGTACTGGTACCTGAACGGCCAGCCGCAGGAAGGCGTCAGAGCCGGCGCGGTGGACGCGTTCAACAAGGCCCACCCCAAGGAGCAGATCAACGACACCACCTTCCAGAACGACGCGTACAAGACGAAGATCAAGACCGCCATCGGTGCCGGGCAGGCGCCCACGATCATCTGGGGCTGGGGCGGCGGGACGCTGCGCACCTACGTGGAAGCGGGCCAGGTCGAGGACCTCACCTCGTGGTTCGGCGAGCACTCCGAGGTCAAGAAGCGGCTGTTCCCGTCCTCGTTCGGCGCGGCGACCGTCGACGGCAAGATCTACGCGATGCCGTGCGAGACCGTGCAGCCGATCATCCTCTACTACAACAGGAAGGTCTTCGACCAGGTCGGCGTGGCACCGCCGAAGTCCTGGGGCGACATCATGGCGCTGGTGCCCAAGTTCAACGCGAAGGGCATAGCGCCGTTCTCCCTCGGTGGCCAGTCCCGGTGGACGAACATGATGTGGCTGGAGTTCCTGTTCGACCGCATCGGCGGTCCGGAGGTGTTCCAGGCCATCATCGAGGGGGAGAAGAACGCCTGGTCCAACCCGGACGCCATCACCGCGCTGACCAAGGTGCAGGATCTGGTCAAAGCGCACGGGTTCGTCAAGGGCTTCTCCTCGATCACCGCGGACTCCAACGCCGACCAGGCGCTGCTGTACACGGGCAGGGCCGCGATGATGCTGCACGGCGCCTGGTCGTACGGCATCCAGAAGGCCGACGGCGGGGACTTCGTCTCCAGCGGCGCGCTGGGCTACATGACCTTCCCGCCCGTCGAAGGCGGCAAGGGCGATCCGAGCGACACCGTCGGCAACCCCGCCCAGTACCTGTCCATCTCCTCGAAGGCCGGCGCCGAGCAGAAGAAGATCGCCAAGGACTTCTTCGCCACCGGCGTCCTCCAGGACGACGAGGTGAAGAAGTGGATCGACAACGGGTCGGTTCCGATCCGGCTGGGCACGGAGAAACTGCTGGCCGCCTCCAAGAGCGCGGACTTCCTTCAGTTCACCTACGACATCGCCAGCAAGGCCAAGGTGTTCGGCCAGTCCTGGGACCAGGCACTCAGTCCGACGGCCGCCGAGAGCCTGCTGGACAACATCGCCAAGTTGTTCCAACTGTCCATCACGCCAAAGCAGTTCGCCGACAACCTCAACGCGGTCACCGCCAAGTGAGCGCACTCACCGGCCATCCGCCCCGTCGCGAACCGCGCAGCGTCCTGCCGTGGCTGGCAACGCCGGCGCTGGTGGTCTTCGTCGGTTTCGCCGTGATTCCGCTTGTCGGTGTCTTCGCGCTGAGCTTCACCACGTGGGACGGGATCGGCGCCATCCACCCGTCGGGGCTGACCAGTTGGCGTGCGGTGCTCACCGACCCCGGGCTGCCGCACGCCCTCTGGGTGACGTTCCTGGTGATGGCCGTGTCCTGGGCCGTCCAGACGCCGCTGAGCATTCTGCTCGGCACGTTCCTGGCAGGCCGCCAGCGCTACCGTGCGGTGCTGGGCGTGGTGTACTTCGTCCCGCTGATGCTCAGCTCCGCGGCGATCGCGATCGCGTACAAGGCCCTGCTGGACCCCAACTTCGGGCTCGGGGCCGGGCTGAAGATCCGGGTGCTCAGCCAGGACTGGCTGGGGCGGCCCGGCCTCGCGTTCGGGGTCGTCATCTTCGTCGTCTCCTGGCAGTTCGTCCCGTTCCACTCCCTGATCTACCAGGGTGGTGTCCAGCAGATTCCGAAGTCCCTGTACGAGGCGGCGCAGTTGGACGGAGCCGGACGGATCCGGCAGTTCTTCAGCATCACGCTGCCCCAGCTGAGGTACACCGTCATCACCTCGTCCACGCTGATGGTGGTCGGGTCGCTGACCTTCTTCGACCTCATCTTCGTCCTGACCGAGGGCGGCCCCGGCGACGCCACCCGGGTCCTGGCACTGGACATGTACAAGCAGGGATTCCAGGCCAGTCTGATGGGTCCGGCCAGCGCCATCGCGGTCATCCTGGTCCTGGTGGGCCTGGCCCTCGCCCTGCTGCTGCGCCGGCTCGGGGGCCGGGACGCCGGCGCGAGCCAACTCGAGGGGGCCTGACGTGACCACCACGCCGACCGCGCCGCGACGACCGCAGAAGGCCACCCACCGCGAGCGGCAACGCCACTCCCGTCAGGCGGGCCGCCGGCGCAACTGGGCCGGCGGCCTGGCCGGATGGCTCTGGCTCGTCGTCGTCGCCGTACCCCTTTACTGGGCCCTCATCACCAGCCTCAAGGCCCAGAGCCGCTACTACGCGAGTAACCCGCTGGTGCCTTCGGGCGATCCGACGCTGGACAACTACCGGCTGGTCATCGAGTCCGACTTCCTGCGCTACTTCGTGAACAGTGTCGTGGTCACCGCCGGTGCCGTGGTGCCGGCGGTCGTGTTCTCCTTCATGGCGGCCTACGCGATCGTTCGCGGGTGGCGCATGCGGGTCCTTCGCGCGATGAACGGGCTGTTCCTCATGGGCCTGGCCATCCCATTGCAGGCGACGGTGATCCCGATCTACCTGATCATCATCCGAATGCGCCTGTACGACAGTCTGCTGGCGCTGATCCTCCCGTCGATCGCCTTCGCCATCCCGCTGTCCGTGCTGGTGCTCGCCAACTTCGTCCGCGACGTGCCCAAAGAGCTGTTCGACTCGATGCGGGTCGACGGCGCCACCGAATGGACGACACTGTGGCGGCTGGCCGCACCGCTCACCCGGCCGGCCATCCTCACCGTGACCATCTTCAACGCACTGACCATCTGGAACGGATTCCTGCTGCCGCTGGTCCTCACCCAGAGCCCTGCCCGCCGGACCCTGCCGCTCGCGCTGTGGACCTTCCAGGGCCAGTACGGGGTCAATGTCCCTGCCGTTCTCGCCGCCGTCGTCCTCACCACACTGCCCGTCCTGGTGCTGTACGCGTTCGGCCGCCGCCAGCTGCTGAGCGGTCTGACCGCCGGATTCAGCCGTTGACCGACGCAGACGCCGACGCTGTGGCCGGTGGCCGGCCTGTGGTCCGAGACGTTCTGTGAGCTCCGGGACCGACTTGTGACCGGACCCGGTGAGACGCGGCACACCAGGCTCGACCCGCCCCGCCTTGAGTCCCGCTCGTCTACCTGTTCGCCCGTCGCCCCCGTCAAGGGGCTGACGGGCGTCGGAGGAAAGTGAACGCCACCGTGGCTGAAGAGAACACCCCCGGAATCTCCCTCTGGAACGACCCCGCCCTTTCCGTCACCGCGAGAGTCGACGCCCTGATCGACGCGATGACCCTTCAGGAGAAGACCGCCCAGCTGTACGGAGTGTGGGTGGGCGCCTCCGACCAGGGCGGTGAAGTGGCCCCCCATCAGCACGAGATGGAGGAGGCCGTCGATCTCGACGCACTGCTGCCCACCGGACTGGGCCAGCTGACCCGGCCCTTCGGCACGGTCCCGGTCGACCCCGCCCTGGGTGCGCTCTCCCTGGCCCGCACCCAGACCCGGATCGCCGCCACGAACCGGTTCGGCATCCCCGCTCTCGCGCATGACGAGTGTCTGGCCGGCTTCGCCGCCTGGGGGGCGACGGCCTACCCCGTTCCCCTGTCCTGGGGCGCCACCTTCGATCCGGACACGGTGCGGCGCATGGCCGCCGCCATCGGCCGCGACATGCGTGCCGTCGGCGTCCACCAGGGACTCGCGCCCGTCCTGGACGTGGTGCGCGACGCCCGCTGGGGCCGGGTCGAGGAGACCATCGGCGAGGACCCCTACCTCGTCGGCACTATCGGGACGGCATACGTGCAGGGCCTCGAGTCCGCCGGGATCGTCGCCACCCTCAAGCACTTCGCCGGCTACTCGGCCTCTCGCGCCGGCCGTAACCTCGCTCCCTCCTCCGTGGGCCCGCGTGAGCGCGCCGACGTTCTGCTGCCTCCCTTCGAGATGGCGATCCGTGAAGGCGGCACCCGGTCGGTGATGAACGCCTACACCGACACCGACGGCATGCCCTCCGCGGCCGACGAGGATCTGCTCACCGGGCTGCTGCGCGACACCTGGGGCTTCGACGGCACCGTCGTCGCCGACTACTTCGCCATCGGCTTCCTCAAGACCCTGCACGGCATCGCGGCCGACTGGGCCGACGCCGCCGGCGCGGCGCTGCGCGCGGGCATCGACGTCGAACTGCCCAATGTCAAGACATACGGCGCGCCGCTGGCCGCGGCCGTCGCCGACGGCCGCGTACCGGAGGCGTTGGTCGATCGTGCCCTGCGCCGGGTACTGACCCAGAAGGCGACGCTCGGCCTGCTCGACCCGGACTGGAACCCCGTACCGGCCGCGCTCGACGGGGCCGACCTGGACGACCCGGCCGCGCTGCGCGGCAAGGTCGACCTGGACCGGCCCGAAAACCGTCAACTGGCCCGCGAGATCGCCGAGAAGGCGGTCGTCCTGCTCAGCAACGACGGCACCCTGCCGCTGGCCCGGCCGCGGCGCATCGCCCTGCTCGGTCCCAACGCCGACGAACCCGTCGCCGTACTGGGCTGCTACTCCTTCCCCCAGCACATCGGCGTCCGCCACCCCGGGACCCCGCTCGGCATCGAACTGCCCACGCTGCGCGACACTCTCGCCGCCGAGTTCCCCGACGCCGAGATCACGGTCGCCCGCGGCACCGGAATCGACGACGGAGATCTCTCCGGCATCCCCGAGGCCGCCCAGATGGCACGCGAGGCCGACGTCGCCCTGGTGGTGCTCGGCGACCGCGCCGGGCTCTTCGGGCGGGGCACCAGCGGCGAGGGATGCGACGCCGAGGCGCTGGCGCTGCCCGGCGCGCAGCAGCAGCTGCTCGACACCCTGCTCGACCTGGAGACACCCGTGGTCACCGTGCTGCTCGCCGGACGACCGTACGCCCTCGGCCGCGGGGTGAAGGAGTCCGCTGCGATCGTGCAGTCCTTCTTCCCGGGTGAGGAGGGCACGCACGCGATCGCCGGGGTGCTCAGCGGCCGTACCAATCCCTCCGGACGTCTCCCGGTGAGCGTGCCGCGCGGTCCCGGCTCCCAGCCGGCCACGTACCTCGGGGCGCGGCTCGCTCACGCCAGCGAGGTGTCCAACATCGACCCGACGCCCGCGTTCGCCTTCGGTCATGGCCTGTCCTATACGCGGTTCGACTGGACAGACCTGACCGTGGACGTCCAGGAGGCTCCGACGGACGGCGAGTTCGCCCTCTCCCTCACCGTCCGCAACACGGGCGGGCGGTCCGGCACCGAGGTCGTCCAGCTCTATCTGCACGACCCTGTCGCCTCCGTCGTCCAGCCGGTGCAGCGCCTCGTCGGCTACACCCGGGTCGGCCTTGAACCGGGCGAGGCCCGGCGGCTCCGTGTCACGGTCCCGGCCGACCTCGCCTCCTTCACCGGACGCGACGGCCGGCGCGTCGTCGAACCGGGCGAACTGGAAGTGCGGTTGGCCGCCTCCAGCACGGATCCGCGCCTGACGGCCAGGGTCACGCTGACCGGAGCCGAGCGCCACGTGGATCACACGCGGCGCCTGCACGCCACGATCGGGCAGGAGCCGGTCGCCCGGGCATGAACCGGACGGGCGCAGCGCACGCCGCGGCAGCGGCGGCGCTGCGCACACCGGACCGCGAGGCCGGGCGCGTGGTCGTCTCACAGCACGCCGCGCCGGGCGAGGCTGCGCATCAGCGCTCGTACGCCGAACGTCCACGGCGCGGCCTGCTCGCTGGGGACGACGGTGTTGACCAGAGCGCCGAGTCGCGGGCTGGAGATCCGCACGATGTCGCCGTACTCGTGGGTGAAGCCCGCGCCGGGTGCCTGTCGGTCCTCGGTGGGGGCGAACAGCGTTCCGGTGAACAACACGAAGCCGTCCGGGTATTGATGGTGCGGACCGTGTGTGGCGGCCACCAGGTCCAGTACGTCGCGGCTGATCTCGCGCATGGAACTGCTGCCGTGCAGTACGTAGCCGTCCGCGCCGTCGATGCGCAGGCCGATGTCGAGCCCGCGTACGGTGTCGAGGTCGAAGCCCTCGTCGAGCAGGCGGATGAACGGGCCGATCGCGCATGAGGCGTTGTTGTCCTTCGCACGGGACAGCAGCAGGGCGCTGCGTCCCTCGACGTCGCGGAGGTTGACGTCGTTGCCGAGCGTCGCGCCGCGCACCCGGCCGCGCGAGTCCACGACGAGGACGACCTCGGGCTCAGGGTTGTTCCACACCGAGGCACCGAGCACTCCGATGTCGGCGCCGGTGCCGACCGCGGACAGCACCGGGGCCTTGGTGAACACTTCCGGGTCCGGCCCGATCCCGACCTCCAGGTACGGCGACCACAGTCCTTCGGAGACGAGCAGTTCCTTGGCCCTGTCCGCTTCCGGTGATCCGGGACGGATGCCGTCGAGCGCGCCGCCCACCACCTGCCCGACGCGGGCCCGCACCCGCGCGGCCTGCGCCGGATCACCGCCCGTGCGCTCCTCGATGACGCGTTCCAGCAGGCTCCGGGCGAAGGTGACACCCGCGGCCTTGATCACCTGTAGGTCGACGGGGGACAGCAGATGCGGAACGTCACGGCGGCCGGCCGGTGCTTCCAGCAGTTCGTCCAGGCGCCAGGCCGCTCCGCCCTCGGCCTCGCGGACGACTGCCGCCGCGTCGTCGCGTTCCATCAGGTCGGAGACGGTGGGTGCGACGGCCGTCAGGTCGACGACGTGCTCACCGCGGACCGCGGCCACACACGGTCCGTCCCATTCCGGGTGGTGGACGCGCGCGACGAGGGCGGCTCGGCCGGCGTCCTCCGGCAGGACGGAGCCGGCCGTGAGGAACGGACGGGGGCGGGCTGCTGCCGATTCCACGATCGATGCTCTCCTGGATCCGAGGGGGCGGTCGCCTGGGGCGGACTCAGTGGGAGTCGCGGGGGACCTCGTGTCCACGGCTTCCGCGCAGGAACCCGAAGTCGGCGCCCTGGTCGGCCTGTTCCACGTTCTGGGTGTAGAGCCAGGTGTAGCCGCCGGTGTGCCGTTCGGCGGGTGCCCTCCATGCCTGCCGGCGCCGGGTGAGCTCGGCGTCGTCCACGTCCAGGCGCAGGGTGCGGTTCGGGACGTCGAGGACGACGGGGTCCCCGTCGCGCACCAGGGCGAGAGGTCCGCCGACGGCGGCCTCGGGCGCCACGTGCAGGACCACGGTCCCGTACCCGGTGCCGCTCATCCGGCCGTCGCAGACGCGCACCATGTCCGTGACACCGGCCTTCAGCAGCTTGGCGGGCAGCGGCACGTTGGAGACCTCGGGCATGCCGGGGTAGCCCTTGGGGCCGGCGTTGCGGATGACGATGACGGTGTTCTCGTCGATGTCGAGGTCCGGGTCGTCGGCCACCTCGTGATAGGCCTCGGGGGAGTCGAAGACGCGCGCGGGGCCGCGGTGGGTGAGCAGGTGCGGTGACGCGGCGGACTGCTTGATCACGGCGCCGTCGGGGCACAGGTTGCCGCGGAGGACGGCGGTGCCGGTGCCGGCCGGCTGGAAGGGGGCGTCGAGGCCGGTGATGACGTCGGGGTTGACGCGTTCGGCGTTCTCGGTGTTCTCGGCGATGCCGCGTCCGGTGACCGTGACCGGTTCGCGGTGCAGCAGCTTGCCGCGGAGCAGTTCGGCCATGACGGCGGGCAGCCCGCCCGCGTAGCAGAAGTCCTCCATGAGGTACTTGCCGCTGGGCATGAGGTTGACCAGGGTCGGTACCGCGCGGGCCAGGTCGTCGAAGTCCCGCAGGCTCAGGTCGACGCCGACGCGTCCGGCGATGGCGGTGAGATGGATGATCGCGTTCGTGGAGCCGCCGATGGCCGCGTTGACGCGGATGGCGTTCTCGAACGCCTCCCGGGTCAGGATCCGCGAGGGACGCAGCTCCTCCTCCACCATCCCCACGATGCGCTGGCCCGCCGCCTGGGCGGTCTCCATCCGCCGGGAGTCGACCGCGGGCCAGGCCGCCGAGCCCGGCAGCTGCATGCCGAGCGCCTCGGCCATGCAGGCCATCGTCGAGGCGGTCCCCATCGTCATGCAGTGGCCGTTGGAGCGGGCCATGCACCCCTCCGCGAAGAAGCACTCCTCCTCGGTCATCCGGCCGGTCTTCAGGTCCTCCTCGAACTTCCACACATGGGTGCCGGAGCCGACGTCCTGGCCCCGGTACTTGCCGTTGAGCATCGGCCCGCCGGTGACCATGACGGCGGGCAGGTCGACGCTGGCGGCGCCCATGAGCATGGCCGGGGTCGTCTTGTCGCAGCCGGACAGCAGCACGACACCGTCGAGCGGATTGGCCCGGATCAGCTCCTCGACCTCCATGGCCATGAGGTTGCGGTACAGCATGGCGGTGGGGCGCATCAGGGTCTCGCCGGTGGCCATGGTGGGGAACTGCAGCGGCAGGCCGCCCGCCTGCCACACGCCACGCTTGACGGCTTCGGCGACGCGCGTCAAATGGGCGTTGCACGGGGCGAGTTCGGAGGCGCTGGTCGCGATGCCGATGACCGGACGCCCGTCGAACACCTCATGCCCGAACCCTTGGTTGCGCATCCAGGAGCGGTACACCATCCCGCTGCGCCCTTGCGCGCCGAACCACGCCTGGCTGCGGCGGCTCTTGTTCTGACCGTCGGTCATGTAAGCACTCCCGTGGCTCTGGCGTCGTCCGCTTCGCGAGGGGGCCGTGCCGGGCGAGGACCCGCAGGCCGTACCCTGGAACTCAATCATTAAATGATTCGATGAATGGCGTCCAGGGGGCGAGCGGAGATCGTGGTGCACTTCCGAACCATGCACCAGCGTGTGGTCGACGAGCTCGGGCGGCGCATCGTGAACGGCGCGTGGGAGCCGGGGGATCCGTTGCCGGTCGAGGACGCGCTCGCGGCCGAGATCGGCGTCAGCCGCGGTGTGCTGCGGGAAGCGGTCAAGGCACTGGTGGCCAAGGGGATGCTGCACGTACGCCCGCGTACCGGGACGCGTGTGCTGTCCCCGGAGCACTGGAACCACCTGGACCGTGACGTGCTGCGCTGGAAGCAGGCCGGGGACGCCACGGCTCTGCTGCGTGACACGGGTGAACTGCGCCGGATCGTCGAGCCCGAGGCGGCCCGGCTCGCTGCCGACCGGGCCGGCCCCGACGATGTACGAGTCCTGTACGACTGCCTGGCGGCCATGGAGGCAGCGGCGGCGGAACCCGGCCGCAGCGGCTACGTCGAGGCCGACATCGCCTTCCACCGGGCCCTGCTCGACGCCAGCGGCAACCGTCTCCTCGGCTCACTGGGCCGCGCCGTCGACATCGCGCTGGAACACAGCTTCCTCATCAGCACCCAGACCCCCGGCGCGGTGCAGGCCTCGCTGCCGGGTCACCGCGCCGTCGTGCAGGCCGTCGAGGCCCGCGATCCCGCGGCCGCGGCGGCCGCGGTCCTGGCCATCGTCGAAGCCGCCGAGGAGGAGATCGCCCGTTCACCCGGAATGCCGGGCGATGCCGTATGACCTGTCAGGGCCGACCCGTGCACGGCCACGGACAAGGACGGGGGAACGCCCGACGCCGGCGAGATCCTCGACCGGCCCGCCGGGCGAGCCGGCCGCAGTGGGCGCGAGGCCGGCCGGGGCAGAGCGGTCCCCCGGCCGGCGTCGGCCCGGTCGGGAGCCGCCGCGCCGGGCTCCGTCCTGGTCGCGCGCGGCGCCCGAGCGCGTCTCGTCCTATGCCGTGACGGTCGTGAACGGCAGCACGAGCCGGGAGGGGTGTGCGGCGTCGCGGTAGATCTTGTGGGTGACGGGACGGCCGACCGGCAGGTGGAAGGCGTCCGGCGGGAGCAGGGAGTTGTGCTCGTCGGCCAGCGGCTCGTCGTTGGACAGCTCCACCACCAGTTTGTGGCCCGGCAGGAACGTCGCCGCGAACGGGTAGACCCGGAGCACGTACTCCTCGATCTTCCCCGGCTCGACCGGCACCGCGCGGGTGTGCGGGTGGTACGGGTCGCCCTCGGTGGTGCGCTCCTCGTCCAGCTCGCGGTGCGAGGCCTTGAGGTAGGCGGTCGTGATGAGCCGGCGCTTGCCGCCCGGGGCCTCGTCCCACATGCGCAGGACGAAGTTCGTGTCGGGCTGGTCGATCTCCACGAAGAGGTGTGCCGCGCCCTGGCCGATCATCTCGGTGGGCTCGGTGAACGGCCCGGTGGACCAGCTGAGGATCTCCACCTTGTCGGTCACCGTCAGCGGCGCCTGGTAGAAACCGTCGGGGGCGGCGTACTCGGCGCCCATCAGCTCGGGCTCGTAGGAGAGCTTGCGGCGCGGACGGAAGTACAGCGACCTGTACTCGACGTCCTTCGGTGGCCACTGCGCGGCGGTGACGGTCTCGCGGGAGCCCTCGACGTGGACGGTGACGGCGGGCTCGTCCATGATCCCGTTGTCGACGCCCTTGAGCCAGTACTCGTACCAGCGGAACATCTTGTCGTGCTCTTCGACGAAGGGGCGCGACTGCATGGGCGGGTAGGGGCCGATGTCGAGCTTCTTCGGGCCCTTCAGCGCGCGGAAGACCTCGATGGTGCCGTCCATGGTCCAGCCGCGGCCCTGGTCGATCTGGAGCCAGACGGGGATGTCGATGCGGGGCGCGAGGGTGATCGGGTTGCGCTCCTCGTACCACTCGCCGTCGACCTCGTTCATCACGATGTCGAACCAGGCCTCGTGGTTCTTCGGGTAGTTCAGCACGTGGACCAGGTTGGGCCAGGCGGCCACGTCCGGGTCCTGGAGCCGCTTGGCGACCTTCGCCTTGATCTCCTCGGGCGAGAACGTCTCCAGCATGCGGGACTTGACGCCGTCGGTGAAGGCCCAGCCGGAGTCGCCACCGCGGCCCTCGCGCGCGGCGCGGGGCATGAACCACATGACTCCGCCGTGGTACGTCGTCTCGTAGAAGTCGTAGTGGCCGCCGCTGACAAAGATCGCCTTGAGGCTCGGCGGGCGCTCGGCCGCGGCCAGCACCTGCATCGAGCCGAAGTAGGAGATGCCGATCATGCCGACGTTGCCGTCGCACCACGGCTGCGCGGCGACCCACTCGATGAAGTCGTAGGCGTCCTGGCCGAGGGAGACGCCGCCGGCGTTGTAGTTGCCGATGTGCTCGCCCTCGGAGGCGCCGGAGCCGCGCAGGTCGCCGATGACGTGGACGTAGCCCTCCTGCACCACGCGCGCGATGTCGCCCGCCTCGATACAGCCGTCCCACATCGGGCTGGGCCGGCGCTGCGGAGGCGTGGTGAGGGCGAGGGCCTGGAGCTCCTTGCCGTACGGGCTCAGGGCCACCAGCGCGGGACGCGGGGTGTCGTCCACGCCGCTGTAGGTGTCGGCCGCGAGGGTGACGCCGTCGCGCATCGGGACCCGGAGGTCCTTGCGGACGGCGATCGTCTCCAGGCCCGCCCGGATGGTTTGCAGGTCAGTCATGGGTGCGAAGCTCCTGTGTCACACGTTCTGGTTGCGCGTGCGGTAGCCGTGCATCGAGGTGAAGAACGGCGACGGCTCGAGCGTGGGGTCACCGGTGTAGCCGAGGTCCTCGGCGACGGGGGCGAACGGGGAGTAGGGCGAGTCCGTCTCCCTCAGGCCGGCCGCCAGGCAGCCGCAGGCGGCGGCGGTGACCCGGCCCTCGACGGCGAGGCTCTGGTCGACGGCCTCCCGGGCCTGCGCCGCGTCCAGTTCGACGCCGTACGGCGTGCCGTCGGCGCGGCGGTAGGGGTGCCCGAGGTAGAGGTGCTCGGGGCGGACCTCGTCGCGCAGGTACTCCAGGCTGGTGCGGTAGGCGGTCGGGTCGGTGTAGCCGGGGAAGCCGTTGGCGGCGCCGTGGACCTGGACGGCGTCACCGGCGAACACCGACCGCTGCCCGTCGACGACGTAGGCGACCGATCCCGGGGTGTGGCCCGGGAGCGCGTGCACCGACACGGTGACGTCCCCGCCGAGGGAGAGCGTCTCCCCGCCCTTGACGAGCAGGGTGGGCTCCATCTCTCCGGAGATGACGGCGTTCGCGGCCGCCGTCACCTTCGCCTCGCCCTCCGGGTCGCCCAGGTAGCGGCCCCGGCCGGCGAGGTACTCCGCCACGTGCTCGCGCCGCGAGCGGAGCAGGGGGGCGTCGGCCTCGTGGATCACGACCTGGGCCCGCCGGCCGGTCATCTCCCACAGGGCGTACGCCCCGCCGACGTGGTCGATGTGGCCGTGGGTCAGCAGGATCCAGCGCACGTCCTCGACACGGCGCCCGATCGCCTCGAGCGCGGGAGCCATCCCCTCGGCGGGCGAGGAGGCGATCCCGGTGTCGACGACGGCCGGCTCGGGTGCGTCGATGAAGAAGCTGTACAGACCGAACCGGCCCCACGGCGAGACCAGGGGGTGGACGTCGACTGCGTCAGTCATGGCTCTCTCTTCGGGGTCGTGCGCGGGGCGGGGGGTGCGCGGCGGGTCAGCGCCGGAGGAAGTCCCGTGTCTCGGCGAAGACCGCGTGGTACTCCGGGATCCAGGAGAAGTGCTGGACGAATCCGTGGCCCGCTCCGTCGTACCGGCTGACCGTGGCCTCGACCCCGGCCTCCCGCAGCCGCCGGCCGTAGAGTTCGCCCTCGTCGCGCAGGGGGTCGAACTCGGCGGTCACGACGAGGGCGGGCGGCAGCCCGGTGAGGTCCTCGCGCTTGACGGGTGAGACGCGCGGGTCCGCGGGATCGGCGCCGCTGTCGAGGTAGAAGGCGTTGAAGGGCTTCAGCCCCGCCGTCTCCAGCCCGTAGCCCTTGGCGTTCTCCCGCAGGGAGGCGTAGCGGTCGACGTCGAAGTCCAGGTCGAGCGAGGGGTAGTAGAGGATCTGGTGGGTGATCTGCTCGAAGCCCTCGTCGTGGGCGCGGGCCGCGACGGCGGCGACGAAGTTGCCGCCGGAGCTGTCGCCGGCGAGGGCGAGGGTGATGCCGTCCCAGGCGAGGCTCTCGCCCTCCTCGGCGACCCAGCGCACGACGGCGTGGCAGTCGTCGAGGCCGGCGGGGAAGGCGGCCTCGGGCGCGAGGCGGTAGCCGACGGAGACGACCTTCAGCCCGGTCTCCTCGGCCAGCGAGCGGGCGACGTGGTCGTGGGTCTCCAGGCTGCCGAGGAAGAAGGCGCCGCCGTGGAAGTAGACGATCACGCCGTACCGGTCGGCCTCGGCGGGGGTGTAGATCCGCACCGGGACCTCGCCGGACGCGGTACGCGCCGCCACGTCCTCCACGGAGTGCAGCGGGAGGCGCTCGGCGAGGGGCGCGACGTGCGCCTCGTCGCCGGCGCGCAGGGCGGCCGGGTCGAGCGGGCCCTGGGCCGGGGCGGGCAGTGCGGCGAGGAACTTCGCGATCTCGGGGTGCAGTGGCATCGGCGTCACTCCGCCGACGCGGCGGCCGCGGGCTTCTGGCCGGGGAAGACGTCGTTGATCTCGTCCTCCGACCAGCCCTGGCGGGAGATCGCCTGGAGCTTGTCGGTGACCGGCTTGCGGGTGGCCTGGTAGCGGGCGAGCGCCTCCTTGACGGAGTCCGCCTCGCGCAGGGCGTCGGCGAGCGCGCCGGCGTCCTCGATGGCGGAGTTCGCGCCCTGGCCCTGGTGGTGCAGCATCGAGTGGGCCGCGTCGCCGACGAGGACGACGGAGTCGGAGTGCCAGGCGCCGACGGGGTCGATGTCGTAGACGGCGCGGACGTTCACCGTGGACATGTCCAGGTTCCGGGTGATCTCGACGAGGCGCTCGTCGAAGCCGGCCACGGTCGCCAGCATGTCGTCCTTGGTGACCTGGGGCGACCAGGTGCTGTCCGGGCACAGGGCGGTGATGTCGAAGGACACCTGGCCGCGGTGGCGCAGCGGCAGCAGGTAGATCTTGGTGCCGCGGCCGATGTACATGCGGAGGTTGTCGTCGACGACCATGCCCTGGGCGTCGTCGACGGAGATGACGGCGCGATAGGCGTGCTCGCCGGAGAAGACCGGGCCGGCCTGGCTGAACAGCTGGTGGCGCACGACGGACTTGATGCCGTCGGCGCCGACGACGAGGTCGGCCTCGACGGTCTTGCCGCCCACGAACGTGAGGACGCAGCGGTCGCCCTTGTCCTGGACGGTCTCCAGCTTGTGGCCGAGGTGGACCATGCCCTCGGGCAGCACGCCGAGGAGGGCGTCGATGAAGTCGCCGCGGTGGACCAGGTGGGTGTGGGTCTGCTCGCCGTCGGCCGGCCAGGTCTCCTTCATGATCGGAGCGCCGTCGGCGGTGAGGATCTCGAAGAACTCGCTCGGCGAGGTGACCTTCGCGACGGCGTCGAAGATGCCCCACTCGCGGAAGCGGTTCATGGTCGAGGGGCGCAGACCGATGCCGGCGCCGACCTCGCGGATCTGGGAGGCCTGCTCGTACACGTTGACGTCGGCGCCCAGGAGGCTGAGTGCCTTCGCCGCGGCCGCGCCGCCGTAGCCCGCGCCGACGACGGCGATCTTCAGGTTCTTCAGGTCCGAGGACTGCATGGTCGTTCTCTCTTACTTCTGGAGGGTCAGGAAGCCGGCCGGGTTGTCGACGAAGATCGTCTTGATCGCGGCCTCGTCGAGGCCGGCGGCGCGGAGGTCCGGGACGAGGTCCTCGAAGATGTAGTTGACGGTGTGTCCCTTGACGCCGGGCCAGCCCAGCGGGCTGCAGTTGGCGTCGGCGGAGGCGAGGACCTGTCCGAGGCGGCCCTCGCCGACGAACCGCAGGAAGTGGTCCAGGCGCTCCTTGCGCGGACGGGCCCAGAACGGCGGGTCGGGCAGCTCGGTCTCGTACCCGAAGGTGTCGAAGCCGATGCGGCCGCCCTGCTCGACGATCCAGACGTCGCGCGTCTTGTCGGCGTTCACCCCGTCGTCGACGTGCCCGAACAGCACGCGGTCCAGCGGCAGTCCCTCCTCGTTGAAGATCGCGACGGCGTTCTCGGCGTCGATGGCGAGGTGGGTCAGGATCGGCACGCCCGTGCTGAGGGCGGCGCGCGCGGCGGCGCGGTAGATGCGCTTGTCCAGGTCGGTCATACGGCCGCCCCGGCTCACGCCGACCTTGATGACGCCGGCGAGGCTGCCGGTGCCGCCGATGCCCACGGTGATCTCGTGGACGAACTGCCGCGTCAGGTAGTCGACCCCGGCGCGGGCGAAGTGCGGCAGCGCCGTGTCGCCACCGACGAAACCGGTGCAGGCGACGATGTGGACGCCGGTCCTCGCGGAGAGCGACTTGTAGGAGTCGACGTCGCGGCCGTTGCAGATGCCGGTCGCGTCGACGAAGGTGCCGCCGCCCAGCTCGTGGAAGCGGCGCAGCTTCGGGACGGTCTCCTCATAGCGCTGCTCGGGGGTCTTCCACCACTGCGTGTCCAGCTCGGAGCCTGGCATGCCGTAGCCGATGTGCTCGTGGATCGCCACGAAGCCCAGCTCCTCGGCGGGGATCGGCCCCAGGACGGTGTTCACTCGCGACACAACACTCACCTTCGAGAAAAGATCTTGACGGTCGTTCGGGCCGGCGCGTTCAGCGCACCGCGAGCAGGTGGCGCGGGTTGGCCTCGATGATGCGCCGCACGTCGTCCTCGCCGACGCCGTGCGCCTTCAGCAGGGGTACGAAGGCGGTCAGGAGGTGGCTGTACGGCAGGTCGTTCGCGGGATGTCCCTTGGCCACCCCGGTCGCGCCGACGGAGAGCAGGATCCGGTCGGCGTGTCCGGCCCGCACGAGGCCGGCGACGAGGGCGGCGCGCTCGGTGTCGGCGAGGTGCTCCGCGTCGTCGGTGCCGACGTGGTCGAGCACGGCGTAGGCGCCACGGGCGACGATCTGCTCCGGTGCTCCGGCGGCGACGGCGTCCTTGCGGTCCAGTCCGCCGACGGCGACCCGGTCGGCCGGCAGGTTCTCGTCGAGCACGACGTCGAGTTCCCGTACGGCGTCAGCGCCGAACCGGAAGGAGACGGCCGTACCGGTGGCGAGGGCGGTGCGGGCCGCGCCACGCAGGAGGCTCTCGTCGGTCGCGGTCATGCCCGCGCGGGACACCGCGGTGGTGACCAGCCCGGCGAGGCCGCGGCGCTCCACCCGCGGGACCACCATGCCCTCGGTGATCTCCTGGGTGAAGAGGCCGGCGAACTTCTCGGCCGGCCAGGGCGTCGGCGGGTTGGTCTGCGGGGTCAGGAAGTATCCCCCGAGCAGTTCCTCGGGTCCCTGCCCGGTCGAGGCGACGATGTGCACGCCGGTGGAGCGGGACAGGGCCTCGTACAGCCTGACGTCCCGGCCGTGGAACATGCCGGTGCTGTCGACGACCGTGCCACCGCCGTGGGCGCGGAAGTCCCGCAGCTTGCCGGCGAGGGTCTCGAAGATCTCGGCGCGGTCGAGGGTGATGTCGAAAGCGTGCTCGGCGCCCGGGAGCACCGACAGCAGTGCCTCGTGGACCGAGACGACACCCAACTCCCCGGCTGGTACCGGGCCCAGGACGGTGTTGACGGTGTTGCTGTTCACGCTCATGGCTGCCTCACGTCTGCGGTGCGGGTGCGGCGGCGCACCCTCGGGCTTCCCTCACGGTAGTCATTCGGTTTACATCGCGTCAATGAAACGAACACCACGAAAAAATATTGAGCTGGTAGTAGTGCTGGAGCGGGATTCCCGGGGCATCGCAGCCACAGATGCGGGTCTCATGCGTCTCATGCATGAAGCAACATGCGAATCATTCATTTGATGGATGCGACATCGGCCACTTTCATCAAGGCATGAGCACACCGCACACCTCCGACGTCGACCTCTTCGCCGACGAGGTCGTCCTCGACCCCCACCCCGTCCACGCAGAGCTGCGGGACCTGGGCCCCGTGGTCCACCTGCCGAAGAACGACGTCTACGCGCTGACGCGGTACGACGTCATCCGGGACGCCCTCGCCGACTGGGAGTCGTTCTCCTCGACGTCCATCGCGTTCAACCCGGCGGCCAACCAGGCCCTGACCGGAACCTCGCTGGCGTCCGACCCGCCGGTGCACACCCAGCTGCGCGCCACCCTCACCGAGAACCTCTCGCCCCGCGCCCTGCGCGGCCTGAAGGGCCGGATCGAGGCGAAGGCCGACGCCCTGGTCGCCGAACTCGTCGAAAGGGGCTCCTTCGAGGCCGTCGACGCCCTCGCCCGCGCCTTCCCGCTGGAGGTCGTCGCGGACCTCATCGGCTTCACCGGCCATGTGCGCGACAACATGCTGCGCTGGGGCCAGGCCGCCATGCAGGTCCTGGGCCCGATGAACCAGCGCACGGCCGAGAACTTCCCCGTCGCCGGCGAGCTGTACGCCTGGTGCTCCGAGGTCACGGCCGACGACCTGGCGGAGGGGTCCGTGGGCCGCGGCATCTTCGAGGCCGAGACGCGCGGCGCTGTTCCCGCGGGGACCGCCGGCCACATCATCCACCAGTACCTCGGCGCCGGCGTCGACACGACGGTCGCGGCGATCGGCAACATCGTCGCCCTGTTCGCCCAACACCCCGACCAGTTGGACACGGTGCGCGCCGAACCGTCACTGATACCAGGAGCGTTCAACGAGGTGCTGCGGTACTGGCCCCCCGTCAACGTCTGGGGCCGCACCACCACACGGAAGGTCGTGATCGAGGGCACGGTCGTCCCGGCGGGCGCGCAGATCGCGGTGCTGCTCGGCGCCGGCAACCGCGACCCGCGGCACTACGAGAACCCCGACTCCTTCCTGGTCGCACGCAACCCGGCCGACCACCTGTCCTTCGGCTACGGCCCGCACGGCTGCGCGGGCCAGGGGCTCGCCCGCCTGGAGGCCCACGCCGTCATCGAGGCGCTCTCCCGGCGCGTCAGGCGCCTCGTCGTCGGGCCCGCGGTCCGCGTTCCCGGCAACATCACCCGGAGCATCGAGGAGCTCCCCGTCCTGGAGGTGATCCCCGCATGAAGATCGTTCTCGACCGCCCCCGCTGCGAGGGCCACGGCCTGTGCGAGGAGGCTGCCCCGCAGCTCATGCACCTCGACGACGACGGCGAGCTGGTGCTCGACCGCGAGGAGATCGACGGAAGCGACGTCGCGCTCGCCAAGGCCGCCGCGCGGGTGTGTCCCGTCGCCGCGCTGAGGGTCGAATGAGCACCGTCGCCCTGAAGCGCGTCGTCGTCGTGGGCAACGGCATCGCCGGGCTCACCGCCGCCGACACGCTCCGGGAGGAGGGGTTCGACGGCGAGCTGACCATCGTCGGCGACGAGATCCACCCGGCGTACAGCCGGCCCGCCCTGTCGAAGGCCCTGCTGCTGGACGGCGACACCCTGTCCTCGCACACGCTGCCCCCGGCCTCGCACGGGGCGAGGGAACTGCTCGGCGTGCGCGCGACAGGGCTCGACCCCGACCGGCGGCTCGTCACGCTCGACGACGGCACCGCCCTGCCGTACGACGGCGTCGTCCTCGCCACCGGCTCCCGGGCGCGGCGGCTGTCCGGACTGCCCGACGAGGTCACCCTGCGCGGGCTCGACGACGCGCTGGCGCTGCGCCGCCGGCTGGCCGGCCGGCCCTCCGTCCTCGTCGTCGGGGGCGGTCCGCTCGGCATGGAGATCGCCTCGGGGTGCCTGGCCGCCGGCTGCCGGGTCACCCTCGTCTCGCAGGGGGAGCCGCTGACCGCCCAGCTCGGTCCGCACCTCGCCCGCGTCTTCACCACCGCCGCCCGCGAGCGGGGGCTCACCGTGGTCCGAACCGGTCCGGCGCGGGTCGAGGGGCGGGCCGGCGACATCCACGTCGCGCTCGACGACGGCACGGTGCTGCGGGCGGAGGTCCTGCTCACCGCCGTCGGTGACATCCCCAACACCGAATGGCTCGCCGGCACCGGGCTCGTCGTGAACGGCGCCGTCCCGGTCGACACGCGCGGCCTCGCCCGGCCCGGCGTCGCGGCCGTCGGCGACCTCGCCGCCTTCCCCACCCCGCAGGGACGGCGCCGCGTCCCCCTGTGGAGCAGCGCCATCGACCAGGGCAAGTCCGCCGCCCGGGCGCTCATGCGCGGCGACGACGCCCCGCCGCTGTCGTTCCAGCCGTACTTCTGGACCGAGCAGTTCGGGCGGACCCTCAAGGCGGTCGGGCCGCTGCCGGCGGCCGGCGAGCCGGTGTACGTGGACGGGGAACCCGGCAGCGGTCCGGCGCTGATGGCCTGGCAGCAGGAGGACGGCGGCAGCACGGCTGTCGCGCTGGACTACCGCATCCCCGTCCCCCGGCTGCGCCGCATGACCCGGACGCCCGCATAGGGTGTGCGCCATGAGCGGCGAGGAGGACACCACAGCGTCGGGACTGGACCGGCTGGCCTCGGTCAATCTCAACCTGCTGGTGCCCCTCCTCGCGCTGCTGGAGGAACAGTCGGTGACCAGGGCGGCGGAGCGGGTCGGGCTGTCGCAGCCGGCCATGAGCCATGCCCTGGCCCGGATGCGGCGCCTGCTGGGCGATGAACTCGTCGTCCGGCACGGCAGCGGCGTCACGCTCACCCCACGGGCGCTGGAGCTGATCGCGCCACTGCGCGGCGCGCTGCAACAGGCCGCGCAGATCGTCGACTTCCCCTCCTTCGACCCCGCCACGGACGAGCGGGTCATCACGGTCGCCATGACGAACAGCACGGCGTTCGTCGTCGGCCCCCGGCTGACCCGGCTCGTCGCCGCGCGCGCACCGCACGCCACGCTGCGGGTGCGGACGATCACCGTGCCGACCGAGGCCACCTTCACCGAGGGGGGCGTCGACGTCGTGCTGATCTCCGAGGGGCACGTCTCGCCGTATCCGCGCGAGCGGCTGTACGACGACCGTTGTGTGGTGGTGGCCGCGCCGGACACCCCGCCGCAGGCAAGCGCGCTCGACCTGCTCACCACCGAGCCGCACGTCGTCGTCGACACCGACCGGCGGGTCTTCCCGTACTCGGTGCTGGAGGACGAAGGCATCCCCTACCGCGTCGGGCTGTGGATCTCCGACTTCCTGCTGGTGCCGTTCCACGTGGCCCGCGCCGGCGGCGTCGCCCTGATGAGGTACCGGGTGGCCGCCACCATGCGCACCCTCGCCGACCTGCGGATCGAGGAGTTCCCGTTCCCGCTGCCCGGGCTCGGCATCGACATGGTGTGGAACCCGCGGCTGGCCGACCGCCAGTTCGTCGCCTGGCTGCGGGCGCTGCTGTACGACGCCGCGGCCGAACGGTGAGACGACCGGTCCCGCCGGTGGCGGTCAGGACAGCAGCCGCACCCAGCTGGCGCTGAGCTCGTCGAGCATCTGCTCGCGGGTGAGCTTCCAGTCGGCGTCGCCCCAGTGCTGGGCGACGTAGTCCAGCTCGGCCATCGCCAGCACCCCCCGGAAGCGGCGCTGATGGGGGGCGAAGCGCCCGGCCGCCGTCAGGCCGTCCTCGATGTCGCTGATGGCTTCCTCCAGCCATCGTTCCACCAGGTCGCGCAGCTCCGGATCGACCGCCGCGGCGTCCCGGCCCACGCGGATGATCGGCCGGATCTCCGGCCAGCTGGCGGCGGTGCGCCGCAGCCAGGTGCTGATCGCCGCCGGGGTCCCGGCGGCCGCGGTGGCGACCAGGTCCTGGGCCGTGGAACCGTGCTCGGGAGAACGGACGCGCTGCAGCGCCTCGTTGAGCCGCTCGTCGATGAGCGCCTTCATCAGATCGCTGCGGGAGGGGAAGTAGGCGTAGAAGGTCACCCGGGTGGTGCCCGCGGCGGTCGCGATGTCGTCGACCTTGGTGGCGGCGTATCCCTTCGTGGTGAACAGTTCGAGCCCCGACTCCAGCAGGAGGCGGCGCGTCATCTGCTTCTGCGCCTGTCGAAGGTTCGCCATGACGGAGATCCTAACGCGCCGGCCGTACACACCGGCCTGCGGCCGCACACCCCGCATGGATCACTGCCGGGCTGTAAAGCCGCACTCCCCCACCGGCACCGTCCACTCCGCCGGCATCGCGGGACGGCCGGCCGCCGGCCCGGCGTCGTGGAGACGGCCGTGACGTCGCCCGCGGGGAAGGCGCGGCCGGGGCGCGCGAGGGGATGATCCACGCGTCGGGGCGGGGGCCGCGCAGCCGGTGCACGGTGGTGGCGGGCACGCTCACCGGCACTCCGGCGAGCAGCGCGGCCGTGCGGCCGACGTTGCGGTTGTCCTCGCCGGCGCCGTCGGCGCTGCCCCCCACCACGTCGCCGATCGCGGCCCGGTCCGGGTCGGGCGCCTGGGCGAGCGGCCCGGTCAGCGCGGTCGCGGCGAGATCATCGGGACCCGCCCCGCGAGGGCTCCGTCGAAGCGGCCGCACGGGGTACGGGCAGCCGCGGACAGACGGGCGTCGCTCACGCCGCGCTGTCTTCCACGGCCGTCAGCGGGGCCGCGGAGGACAGCGGGACCGGCTCGAACATGGGCGGCTCCTGGTCCGGGGTCAGCGCGGTCGGACCGTACAGCCAGTCCACGAACGAGTAGTCGTAGGTGTCCCGGGCGCGCAGCAGCGCGTTGCGCTGCTCGCGGGCGACGCCGCCGAGGTGCCACAGCTCGCCCCACTTGCGGGAGGTGCTCAGCACACGGCGGCAGTGCTCCGGGCGGACCGCCTGGTAGGCGGCGAGCGCGGCGTCCCAGTCGACCGTGCCGTCCTCGGCACGGTGGCGGGCGACGTGCTCGCTCAGGACCCAGCCGTCCTCGATGGCCATGATCGCGCCCTGCGCGATGTACTGCAGTGGCGGGTGCGCGGAGTCGCCGAGCAGGGCGATCCGGCCGTGGACCCAGTTCATGACCGGGTCGCGGTCGAACATCCGCCACCACTTGTCGCGCCACATGAACGGCAGGCCGTCCCGCACGAAACCGCAGGTCCTGGCGAAGGCGGCGTCGAGCTCGTCCGGGGTGCCCCAGTCCTCCTGGCCGGCCAGCGCCTTGGGCGACTCGAAGACCGCGACCTGGTTGAGCATCTCGCCACCGCGCAGGCCGTAGTGGACGAAGTGGCAGCCGGGGCCGACGTAGACCACGACCTCGCCGAGGTCCACGGACTTCACCCGCTCCAGTTCGGCGGGGACGGTGCCGCGGTAGGCGACGTACGCCGAGGAGACGGGCTGGTCGTCGACGAGCAGCTTGCGGGCGACGGAGTGCAGGCCGTCGGCCGCGATCACGACACCGGCCTCGTGCGTCTCGCCGGAGGCCAGGGTCACCTGGGCGCCGCCGTCGGTGTTCTGGTACGAGGTCACGTGCGCGTCGTTGATCAGCTCGACGCCGACGCGCTCGCAGGCGCGCAACAGCAGGCCGTGCAGGTCGCTGCGGTGGATGACCAGGTACGGACAGCCGTAGCGCTTCTCCAGGTCCCGCAGGTCGAGCCGGGTCAGTTCGCCGCCGTCGACGGCGTCGCGCATGACCATCGTGTCCGGGACGACGCCGAGGCTCTTGGCCTCCTCGAGGAGTCCGTAGTCGTCGAGGATCCGGGTGCAGTTGGGGGCGAGCTGGATGCCGGCGCCGACCTCGCCGAAGGCGGGGGCACTCTCCAGCAGGCGGACGCCGAGGCCCTGGCGGGTCAGCGAGAACGCCGCGCCGAGGCCGCCGATGCCGCCGCCGACGACGATCACATCAGGATGGGACATGGGAGTCGCTCCTCAGAGCCACGGGCCGAGCTCAGGGGCGTCGGCGAGCGAGTGGGGACGACCGGCCAGCCAGGCGGCGACCGCGGGCAGCGGACCGTCGGGCAGCTCGGTCAGACCGCGCTTGGCGCGGATCTCGCCGACCAGGGCGGCCAGAAAGCCCCTTGGCAGGTCGGCGAAGGTGACGACGCCGGTGCCGAGGTCGACGGCGTGCACACATACCTCGCGGGCGCGCATCCACGGCAACTCGGTGGCGGGGACGGTGCGCCCCTGGGCGGTGACGACCTGGTGCTGCCACTGCTCGTCGGTGAGCCGGTCGAGCCCCGCGGCGAGCCGGTGCGCGGACGCGGTCAGCCAGGAGCGCAGCTCGTCGGCCGACAGGGTCGGACCCCTGTCGATGCCGGCGGCGCGCTCCTCGGCGGAGGCGTACATCGGCGTCTCCTCTCCGGTGGCCGCCCAGTGGACGAGGTTGCCCAGGGCG
Source organism: Streptomyces sp. NPDC086519 (assembly GCF_040686075.1). Classification (NCBI taxonomy): domain Bacteria; kingdom Bacillati; phylum Actinomycetota; class Actinomycetes; order Kitasatosporales; family Streptomycetaceae; genus Streptomyces; species Streptomyces sp. NPDC086519. Next base: position 198,669 of record NZ_JBFBJL010000010.1, read on the forward strand.
TCGGCGTTGGCGGCGGCGTGCGCGACGAGGTGCTTGCGGGTCCAGCCCGGCAGCATGCTGGGGGCCGAGAAACCGTCCTCGTCCAGGCCCGCGACGGCATCGAGCATCAGCTCGGTACCGGCGCCGGCCCAGGCGCGCGCGTCGGTGAGGGTCCGCGTGGCGGTGGTCATGCCTCGACCACCTTGTTGGTGCAGGCGCCCAGGCCGGCGATCTCGGTGACCACGGTCTGGCCGGGAAGCAGGAAGACCTTGGGGTCGCGGGCGTTGCCCACGCCGGCCGGGGTGCCGGTGGCGATGATGTCGCCCGGGCGCAGGGTGATGACGGTGGAGATGTACTGGACCAGGAAGACCGGGTCGAACAGCAGCGTGCCGGTGTCGTCCTGCTGCATGACCGCGCCGTCGACGGTCGTCTGCACCCGGAGCGCGGGGCGGACGCCGCCGGTCTCGTCGGGGGTGACGACGTAGGGGCCGACCGGGGTGGTGGCCTCCCAGATCTTGCCCTGGGTCCACTCGATGGTGCGGAACTGCCAGTCGCGCACCGAGATGTCGTTCATGACGGTGAAACCGGCGATGGCGTCGGCGGCCTGCTGCTCGTCGGCGCGGCGCACCGCCTTGCCGATCACGACGGCCAGCTCGACCTCCCAGTCCAGGGCGTCGGTCTCGGCCGGCTTGACGATGTCGTCGCCGGCGCCGAGAAGGGTGTCGGCGAACTTCGGGAAGAGCGTCGGGTAGTCCGGCAGCCCGCGGCCCATCTCCTTGATGTGGTTGGTGTAGTTGTGGCCGACGCAGACGACCTTGGAGGGGTTCGGGACGACCGGCGCGAAGTCCGCGCCCTCGACCGGGTAGGCGGTGCCGGACGCGGCGGCGGCCTGGTCCTGCCAGTCGTCCTCGGCGAACAGCTCCCCCAGGTCGGCGTACCCGAGGTCGACCAGGAGGTCGCCGTCGAGGCGGACCGCCCGGGTGCCGTCGGCGGTGCGGAGGGTGGCGAGCTTCATCGTCAGGCGTCCTTCTGGGTGCGGTGGAGGTGGAGCGCCTCGAAGACGGGCGCGTCGGAGAAGCGGAAGAGGTCGAGGGCGGCCTCGTCGGAGTCGGTCGTACCGGCCTCGGACCTGGCGGCGAACGGCTCCCAGGACGGGACGACGAACAGGTCGCCGCGCGTCACCGACCACGACCTGTCGCCGACGGTGACGATGCCGGAGCCGTCGAAGACCTGGTAGACCGAGGAGCCGGTCTCGCGCACCGGCGCGGTCTCGGTGCCACGGGCGATGCGGTGGAACTCGGCGCGGACGGTCGGCAGGACGTCGGAGCCGTCGTGCGGGTTGCAGTAGCGCACCGCGGCGTGGCCTGGCTCGACGGTGCCGCCGAAGCCCGCCTTCTCCAGCAGGAGCTGGTCGCGCAGGGCGGCGTTGGTGTGCTCCCACTTGTACGACAGCAGGGGGCTGCCCGGGGCGGCCGACAGCGGGCGCAGGCCCGGGTGGCCCCACAGCCTCTCGGAGCGGGACCGCTGCGGGGTGGTCCGCTCGGCGTCGCTGATCTCGTCGCGGCCGAACTCGAAGAACTGCGCCTCGGTGAGGTACTGGAAGGGGATGTCCAGGCCGTCGATCCACGCCATCGGCTCGCTGCTGGCGTTGTGGTGGGCGTGCCAGTTCCAGCCGGCCTGCGGCAGGAAGTCGCCACGGTTCATGGGGACGGGGTCTCCGCCGACGACCGTCCACACGCCGGAGCCCTCGACGACGAAGCGAAAGGCGTGCTGGGTGTGCCGGTGCTCCGGGGCGTCCTCACCGGGCATGAGGTACTGGATGGCCGCCCACAGCGTCGGCGTGGCGAAGGGCCTGCCGCCGAGCGAGGGGTTGGCCAGCGCGATGGCCCGGCGCTCGCCGCCGCGGCCGACCGGGACCAGGTCGCCGGCCTGAGCGGCGAGCTCCCGCAGCCGCTCCCAGCGCCACAGGTGCGGCACGGCGCGCGAGCGCGGGTGGGCCGGCATCAGGTCACCGATCTCGGTCCACAGCGGGACGAGCAGTTCCTGTTCGAAGTTCCGGTACAGCGCTTCGAGGGCGGGGGTGACCTCGGGCTGTCCGTCCGTGCCGACGGCCTGCAGCCGGACCGGGGAACCCGCGGCGGTGTCTTGGGTGATGGAGGACTCAGTCACAGCCTCAGCGTGCCGCGTGTCTGCTGGGGGAGCATGGAGATTCTGGAGAGCAGAACACGGAGGTCACCATGGACAAGCCGCTGAAGACGCCGCCGCCCTATCCCATCGCCAGCGTGGACCACGCGCTGCGGGCGGCGACCATCCTGCAGATGGAAGGCGACGCGACCGTGGCACAGCTCGCCGAGCGCCTGGGGGTCGCCCGGTCGACGGCCCACCGCATCCTGGCGATGCTCGTCTACCGGGACTTCGCCGTGCGGGGCGAGGACCGCGTCTATCGCGCGGGCCCGGTACTGGAACTGGCCGCGCACTCGCAGTCCCTCGTGTCACGGCTGCGCGCGGCAGCCCTCCCGCATCTCCACCGGATCGTCGATCTTTTCGACGAGACCACGAACCTGATCGTGCGGACCGGGGACACAGCCCGGTTCATCGCCAGCGTCGAGTCCCGGCAGGCCCTGCGGGTGGGCTCCCGGGAGGGCATGGTGTTCCCGGCGCACCGCACCACAGCCGGCCTGCTCCTGCTCGCCGACCTCACCGACGAGGAACTGGAGGAGGTCTACGCCCCCGAGCGCTACCGCGACCGCCCGGCAGACCGCCCCGACCTCACCCGGCTGCGGACGGAGCTGAAGCGACTGCGGCGCAACGGCTTCGCCGTCAACAGGGAGCGGTCCGAACGCGGTCTCGTCGCCGTCGGTGTCCCCGTGCGCGACCGGGACGGCACCGCGGTGGCCGGCCTCTCCGTCTCGATGCCCAGCGTGCGCTACGACCCGCACCAGCTCCAGCCGCTGGTCACGGCCCTGGAAGCCGCCGCACACGCCCTGGAGCAGGACATGCCGCGGCACCAGTGAACACCTCAGTCATCTGGCTTTCATGGACTCTGTTTTCTTACTAGGCCGCACATATCATTGACGTGACGTAAAGCGAGTGTCATTCTCCACGGCAGCGCGCCCGACTCGCGCCGCGCCCCCGCTCCCCCCACCGCGTACGCAGAGCCGAGCCCTTGAACGCTCTCGTGGCTCCCGTCCCGGGACGCCCTACTTCCCCAGCCAGAAAGAACAGCAATGACGCTCAACAACGGGACAGTCGTGTCCCCCGGCCCAACCGCGGGGGCCGCCCGGACGCCGGGCTACGCGGCAACACTGGCTGCCGCCTGCGGCGCCGTCTTCGTGGCCCAGGTCGCGAACGCGCTGCCGGCCTCGCTGAACGGGCTCTTCCAGGAGGACCTGAACACCCACGGATCCCAGCTGACCTGGATCACCGCGGCGTTCATGATCGCCGTGGTCTGCTTCGAGTTCACCTTCGGTGTCCTCGGTGACCTGTTCGGGCGGCGCAGGCTCGTCGTGGCCGGCACGGCCCTGGTCGCCGTGGGCAGCACCGTCGCCGCTCTCGCACCCACCGTCCAGGTGCTGTGGATCGGCGCCGGCCTGAACGGACTCGGCGCCGGCGCCATGTTCCCCGGCTCGCTCACCGCGATCACCGCCCTGTCCCGCGGCATGCGGCAGCGGGCGCACGCGGTGGCGCTGTGGAGCGGCTTCCTGTCCGCCGGCGCCGCCGTCTCGCCCTTGATCGGCGGCATGTTCGCCAAGATCGGGTCGTGGCGCGGCTCCTTCTGGGTGCTTGTCGGACTCGCCCTGGTCAGCATGGTGCTCACCCTGGTGCTGGCCACGGAGTCGAGGGCACCCCAGAGCCGCAGGTTCGACGTGTCCGGTCAGATCACCTTCGCCATCGGTCTCGTCCTGGTGCTGTTCGGCGCCGTCGAAGGGCCCGAGTCGGGCTGGGGCACCCTGCCCGTCATGCTCTCCTTCGCTCTCGGCGTCTGCTTCCTCGCCGGGTTCGTCGTGGTGGAACTGGGAGCCGACTCCCCGATCTTCGACCTGAAGCTGTTCCGCAACCGGGCGTTCACCGTGTCGTCCGCCGCCGCGGTCATCGGGATGCTCGCCTTCCTCGGCGCCTGCTTCGCGACCAGCATGTGGATGGGTCCCGTACAGCACCAGGACCCGATGCGCGTCGGCATCCTCTTCCTGCTCCTACAGGGGCCGGCCTTCGTGCTCATCCCCCTCGTCTCGCGTCTCCTGCACCAGGTCGCCCCGGCCTGGCTGCTGACCTCCGGATTCGTGCTGATGGCGGCCGGCTGCCTGCTGTTCACCCGACTGGACGTCAACGACCCGGGGCTCGGCGCCTTCATCGCGCCCGCCCTGCTGATCGGCATCGGTTTCGCCCTGAGCATCAGCTCGGTGACGGCCGTGGCGCTGAACAGCGTGCCCCCGAACCTGGCGGGCATGGCCAGCGCCACCACCAACATGCTGCGCGACCTCGGCTTCGTCCTCGGCCCGGTCGTCGTCGGCGCTGTCGCCCTCAGCAGCGCGGGATCGACGTTCGCGACGAACCTCTCCGGCGCCGGCCTGCCGACCGCCCAGCGGGCGGCGGCCCGCGAGATCGCCGCGACCGACGGGCCCCTCGCCGTGAACAACCTGCCGCCCACCGTCCCGGGCTCCGCCGCCCACGGCCTTGCCCTCGACGCCCTGGGCAGCGGTTTCTCCACCGCGTACCTGGTGTGCGGGGTGGCAGCCGCCGTCGCCGCGGCACTCACCGCCTTCGGCATGATCGGCCTGCACGCCCACGGTGGGGCCGGACACGAGGTGACCGGCCACGAGGACAGCCCCGAACCCGTTGCCGGCACCGTCCGTCCCTGATCCCTGCATCAGGACGTGCTCGACCGGCCACGGTCCGTCCGCCACCCGCAAGGTGGCGGAC